>CALCRR010000266.1 GCA_937894495.1 uncultured Ruminococcus sp. | reverse complement strand
TGTTTGAGGAAGAATGTAAAAAGGGTCAGATCACAGCGGCGGTCAAGTTTGAAAAATTTGCAGAAGAATGGTTTGAACAGTACGCTAAGATCAATCTGCGCCCGACCTCTTTTGCGAGAATGAAACAGCTAACAAAGCGTGTATATCCTGCAATCGGACACAAGCGGCTTGATAAAATAACGTCTCGTGACATTCAGAAATTCGTGACCGACTTGCTCGTCAACGGAAAGAATATGAATAATGGCAAGCCACTGTCACGCAAGACTGCAGTGCATCATCTCAGCTTTATCAGCGATGTTTTCAGCTACGCAATCCGCATGGGTATGCTGACAGATAATCCGTGCCGCAGGGTTGTTGTTCCGAAACAGGAGCAGGAAGAAAAACAGATATATACAATTGAGCAGGTCAAAATATTGTATGATAATCTGAAAAACGAGCCGCTCAAATATCAGGTCTATCTGCTGCTTTCGATATACAGCGGTTACCGCCGCAGCGAAATGCTTGGTCTTGAGTGGAAAGACATCGACTTTGAAAACAGCCTTATCCATGTGCGCAGAACCTCGCAGTACACGAAAGAGAAAGGCATATACACCGACACCACGAAAACACGAAAGTCAAAGCGAGTTTCAAAAATGCCTGTCTCGATAATGGATCTGCTGAAGCAGTTCAAAGCAGAGCAGGATAAGGAAGCGGAGCAGCTCGGCACAAAGTGGGAGGATCATGACAGGCTGTTCACCAAGTGGAACGGTGCGCCCATGAATCCGCAAACACCCTTTGAGTGGCTGAAAGGCTACTGCAAGCGTATCGGAATACCGTTCCGAACCATTCACTCCCTACGACATTTGCATGCCTCGCTCCTCATTTTTGAAGGAGTCGATGTGGTGGCGGTGTCTGCTGATATGGGTCATAGCGTCGTCGGAACGACTGTCAACACCCCAAAAGGACACACCCCCCACCGCAGCCATATTCGATAATAAAGCCAAGGTCCAGCGACCTGTTATAGCCGCTGGACCGTTTTTGTTTTAAATATTCGTAATAAGCTACCTATCCTCAAATAATAGATTCCCTCATAGAGGAACTATGATGCCTTGCTTGGATCTACCTTTTCAAGATAAATACGAGCATTTGTATACTTGACGTAATCTCCTCCGCTTGGCGTAGTCGTAACAGTAATTGTATTTTTACTTGAATCAAGCATATACACATAAAGATACAAACCAAAATTAGCATATGTAAGAGATTCGTCCTCAAATGCACTTCCTGAATACACCTTGAATTCTATCGGGATCTGATAGATGTCCTCATCGAGCTTATTTGAAAGAGCTGCCTTGGTATAGGTAACTCTTATAGTGTGAGTCGTGATTGGCAGAACCGTCTCCTCATCAACTACCGTTGGAGTTACAGTGTTTCCGCTTCCATCGAGATATACGATAGAAGTTGGTGTGATACCGTCAAGTATCTTGAATGAACTTGGCTCAATGTACTTGAAAATTGGCAATTTGCTTGTATAATTGCTATCGATCGTTTTCAATTCAAGCTCACAAACAATGTATTCTGCATTCTCCCATGATGTTGGACATTTTTCGATACCGTAGGTTCCTATCGTGTGTATAGGTGAAGGCAGCTTTTTCTGATCATTTGGGTCATTTGCATTTATTCCAAGCTGAGGCAGCTGACCGTCTGACATTTCCAACGCTTCATGAGTTATGATCGCTTCTTCGGTATCCTCAGTATAATACTGATAAGTATCCTCCGATTCTTCTTCATTAACCGGATCCCAGATCTTATTTGTCTGCACAGATACCTTACTATAGGCTACAGTAGAACTATCCGAAGAAATCCTTGATAAAGCAATGAGATTTGTTCTTCTTGTATCAGGCGTTTCAGGATAGAATTGCTGACTAATACCTGAATCCTTATTGAAAGTAACTGTAGCAACCGCATTGATCGTAACGGTATCTGAATTATACAGGTTTCTCGCCAAAGGATGATCATTGGACAATTCAATAAATGATAGATTTGTTTTGATGTTATTGCTCTTTGACCAACTTGGATTAAGAGTTCTTACAGATGTTCCGTTGATAGTATAAGTTGATACATCTACATCCTCAACACCCTTGATACCAATATCATTGTCGGTTGCAGTATGCTTATTGAACTGGATCAACAGGCTTTCATAAATATCAGGTGCTGTTGTAGGATCACCGAGATAGGTCTTAATACCATTGTCTTTTGCTGACTGTGTTAATGTAACCTTAGCGGTCAAATCAGCTGTCAACTGATTATCATTGCCGGAAGCGCTTAGTATCTGTTTACCGTCAACTCCACCTACGCTCTGACTGTTTATACGTATTTCCTGATCATAGATATTTCCCATAAACAGGTTTACTGCATTGTTCTCACTGGCTTTTGTAACTCTTGAAGGATATGGATCGGTGCCAAGATCTTTTCCAGCACTGATAGAATAGTGGAATACTGTATCTGCATCAGAATATGGTGTGTAGATACTTACAAAGTAATGCTCGACCAGTTTTGTTCCGCTGTTTTTGAAAGAGATTGAAGAAACGGAATACCTGGTGTAAGAAGTATCTGATGCAGAATAATATCTGAATGACTTTCCGTTGAGAGATTCTCCGGAATTATCGGTTACTATTGCAGGATAACCATCTTTCGGATGCTCTGTATTGTCTACTAATGTTCCGTTCTCATCTTCAACAACGGTTACTATCATTAAATCATTGAAGTTTTTAGGTGAGAAGTATTCAGTTCCATCAGTAAAGCCATTAAGATAAAGGTATTTCTCACTGTCAGAGCCTCTGAACGCAGGATTGCCATCTTCGATATTTGCATAAATATCATCAAGATAATATGGCTTTGAATAATCTTGTGAATCTATCAACACCATTTTTGTTCCCGCAGGCAGATTCGGCTTAGTTCCGTCAGCTTCAGTAGAGTTATCAAACTTAAGCTTTTTGGGATAATTGGTGAGAAGTGAGTCACCGCCGTTTACAGCAGTTTTCCATTCATCGGCATCTCTGTCATAGGTAAATGCGAATTCCAGGGTTATCGGAGTTCCAATGTTTTCAAGCAACGTGTTCTTTGTTATATTTGCGGGAGTATTCACCTTGTAGGTCGTACCTGAATCAACGTGAATATTGAAATCGTACTGTAATACTTTTCTGACATAAACAGGAACGTATAGGTGATATACGATTTTCCCGGATTCGGACGGATCAAGATACTGAATATCGATAAGTGTAAACTGTGCGTTTTCCTCTTTAGAGTCAGTATCGTTTGCATTCATATAGAACTGCTGAGAGTTACGCTTTAATGAAGGATAATTATTATTCGACGCAGATGCATCTGAATATGCTGCCGTCTGTCCTGGTTTAATTGTAAGAATTTCTCCGTCAGAATCATATGTACATCTGTGGATCACTGTTTTAAACACCTTACTGTCAGCTGTAGAAGCATAGTTAAAGTTGCCAGAAGCGTTATTAGTAAGCAAAGCGATATAGTCATTTATTCTTTTTGTAGTATTAACCTCGTTAATATCATCTACAATAAGAACAGGGAAATCTCTGCCGCCAATTGAGATTGGTTTCGTACCCATTTCATCAACGAATGAAGATACCTTGTTTGACAGAGAACTTTCAACCGAACTTGCAATATCATAATACCCAGCAGGATGTGATGTATCTTCGATATCGTCCATAATCTGAGTTACTGCTGTTAGGTTTGCACCGTCACTTGTCAGGAACTTGGGAGTTGATGATGCATCTATTTCCGTCTTAGGATTAGTATTGACATAAGGAGATGCTTTGGCAACCTCGCTTAGCCCAGTCGCAATATCAACATCTGTTGTCCAGTCTTGATCTGATACTACACCATTGTAATCTGCAAAGATAACATAGCCGTTTGCGCCAACACCGCCGTTTCCGACAATATCCTGAATCATTTCGGAGTCCTCGCCTTCTTCAAGTTCTTCCTGACGAGAGAAACCAACAAGTTTAATATTCTTGCTATCTGGATTAAGCCCGACTATATAGCCGTTATTGGTGATGCTTCCACTACCGGATACTGTACCGAAACCAATATCATTACAAAGTATATTATATCCCTGGATAGGATGCTTCATTTCACCAGCAATTACTCCGGCAGAAGTGTTGCTCTTGATTGTACAGTCATCGACTTTAACATTTTCAATCTGAAGAATAGCATTGTCATTTTTTGCACCTCTGTATCCTATGACACCTCCTGAACTTGCCGTTCCAGATATTGTATATCCAGTTATTTCAGAATCTCTTAATACAAACGTTTCACCACCATCGCCTCTCTCATCAGTATTTCCAATAAATCCTCCACTTGATGTTGCTGCATTTATAACAGAGTTTTTGTTACTAATAAGCTTAGTGTTCTTAACAGTAGGTGTACTTGCAGTAATGCAATCAGCAACCAACCCTCCTGAAACATAATTGGATTCTACGGATAGATTATAAAACTCACAATTACTAACATCTACATTCGCTCTGTTAATAACACCGATAACACCACCGGTAAACAGTGTCCCTCCGTCTGTGCATTGAATTACTGCTGTTGACTCAGATGTTCCTATTTTAATGTTTTCGAATTTGTTAGCTGTGGTTGGTGTTCCACCTGTACGACAAATGCCAATAAAGCCACCTACACCATAATTATAATCCGACTTATTGTCATTTGAAGTATTATGAGCATCTGTATATCTGTAGGAACATTCACTAACTATTTCAACAATATTAAAATGACAATTATTTAAATCTACCTGAACAAGTCCCTCCTGATTTCGTCCTATCAGTCCTGCGACGCTGCCAGCACCATGAACTGTAATGCCATAAGAATTATATTCTTCTTCGTTTGTAATTTTGACAATTTTACTACCTGTTTTAACAAGATTTCCAATTAAACCGCCAGTATGTCTCACACCTCTCACATTAACATTCTGTAATGCAACGCTGTCAATAGTGGGATATATGTTTTCCTTTACAGTAGCTAACAGCATTGCTGCACTGAGATGTCTATCATTGTTTGTAACTTCTGTCTTATAGTATATATGATCACCTGCCGCCAAATTATTATCAGTATCTGCATCTTTCAGAATTGCATCACACTTTACGCTACCTGTTAAAATTAAATCCGAAAAACTACAGTTCGTATTCAGACAATTAATAAGAGCTATGCCAGAATTCTGATGATTATATGGTCTATAATCGTTTGCACAATCCGAGCTGTAATAATAGTACTTAGTATTCTGATTTATCGTCGAGCCATTTCCGTTAAATGCGGAAATATTCAATCTTAAGTTATCATCATTATAGAAGAAGTTGCCTATCCCCCTAAATCCGTCAGATAAATCGTAACTATCGCCAGTTGCAAGATTTACTGTCCATGAATCACTACCTATTGATGCGTTACCACCAGCATATTTATAAATCAAATATGGTGTTGATGACAAAGAATCGAGTGACGCATAATTGGTATAATCACTGCAAGAACTTGAAGCCGTGGCAGTTGATCTGACATCGCTATATGATGCATGTCTTCTCATGAAATAGTTTGTACCGCTTGTTGCACTATAACCAAGAAGATTTGATCCCATTCCGCTGTTAACAATATAGGACATCAGAACAAATGCCTGAGAATCCGGAACTGCAATAGTTTTAGCAGAACTGTCTACAGTCAATGTACCTCCGGTTGTTGCAATGTCAGTTATAGAATAGTTCTTAACAACATCATGGTCACCAGTGCTGTTTTTCATTGTTACATCTGCTTCGCGAGCTTTATACCCACCAATGGACTCTGTGACGGCATATCCATTGATTACTCTTCCGATAATAGGATTTACAAACATCCAAACATTATTATCGGAGTTAATCATAGTATCTGTGGTCTTGGATTGATTGTTGGTTATTTTGGTATTATCCGTTAAGCCACTAATACTTCCGGACATATTTCTAAATACAAGTCCACCATCAATGATAACACCAACATACCCTCCTATTGCAGTATATTGAGCATTTGAACCATTGAAATAAAACTTCGCACTATTTAAATTCACCTGTACATTATCAATAATATTGTCTCCACCGACAATCGTGGCAATTACCGAGCCATACGAATTTCTTGGAAATTCACTTGTATTATTCCAATTGGTGTATACTCCTGGCATTCCATTGAAATAAATCTGTCCTTTATAAGTATTCTCCTTATTTATATATAAGTCGCTTGTATCTACTGTTATAGTGAGGTTCTTAACCACACTACCTTCGCTATATGCAATCAGAGGAAATGCGGTTTTGTTTATTATTGAGATGTTATCTCCGCCCACAATAACTCCGCGAAATCTGTATCCTGCATCCTTGATGCCAAGGCCTCTAAAGTTACTGTTTGCTGATAATGTAATAGAGTTTCCGCTCAATGGATCTATCTTATAGTACGCTTCACAAAGATACTGACGCATTGCTGCATTTGTTCTTGTATCTGTTGAATCAGCAGCATTTGTAAATCCACTCGAAGAGCCATTATACACGGAATGCTCGGTCTTATTATCACACCAAGTATCACCAAAATTTGCGTTAATATTAGCTGTTGTTAAATCATTACCTGATATCCATCTTGATATTTTTACAATATCTGCTTCTGTTTTAAGGATATATGGATCATTATAAGTTCCACAACCTTCTATAACGTCGGTAGGTTGATGATTAACCTTGAGCTGATAATGCTTTTCTGTTGTAACATTTTCAGCAGTGCTTACGATCTTTACATAGGGAAGAAAACTGCCAAAGCCAGTGTCGGTTATTGTATCATTAGTAGGTGCAGCAGAATAGCTTGTTGCATATTTTGTGGCACTTGTTGATGCTCGCGCATACCATTGCTCTTGCTCAGGATACTGGCTGGTTGACTTATTTGTCTTTGTATATCCCACTTCTTCGCCATATGTAACGTTATGATTTCCCGTCCCCCAGTCATCATCATAGGTGTAAGTGTATGTTCCCGACTCACCCACAAGCCTTTCAAGCAGAGTTGCTCTGGTGAAAATGGATTTAGTTGTAGGATATCCGTGAGCAGAAAGTGCAGGCGTACCTGAGTCTGTTCTTGCATCCAGTTTGATTTTGGTGAAGTCAACTGTAATATAGGTATCTGTGTCACTTGCTCCGGCATATCCTATCAGACTTGTTGCTGCTTCATCTCCAGCTCCATAAGTGGAAGTAGTAGAAACATTACTGATTTTTAAGTTTACAAAACTTCCTGTTTTATTGATAAGCAAAGGAGCATAGTTTTCTGATACAGTTTTATAGTTCCAGATTTTTATACCATCAAGAGAAATACTGCTACCAGTCCCCGTACTGTCAATAACAGTAATATCATTTGAAGCTGAGGAAGAACCGTTTACCGTGCCGTACACAAGCGCACCTGTGCCATCTGTACCTACAGCACCGACCGTTCCCTTCAAAGTAACCGCTCCGATAGTAAGATTACTTGTTACATTGTAGAAGAGACCATTCTGCATCATATAATGCTGCGTTTTGGCAAGAGAAGACCATGTAACACCGTTGGTCACACTTCCGCTGGCAGTCTCGCAGCCTTCAAATTCCTTGTTATAGAACCAATATGTTCCACTTATCTGAGCAGAGGTATCAAGTGTAATGGGATACCAACTGTATCCAGCCATATTATAGGTCAAGCCCTGATTCAAATTGCTGTTAACGAAATTACCTCGAATATTAGAGCAGGCATAGTGATACAGACCCCAGTTCATAAGCTGCATCGCTGGAGTCCCTGAAATATCATTTCCTGTTCTCTTATCCATTGTATCAAGGTTGTAGTAATACCTTGTGTTAGGATTTCTTGTCTGACCTTGTGTTGTCCTCGGCTTATACGTTAAGCTGTCAGCAGCGGTAGATGACATAACCAAACCGCCTGTGGAGCTGATCGAAACGATACCTTGACCATTTGTCATTACAGCACCATTGGTAGCACTAAATGCACAGAGTTCATCAAATTTATTAGCTGTAACACTTGAAGCAACACTCGATCCGTCCGCAAATGACAATTTATAGTCATATCCAGATGGTAAAACAAGATAGATACCATTACCGCTTCCATCTGTTCCTTTGTTAACGATCATACCGACTGAGCCAGCTGAACCAGCTTTCATAATTATGCCTGTTAGATCAACATTGCTGACTTCCCAATGCCCGGTTGCTCGGTATACTAATCCAGCTGCTCCTCCTGCACCTTTCGCTTCAACAGTACTTGCCGTAAGATCATTTTCTTCATCGCTATCTGAATCCGCAAAAAGAGAAACATTAGCAATATTGACATCTGCATTATCCCAAATGTAACCTAAGAGACCACCTTGCGTAGATGAAGCTGTTCCGCTTAGTGTAAATCCGTCATAATAAATGTTGCTCAGATTTATAGTAGCCTTGTTATTACCATTTAAACTTGCTATAACACCAGCTATTTTCTGATCAGCCTTTGTTGAAACAGTACTTTCAACCGTACCCTTGATAGACAAATTGGAAAAAGACCAAGTAACATTTGCATCAGGCTTACCAAGCTGTCCGATGACACCGCCGAAATGTGTATTAGCACCAGATGCCGTTCCGGTGATCTTACCATCAAAAACGCCGTTAGAAATTGTTATTGCCCCAATTTTATCAGGTGCATCACCAAGCAGCCTTCCACATTGAACAGGGCTTCCACCAGTTATATTTAGTTTAAGACCGGTCTCTACTCCGTCATTTTCTGTATATTCAGCAGTTGAACAGTTTGATGCAGTAAATGTACCCGATGCCTGTGCAACACCAGCACCTACATACATTATGCCACTATCTTTTTTATTATTCTCTACATATATTGTTCCGCTTAAAGCAAGTGTATCAAGGATAGCAGATTGAGTTCTACCAAACAATCCAAGATATGTGTGATAGTATACAGGCTTTCCGCCAACATTTTTTATATCCAAAGTGATCGTTTTACCTGATGTGCCAGTAGCTGTTCCCTTATAGGTAGTACCCACTACTTTTGTGGAATCTCCATCATCACGTGTTATACCTCTTAATCCAGTTCCAGACAAATCAACGTCATCAGTAAAAGTCAAAGATACGTCATCATCAAGGCGCGTACCGCTCAAAAAAGCATTCTTACTTGGATTGAGCTGAAAAAGTATGGAAGTGATGGCATAATCAGCCACACTGTCAATGTCAGAAGTATTGACAGCTTTTAAAGATATTACATGACCGTTCTCAGAGGCAAACACATCCGCTTTAGCTAAATTTGTACCGAACACCATGACATCGCCCCACGAACCTATATTGTCAACTTTAGATGAGTTAGGCGTATATGACCATGAAGAAGCTGCTTCAGTCTCAGTTGCAGCAATATTTTCTGCATAAATCAAAGCATTGTCACGGCTGCCAACTATTTGACCGTTTGCATCTGCAGCTGTTGGGGTAGCCTTTGATACATCTATCGTGCCGGTCATTCCCAACACACCATTTCCAAGCTTACCTACCAGCCCACCTCCTGTGAATTCGGAGATGCTTGCAGCTCCTCCTTCAAGTGTTGATCCAATCGTAACATCTTTGGCGTAGATATACGCTCCCTCAGCATCAGCAGCGATTCCGCCAAACGTGCCTGCAAGATTTCCGTCTGCACTTGTTAGCGTAAATGTATCAAAATTAACATATGAGCCGCTGTCGATCTTTCCTATTGCTCCACCATATATCACAGTCTCAAGTGAATTATCCGCAACCGCAGTAAGACTGTTTATATTTAATGTATTGCTGGTCGATGCTGCCTTATACTTACCAATCAAACCGCCATATGCATTTGAGATTACACCTTTCGAGTCATGATCTGTATTATGGGATGTTACTGTTGCCGCACCTTGGAAAGTAACCGTGCTGCTTGCTGCAGTCTCCATTTCACCGATAATTCCGCCGACATATCCAGCATTACTTGTCAGCGATGCGACTTTGCAGTCAACGTTGAACTTTGTTACATCAAAATTTGTAGTTCCCTTCGGAGGAGCATAATAACCATAGATACCTCCTGCGCCGGAAGATCCTGTGATAAACTGTTTGATATCATAAGTTGACGGAGAGCCTGTGACATTCATTGTAACGGTTCCGCCGTTATTCCTACCTACAATACCTCCGGCATACCCATTGTCAGCTTCAACCAAGGCATTAGCTCTCTGAAGGTTGACACCGCTATAATCGCTGTCTGTATATGCTGTAGCACTAATTGTCAGAGAAGCTCCGCTTCCCATTGAGCCTACAAGACCACCTGCATTACCGTTTTCAGAAGTGACCGAATAATTATAATTTGTTCCGGAATAAGTGGCAACAAGAGTGCCGTCCAGATGGCCGCAAAGAACTCCTGCATCAACAGGATATCCAGAGCCGTCATCTGTAGAAGCATTTGTTTTTAGATTAACTTTATTATCTCCTATAACCGCATTATTAGCAAATGTAAGATTTAAGGATGCGCCGGATTCAATCTCTCCTATTGCGCCACCGTACTGAACTACTCGGGTCGAGTACGTTGAGAGCATAGTAAACTGTACATTCCACTCTGCTCCGCCGCCATTTGATTTGACTTTGTTAGCAATAAGCGGTACACCCGGCTTATCAAGAGTTCTGGTAATATTGATCTGCTTTGGCGTTGTTTCATCACTCTGAACTATTTCAACGCTGTCATATACTTCTCCAAAAATAGGACAATCAAGGTTAAATGTATTAGGCGAGCCTGCTTCAAAAACAATTTTACCACAGAAAGGTTCAAGGCTGTTTCCTATTGGCTCATACAAACCTGCCAGATCAACATCGTTTCCGGCATCACTGCCGATAGCTATCAGGATAGTATCATTCTGATGAGAAACACCTTCTCCGAATGTTCCATAGCTTGCTTCATAATAAGCTTTGGAATAGTCAGCCAGGTTTTGCCATGATCCTATTTTAATATAGCCTGTTGCATCATCAATTGTAGTATAATCATAACAATTGTATTTCTGATATGCAGATGCTGTGATCGGCGAGAAAAAAGTATCACTTAGTTTACGAATCCCGTCAGATATTTCAGACATAGGAATACTAGCCATAAGTAGAGCCGTGGCTGTGATCATACTTATAGCACGTTTTTTTAATATATTCATTTTGTGAGTTGTTTTATTAAGTTTCTTCATATAGCTCACTCCATCGCTATCTTAAAGGAGTCTAAACGGATAAGAAATCAGTTCAGCGTAACAGTAGCTTCAAGTTGTCCCCAAGTCATGGGAGCATGAACCGTGTTTTCGTTATCTGTGTATCCATCTATTCTTTTTCGTGCATTCTCATCGACAACATAGAATTGAATGTTATATTGACCGCTATTGTCAGTTGCCGATGGAAGGCTGATCGATATTGATGATTCACTTCCACTTAAAGTGATACCAAATAATTGTGCGATCTGCTGCTTGTTTGGACTTAGAAGAGTATTATCCCATGATAATGTTTTAGTTGCTGATCCATTTCCGGTAATGACAAAATTAAAGCCATCATATTCAGCAGGTGTAGTTACGGATGTGTTTTCATTGAGGTCAACATTCCAACCGGTCGACAGATCAACACTATTAGTTTTAACATAGAAATATGCATCTATTGCATAAATATCCGAATGATTTGCTGTTGGGTCTGCTTCAAGTTTTACATAAACATCTTTATCAATAACAGATGCAGGCATTTCGATGTAGTATGTTGTTGAAGCACTCTTTTCTCCTTCTTCAGGTGCCAGTGCCTGAGACTCGGAAGCACTTACCGTATCCTTATCAAGGACTATGATCGGGGTCGATGTCTTTGAGCCTTTATATATATTTATCACATCGCTCCCAAGAATAGCATTTAATGCTGTTGCATCGTTTGTGGCATTATATAGTTGCGTACCGCTGCTTTTATATAGTGAAGCATTAAGAGAAAAGTTGATCTCTGTTGGGTAAAAAGTTGAAGGATTGTTTCTGTCGTAATTGTATACGGTTATTTCAAAAAACGTTGAACCACTTGTACTTTTGGGTACGGTTTTGAAGTTTTTATAGTGGCTTTCTGTCAGATAATTTGAAGTGAATAATGTCTTGTTTCCCGTGTCGGCTGCAATAACTCTTTTTGTAAAGTTCTTATTATCTGCAAACTTAGCGTATGCGAATATCCCACACAATGAAACCGCAGCGACAATTACCCATACAGTTATCCAGTGCTTTTTGAATAAGCGCCATATTTTGTTTATTCTGGTCATAAAGCCGCTGCTCCTTTCTTAAAATTATAATTATTGATCTCTGTAGGCAGAGATGTAAAGCATATCGGTTTCCTTATTCTTACTGATCATTGTCGAAGGATCCCATGATACTTCAAGTATAAATGTCTTAAAGAACGGGTGCGAACCCCACGATGAGGAGTCTGGAACACTTGGTATCTCAGATTTCTGCCAATATAGAGGCTCTGCGTATCGATTTACATAAGTGTCTGAATATGTACCATACGTTTCGGAATGATATTTATTTGTGGCTACTATCCTTCCGTCAACGGTTTGAGCATTAAGATAATCAGCCGCTGTACCGTCCTTTATGCATTCGCCTTTTAGTATATAGATCGTATCGCCTGCTGCAAGATCGTAATTTGAATCTCTGTCAAAATCCTCTATTTCACTCCAAGCTGCTTTAACCTTATATTCAATTACGTCATTTTCAAAAACGAATGAAGTTCCGTGCTCAGCATTATATGCTGTAAGCGCAGCCCTCGCAGCTGGCGCTGTTTTGCAGATCTCTTTTTCTTCTTTGCCTTCAGGAATATAATCTAATATTATTCCGTAATAGATCTTATAGACAAAAGGAGAATTGGTGGTATGAGCAAACTGAAGTGTAAATGAGGTTACATATTCACCGGCAACGGCAAATGGAAACATCTGAGAAGTTGGTGCTCCTTCTTTATCGCTTACTTTAATTGTAGAAATATCAAAATACTTTACATCTTCACCGGCTGCTGCGCTTATATAGAGCAGATCTGGCGATTTGATCCTTTGAAGTTCAGCAATCTGCCGCTGATGGTTGAACCATGCAAGCGTAGGAATGGAAACAATAATAGCTAACGTAAGAAGAAGCGCTGTAATCAGCTGTATTTTCATTTTAAGTGATAAGCTCTTATACTTTTTTATTATGCTTGTCATCAGCGCCCCTCCTTTCTGTAATAAATAATTCGATCAATCGGACTTAGGTGATGCTGTCATTTCTATCATGATGTAGTCAATGTTATTTCCAATGAATGAATCTGCGTTATTATATGCATCTGTAAGTTCCTTAGCAGCATTATCGGCATATCCGGAAGTATTGTTTTGTACATATCCTAAATCCGTTGTAACAGCAGATACAGTTAGATCCTTAAACACCTTATTTTTAATATTGCTGCTTTCTGTCGCACTCAAATAAGAATAAATAGCTGTCTTATCAGTCGTATTTGTTGAAATAAATAATGGATCATCTTTTTTGGGAGATGTTTCATCAAACACCATCTGTTCAAATGTATTTGCCCATTTCCAATAAATTGTAACTTGATACTTTTGACCTTTTGTTACAGAAACAGGACTTCCGGCATTATACTTAGCACTGGTAGACGGATTTATGCAATCGCCGAATCTAATAGAACGACCTGTTCCAAGAAAACCGGAATAATAAGTACCGTTATAATCAGAGAAAAACAAGATGTGTCCCTGTATATATTCAAGTGCTGCTTTTTTATCAGCCAGCTGAGAAGCGTTTTCTATTAGACCGTCAGAATTTGCCACTGTTAAATCATCATTGATCTCGTATAGACCAGTAAGCTCCGGTTCGTCTTCTTCATCTTCAGGATCCGAAAACGTACCTATAAAGCCTCTGATATTAAAATCAAATTCAATATCAAGTGTTCCTGTATCGTTTGGAACTACCCAAAATGTCAGTTTTCCATGAGAATTTGGTTCCAGTCCTTTTGCATAATGACCATCGTCAGCAGTGGTTCCGGAAGGCGAAGATGCCGTTTTTCTCCATATGATTTTTTCATATTGTCCAGACGTCTGAAAGGCATCAAGCGTCTCCATATCAACGCCATATTCGTAATCATCATCAGCTTTTGAAAAATCATCTTTATTTTCAATGTATGTATCTATGCCACGGACTTCCAACTCAAACGGAGATCCTCCGGCCTTCACCGCCATGCTCCCACTCTGTACCTCTCTATTCATCGTAAACCACGCAATAGTAGTAAGTATCAAAATAATGACCGTGAGCGCCAGCATTGAGCCGAATTTTATGAGACGCTTTTTGCGTTTTGCTTTTTCTTCTTTAAGCTGTGTCAGCTTGTTTTCGGCGTGTTTTTCTGCACGCTGCATTATGTCGCTATTGGAGACATTTATGTTATCGGCACCGTCCTTCACTGCGCTCACCTCGCTCTCTTGTCGCAGTTATTTTTATTATAGTATACTGCAAAACCGTCAAAAGGGTATACTATCCCCTTAAACCTATAGTTACTCTATTTTAGTATAACATAATTTTTATTATTTTTCAAGTAGTAATTCCAAGAAAAAACAGAGCTTTTATTTATGCACCATGCACAATAACACGATATGTTAATTTTGCATTATTCATAGTATTTGTATGTAAAGACCGAGCTTGCACAGCAAACAAACGCTAAAAATGTATACCATTTCACTATAATTTTACACGGAGACTCTTTCAGAGGTCACATAACCAAAAACCGACCGCCCTGTAAAAAGGCGGTCGGGGTAAAGCTTATTCAGTCTCGGTCTGTGTTTTATCTGCCTTAATGCCGTGGAAATACTCGGAATAGGCGAGGCCCAGGAAGATGTAGATAAAGGGGGTGGTGTAGTAGATAGCCACGCCGAAGAATGAGGACGCCAGGTAGCCTATGGCGGTGAAAAAGCAGATAAGGCAGGTTTTTGAGACCTTGGTGCTGTTTTTAAACACCCTGAGCAGCACCACGGCTGCGGCTGCGATATACAGCAGGGCGGTGGGTATGCCGAAAAACTCAGCATACTGTAAAAACTCGTTATGGGGTGTGCCGATGTAGTGGGTGTTGAGCAGACCCTCAACGCCGTAGCCCAGCAGGGGCTGTTTGACTATGTATTTAGAAGCGCCTTTCCAGAGTCTCCACCTGCCTGAGCCTGCGGAGTCTGACTCCAGAGGGTCCTCGGCGATCTTGCCCAGGTCAACAAAAAGCACGGTGAAGCTGGACATGATATTGCTATACCAGAAGCTCATAATAAAGGTGATGAGCAGGTAAGCCGCAATAACGATCACGGCGGCAAGGCGGTACTTTTTATCCCATTTAAAGCAATAAACGGTAAAGAGGATAAACACGAAGAGCACCGCCAGATAAGCGCCAAGGGTGTTGTTGATGTTAAGGCAGACCGTTGCCACTGCGGCTGAGATACCGCTGATGACCCTCAGGGGGATATTTTTCTCATAAACAGCCATTAGTGCGGCGGTGATGATGACCAGGCAGAGGTAATAGCCGTAGTGGTTGGAGTTGTGGAAAACAGCGCTGACGCCTGCGCCGATGAAATACTTTACAGGCTTTATCCATTCACCCACCAGCACCATTATGTTAAGGGGCAGCGCCGAGAAGATAAGCAGATAAAGCAGCGCCTTTTTGCTTTTTGCCGACCATATGAGCATGGCGCAGAAAAAATAGGTGGTGGGGTAGAGGATATAGTAATAGATACTCTCAAACATATAAGGGTGCCCCGTCAGGTCATACTCATTAGCGCCCCTTATTTTGGTGACGGCATAGATATACACAGCAAAAGCCGCAAATATAAACAGCGGCACCAGCCTGCCCAGCCACGCTTTAAGGTTTTTTCTTATCTCGGTGCGGTTGGTTATTATGTAGTATAGGGCGTAGATGTAGAGGAGGGTAGATGTTAAGTGGGCAAAGGTGTGGGTGTAGCTGATCATGCGGTGGTACATTTTAAGTACATGGGTATTATCGAGCCAGTTGTCAAGACCGTATGTCCAAGGCTCATAGCCAACCTGGTCGATATTTCTGACTATTATCTGCAAAGGCGGAGATATAATAAAAATACCCACCGCAAAAAACAACAGTATTTTAGCAAGTATTGACAAGGCTATTTTATTTATCTCTGATTTTTTGCCGTCCTGCATAAGACCCCTCCTGCAAAAAATTCCCCCTCCGAAGAGGGGGATATTTATTATTTTGATGATTATTGGTCAATGTTTCAATTAGCCTCTTACGCTATCAAGTGCACTATTAATCTGTACAAACTTCAAACCAACTGTAAAATCCTGACCTGCTGTAGCATTCCAGCAATCCTGATCTTCACCGTCTATCCATACACGGATTACATAACCAACCGGTGTACCATAATTATTCTTACTTCCAGCCGGAACTGTTACTACAGGTGTCTTTCCTGTTGCAGCATTACCATCATCTATTTCAGTTTGAGTTGCTTGTGTTCCACTCTGAACTACAGCCCAGTTATTTGCAGCGCCTGCCGTTGTCGCATTAACAGTATACTGTCCACTCACGGGTCTCTGATTTGCTTCTTGTGCATAATATGAAGCACCGCTAGTTCCAAAGAATACTTTCTGAGCTGCATCTGTATTAGTAACGCCATTTACATCTGTAAGTGTGGTCGCACTAAAGTTTCCATTAATCTTAAGTACAGATACTCTGACTGCATTAACAAGATCATCTTCTGCATACGTAGCACCACTTGCTCTACTACCTACATCATTTGGAGTATAACCAGCTCTGGAATCAGCTGACTTGCTTGCGGTAACCTGCACTGCCAAATTAACTTTTTCATCTGCTGAAGATCTAAACCATACAGGAATATCTACGTAATATGCTCCGCCATTATAATAAGCATCAGTTCCGCTTGTCAGAGTATTTGTACCACCTGTGGATTTAATAAGAGCTGCCGCTGTGTAGTTATTATCACCATCTGCATTTGTAAACGATGCAGAAATCGTGCCACTTCCATTTGTTGTATCAGAACCAGTTTCCAAAACCTGACCTTTAAGTGTTTTACCAGTACCAGTTGCGTCTTTTGTATACCACATATCAACACCTTTAACCGATGTAGAAGGTGTTAGTCTGCCAAACTCATAATAGTCAGAAAATACAATAGAGTTTGACCAGTCTTTACTTGCCTGAACACTTTCTGGCGATTTTATCTGATACAAAGAATTACCAGCAGTACTAACTTGTGTGCCGCTACTATTTTTATAATTACCTTCCAAAAAACTGCTTGTTATATGACCAGGAGAAATCTGCAAGCCCTCAGGAACGGTAGCAGTCAGATTGATACCGCTAACCTCAACCTCACGGGACATCGTGAACCATGCGTACATTGCCGATACCAAAAAGTTGACGGGCTTTCTATCCTCGTATTTTCAAGGGGTTTTAATACTAATCAGGTTATTTTATAAAAAGTGATTTTCATGGTTGACATTGCAGTTTTTTAAGGGTTTTAAGACATTTTCAGCAAAACATTTGACCAAATGGCCCTCCCCCGCTTTTTTACTAACTATACCTTTATAATATATAAGGCGTTTCGCACATAAAAATATGAAACTCAACCTTTTTGCGCAAATATTCGGTTTGATACGCCTTTTTCGTCAACTGTTTTGCTCACCTATAGATTAGATTCACCTTATCTTTACAGTTTACATCAAATAATATTGTCATCTGTTTTGTAAGGTGATTGTCAACTATATTGTAAGAAGGTGGTCAACTGTTTTGTTCATAGACTGGCACGTTCTGTTTGGTATGCAACTATACCATTATAATAGCACAGTTTTAGAAAGCTGTCAAGCAGGGTGATTATTGCAACACGGAAATCAATCTTGTTGATTAAATATTTTGATTAAATGATTTTTTTGACCCCATTTTTGAAATTTTAGAGGGTATTTTGAGCCAAAACATCATATCCATTTTGTCATTTTAAACATGATTATCATAATAATTAATTTCAAATTTTGAAAATTGATTTCCGTGTTATTGCAAGCTGTACAAGGCACTTAAATCCAGCACAAGTTAGGCTTCCAAATAATCTCATTGTCGCTTCTTCAACACATTACGGTACAACTTGAAATTACTACATTTCAGACTTGTGAACTTCCACACGGTATGGCTGTGGCAGTATTTTAATGCCAGTACGCAACTATATTCCGGTCCAAGCATTGTTAAGTTGTGAGCTGCGATTTACACACGCTGTGGTCATCCAAGCTATAGAGCTTGTGCCCTTCTCAAATCTATTTCATCCATCCTATTATAGCAGTGGCAGTCGTGGCTCTCGCTGTCGCTCAAGCTCCAGCTTCACCACTTCACAGTCCTAAATCAGTGCGCGTAATATACAAGAGACGCTCACAACTTATTTTTGCAAACGTCTCTTGGGTTGGGTGTTTAGGTTATTTTTTAGTCTCCGCCTTGCTGTTGTGTTACCGGCGAAACAAATTCTGCATTTATCTTTGCATTCGTATATACTATGTGATCATTATCTCCTAGATAACCGGTTCCTTCATCATTGGATTTAGCTACCTTGGCGGTCATCGTTATTCTATAATTTGAATACAGATAATCTTCGATATCTTCAAATGTACCCGCTGTATATACATCAAACGACAAAGTTCCTGTAAACTGTCCGTCTGCGTAATTCATCAGACATTGACTTATGTCTTTAGTAATCGGTACCACATATCTATAAGTGCCATCAGTCTTTGATGATTGTGTCAACACAACACCTTTGCTATAAAATGCATACTGTCTTAAGAACGTATCAATATTTACCTGTGAGTATGAATATCCGTTTGCATTACTGCTGTTTTGTTTCTGTTCAAGCTTAACATCATAATACAGTGAATATGTACCGTCATAAATTGCTGTAGGAAGCTGATTTACATCAAAGTTTACAGCAATGTCAATATGCTCATAATCCTTTCCTTCTTCATACAGAAGACCTTTTTCAAGATAATTTGCATTTATACCAAGCGAGCTTCTATTCTTACTCTGCTCGCCGAAGTGATCATAACCGTCTGATATTGACTGATCTAGTGCGGTCAGCGTTAAATCAGCCTTCTGATCCTTCTGAATACGGTAACGGTTTTTATTCTCATTAGTTTCATCTGGATATGTCTGATTACTGTATTCAACTCTGTCAACATTGAATTCCATATTGGCCGTTGAAGAAATACCTATACCGGATCGAGATGTTCCCATTCTTGTCGGGAATTCATCTTCTAATGTATCCAGATTATCCTCAAATGTAAGTGTCACTGCTGCCGTCTGATTTGCTGCCCATGATGAATTCTGTGAATAACTCGGAATTGCAATTTCCACAGGCGTTATATACAGATAAGGTGCGTTCGCATCCAGCGTGGTGTCAACGCTGACTCCAGGCTGACCATCTACACCTGAATCTGTTACATTAGTATATACAAATTGAGGCGATGTGAAAATTCTTGAATCATTTGTAATATTACCACTATCATCATGTCTGTTAAGATAAACAATAAAGCCCTGGAATAGCGTTATATTATTTGCCGCTAATGCATTCTGGAAATATGAAGCATCATCTCCGGGGATAAAGCTAATCGTAGAATTTAATGATACCGTAAGCACGTTATTTCCGACCTTTATTTCCGTATCATTTACATAATTAGACATTGTAAGCGTCTGCTGGAACATATTGCCCAGGTATACTGTAGCATTTGCATTTTCATTTAGGTTGTTGGAACGTTTACTCATGACATTTCCTTCAAGAGTAAGCGGACAGGTTATTGTGAAACCATATGCATTGTGATGATGATTATTTTCATCATAATAATTATCATCACCATAAGTATACATACTGATATAATATGTTTCATTGATTGCTCCGCCAGTATAGGAAAGATCATATGCACCTACGCCTAAAGCCTGCTTGAAAAATAATTTATTTTCACCATTTGAATCATAAGCAAACGCCACGCAGTCATCTGCACCTTCAGTAGTTATAGCATAATTTCCGGTGTTGTTCGCATTAGTTGAATATACTACATTTTTACCGGTAAAGGCGCTTAAATCCTGCGGTTCAAATGCGACAGCATTATCAAGTGTCGCACTGCCATTTCTCTTGGTTGTAAAGGATGACAAATCAATAACATCCTTGGCATTTTGCCCGGTTCCGGTTTCTGTAATAATATCTTCTTTTGTAAGATAGTACTCTTTATCTGCCCCATTGTTATTATCAAGGAGCACATATTGAGTAGAATTGGCCAGATATCGTTGAGCTCCATATTGGAATTCAACTATCTTCTCATTGTTCCAATTCAGGCCCTTTCCTGTATTAAGAATCTGATTTATCTGTGATGCAGGATATGTATACTTGACGTAAACTGTCATCCAGGAATCAAAGTTTCCTGCTGCTTTATTTCCGAAAGTATAGTCAGCGCTCACATAGTCAGATCCCTGCATTGCCGCTGAGAAGAATTGGAAGTTAACCATTTTCTTTGTTAGCACCGGTACATACAGATGATATGCCACCTCGTATGAGGAAGTATCCGCATCGGCAGGATTAAAGAATTTTACATCGATTAGCGTAAACTGATTACCTGTCTGAACAGTATCTGCATAGTTATCATACATGATGTAATGACCGCTTGAATTTCTTCTTAAGCCTCCCAATGACGGATTGGTTGCATAAACATAATAGTTTCCATCACTATATTTACACTGCAAGATATCTATCGCATACTTACCCGTTACATTTGTTGTATATGCGTCTGTGGTATTTGTGAGCAAGCGTATATATGCCGTTATTTCATCTGTATAATCATTGCTTTGTCTGCCACCAACAGCAAGGATAGGAAAATCATCTCCCGAATAATTAGCAGGAAGACCTACCTCGGTATCATATGTTGTCAGGAATACATCAGCGTTACTGTCTGTATTGTAAATTTCTTCTATCAATGACAAGTCATCCGATGTGACTGCGCCATATACCTGCGGATTAGTAAGAGCCGGAATATCTACAGTATTACTACGGTCATCATACACTGCCATCGCCATCGGAGCAGAATTACTATCATAGACATCGTCATCGTTCTCGTCTGTGACGTATGTATAATTCTCTCCTTCCATTACATAATCACCGTTTTCATCAACAGCTTTCTGTCTGGTATATCGAGTGTACATAGAAACTCCGTCGCCGGTAAGATAAGCTGATGTACCCATTTTTATCTTGGAGCTAACGGTCGCATACGGGAAGAAGTTCTTAGCAACTCCCTGGTCAACGTTTGTAACATTCTCTCCGATCAAGGATCCCATAGCAGTTCCGTGACTATTACCGGTACCCACACCTGTATAATCCGAACAAACAATGTAGCTTCCGCTTCCGTTATTATTTGATCCGGTTTCAACAGTTATACCTAAACCAGCGGTTGTTCCATTATCGAACACACTGCTTGAACGGCTGAAACCTGCTATTTTAATTACCTTACCGCCATTGTTGTTACCAAGGAAATTTCCACATTTTGCTGTAGTAGAGGTTTCGCCGTCATAATCAGCAAATTTGTTATTATACAACGAGATGTTATAACCATAAATATCAACGGAAGTATATCCAACAACTCCGCCCATGCCGTGAGTAGAGACATTTTTTGCCTTGATTGTACAATCATGAACGCTTGTATTAACTATAGAGCGCGTAGCATTGTTCGCATTACCCATAATTCCGCCAACGCCTGTGTTTGCCACACTGCCGCTCTGGGCAATAGTGTAGCCATAGATTTCACAGCCATCGATATCATACATAAAATTGGTTACTCCATCATATCCAATGTTTGTTGTTTGAACCTTACCACCAACAATCTCACCATCTGTATAAGAACGATTCGTAATGAACTGACCTGTTATGCCACCAGCAAAGTGAACACCTTCTATGGAATAATTGATTTTATTTCCAGTATTGTCCTTTGCATCAGCGTAAACTTTGCAGTTATTAACACTGATTTTGGGAGGAATTCCATAATCTGAAAGTCCCGCTTCATATGCGATATTTCCAAATAAACCTCCAGCGTACGGTCCTTTAATATTGATATTTTTCACAGTACAATTCGTAATGGTAACCGAAGACGCCTTACGAACATAGCCTATTAAACCACCAACACCAGAAGTCAATGATTGTAATTCAGTGGTCTGAGATGTATTCTCTAACTTCGCATCTGCATATGAGGTTGCTGCATATCCAGAAATTGTGACATTATTAATCCACAGTTTTACGTTATATCCATTTCTCATTGCCCCCAGAATTCCTCCGGTGCCACATTCGTGTCTGTTTATATCCGTATTATTCGAGACAGAAAGTTCCAAGCTGCTCTTGTAGTAATTATCAGACCCCGCAAATGATGACTTATCACTTTCCAATGCAGGTGCGGTATTTACAAAAATGCTTGAGAACCCTGAATATGCAACCCCCAAAACTCCGCCACAACCCGAATTAGACGCTGTAATTTTTGTTTTTGAGGCACTGCACGCATTAATAAAGAAATACGACATACCATTAGCTTTTGTACTATTTAGTTCGGTGACATTCGCAGTTCCAATATAACCTCCAACAGCACTGGAAGATTTGGCGTAAATTGTGAGTTCTGAAAGATTTAATTTAAACAAATTTACATATCCATAGCAACCTATACCACCTACCAGTCCCCCAACTGGATGTCTCTTTATATAATCCGATCCAGTATTACCTGCATTTCTTAAGCCTCCTCCAGTCAACTCATTTCCTGAATTGTCATACTCCTTAACAGTAATATTTCCAGTTATAGTGAACTTTCCAATATAATATCCGCTGTTAAGATTATAAGTAGTATTGCTTGTCTTATAAACCTGCTTAAAGTTATTGAAAAGACCGAACCCAACACTAACATAACTATAATTGTCTCCATAAACAGTTTTAATATAGTTATCGGTTGTATAAGAAACCGTATTATAATTCAAATTCAAATTAACAACAGTATCGCCATTGCCTTCCATTCCATAAATCGTCATGCAATATCTTGGATTTTTGTCTTGTCCAACATCATTTCCATCAAAATCGCATATTGAACCAATCCCCCTGAAAGAAGCAGGAAGATTATATGTATATTTTTCCGTTGTATTTGAAAGCTTAATAAAGTAAGGTTTCCCTGTTACAGTTCTTGCAGGATATGTGTTAGGAGTCGTCGAAGTATCAGCTGAGGTATATTTGTAAATAATATACGGAACAGCCGTCTTTGAAGCCCACTTATCATTATTCTTCGCTATTGTATAATCGGCAGTACTTGTTGTACCAATCTCATTATAAGAAGCAAGATGTGTGGCTGCATTCTTAACAGCACTATCGGTATCATATCTTGTTGTTCCATCGTAACCGATTGCGTGCGCATAATCCCCACCAGCAGTGGTTGCTGTACCGGCACCCGACTGTGTTATAAGAGAAAGAATAAATATCGACTGCCCGTCAGGAATGTTGATACTATCAAGCGTTGCTCCATCTCCAGCAGTATATGTACCGATTGAGATCGGTGAGAACCCGCTGGCCTTTATATCCGAAATCTGATAATTCTTGGTACTGTTATCAAGCGTATACTGATCAGATGTAAGATCTCCGCTGTAACGACTGGTTGTCTCATTCACGGCATATCCATTAATCACCCTGCCTACATATGGATTGATGTAAAGGTGATTTGTATTTGTGGATAACTGATAGTTCTTCTTGGCGTTGTTTGTACCATCACTTCCGACGATAAAGTTTGAAATATTGCCTGAATTAAAGTGGCTCGAAGACATGTTTCTGAAAATGAGCGCACCATTAACAACCACACCGACATAACCGCCGACTGTGGAAAGATATCCGCCATTATCATTTATTTTTAAACTTAAACCTGAATTATTGGTATAATTAACCTTTACATTATCGATGATATTATCTCCGCCCATTATTTCACCGATAACACCGCCATAATACAGATATTTTCCGGTATGAGTGTACGCAAAGGCAGTGGTAGTTGCATTGCCTTTTACAACAACTTCTTCTGACGTGTTTACATTAATTGTAAGATTCCTAACTACAGACCCGTTACTTACTCTAATGAAAGGATATGAGGTTTTGTTTGTAATAACTTCATTTCCGGTTTTACCGGTAATAACACCGTGGAATACATAGCTTTCTTTACTTGAATCACTGGAATTAATAAATCCAAGTCCCTGATAATTACTATCTTCAATAGCGAAGCCCTCACCACTAATCTGATAATATGCTCCTGCAAGGTACTCTCTGACTTGTGGTACAGTCCACGGATTTGCCCCGGTTGCAGTGCTTGTAAAGTTAGTTCCATTGTAAGTATATAAAGCACAATCAATATGCGACCCGTCCTCAACTGTACACCAATGTTCATCACTTCCTACTGTCACAGGAAGTCTGAGACTCATATTTGAAGTGAAATTCGAAGCATTATTAAGAAGCTTGTATACCGTCAAAAACTGATCTGCTGTTGTAATTTCATATGGGTGGTTATAGGTTCCACATCCGTCTACAATGCCCTCAGTCTGAACATTGACACGAAGCTCTCTGTATCCGTTAGTAGCCGCCGTTGTACTTCCATTCCAAAGATATACATATGGAAGATAATTCTCTGCTGAAAATGTATACTCCGAACTGGATGAAGTAGGCGCACTATCTGGATGTGTGTAATATCTGAGAGCTCCGGAATATTTCTTTTCCTCTCCACTATATTGATTAGAACTTGTTACCTCTAAACCATATGTTACCCAATGCCCATCTGTCCAGTCTTCTGCATATGAATAGTTATAAACACCACTCGAATTGGTATCCACATCAAACTTATTAAGAAGTGTAGCCTGAGTAAAAATGGACTTGTTTGTCCCGTAATGGTCTCCGTCAGCACTCGAACTCTTCCTGGCATCAAGCCTTATTTTCTTGAATGTTAAATCGACACCGGTTCCAACAACATCACCAATCAAGCTCTTTGCTACGCCTGATGTGGTATCAGCGGTTGCATATAAAGATTCATCATTTGATGGGTCACTATCATTATCAGCCTCTCCAACACGGACTCCGCAAAGAATCATTCTTGGACTGTAAGTTACTCCGTCAGCTGTTCTGCTTGTGATTTTGTTTATTAGGAGATATCCGGTATTATCTACTCCTGATGTATTATAGAGTTTAACACCTTCCAGGACAATCTCTTTATCTTCTGCTGTCGTTAAGGTACCGCCCCTTAATTCTCCATTGACGAGAACACCT
This sequence comes from uncultured Ruminococcus sp., assembly GCA_937894495.1. Lineage (GTDB taxonomy): Bacteria > Bacillota > Clostridia > Oscillospirales > Ruminococcaceae > Hominimerdicola. The sequence goes on along the minus strand of CALCRR010000266.1, from coordinate 13,386 downwards.
GTGTAGGTTTCGTCTTTTGCAACAGTTCCTTTGAAATGTATATTTCCTTCTGTTGTAATGGTTGCGGAAACATGTTTGAACAACCCGCTGTGCATAAGATACTGCTGCGATGTGTTCGATCTTGTCGTTTTCTTTGTGGCTCCGAGATTTTCAGTTGTTTCAATTTCCTTATTATAGAACTTAACTGTAACATCACCAAGCGTAACATTGGAGCCAACGTCAATAGGATAATATGAGATACCATTTAAATCAAAAGTACCGGTAACAGAACCTCCGTTAAAAGGATCTGTAAAGTGTGATTTAATGTTTGAGGCAGCATATCTGTTGATACTCCATATAAGAAGTTTCCAACCATCTGCCGGAGCAGTGCGATTAGTGCCATCAACATTATAATAGTATCTGGAATTAGGGTTAACTACAGTAGTATTATAAACATTCTGATAACTGTTGCAGGCACTTTCATCCATGGAGAAAATTCCATTTGTATGATAAGAGATAATACCACTGGTGTTATTATTTAACAGTGTTGTTGCGCTTGAAGATGAATATGCACAAAGCTCATCGTACACTTTTCCAGTCATCGCAGGAATTGTTAAAGCATTATTTCCCGAAAGGACAAAACTGTCATTTGCAGTTAATTCGAGGAATATTCCGGAATTATTGTAATGCCCATCATGAACAAGTATTCCCAACGATGAAGACGGAGTATTCGTAATGCTTAGAGATTTAACCTGTAAATCCTTTGAAGCTATAGTCCAGTGTCCGCTTGCTCTATATACAATTGCACCGGCATGGGCTGCCGTGGTAGTTAAAACATTATGCAATGTTTTATTGTCGCTTGTAACAGTTTGAAGTACAACATTATCCATCGTTACATTGGTATTATACCAGCGATATCCTAAGATTCCCCCCGAAGTTCCTGTAGCATTATTAATAACACTTGTGTTTCCCACAGTAATATCGGTAAGAGTCAGGGTGCGTTTATCGGAAGTACTTTCATTACCAATATATGCAAGATCTGAAATAAGTCCCGCTGTGGAAACATTGGCCGTTCCAGATCCGCTTTCTGAAGCATCAATTTTAGCTGATAATGAAACATCACTGATAGCCAGTGTATGTGTTTTTCCAGACAAATCAACCCCTATGAGACCGCCAAAAGCGTGGAAATAATCTGTGTTACCATTACTTGGAAGACTACCCTTAATGGTCATCTGGGGACTCACTTTAATTTTAGTACCAGTTGCTGAACCATCAGTTTTAGCAATAGTAACAGTAGTTGAGCAGTTTGAACCAATAGCACCTATCATTCCGCCGGTAAGCGGACCATAGCCACTTATGTATTTACAATTAATATCTTCTTCAGCATCAACACCCTTTATGGTAATTCCACCATCTGCAAAAGCAGTAAGACCGCCAATGTATGTGTTTACTTTATCGCCAATGCTTACAGGATTAACGTTTATCTCTCCATCTATTGTAATTCCCGTTACCTGAGCTCCAGCCCCGGTTTTTGCAAACAAACCATTGAATTTGTGAGCGAATATCGCACCTCTTCCTACCGAAGGAGCTTCCTCAGAATCAGAATATATTCCATATCTTTCACCGGCAGCAAGTTCAATCTTGGCACTATTACTTCCTGCAAGGGTTCCTGTAAATGTCCCTATTTCATTATCATCACTTGCAGAACCGTCTCTCATAAAGCCTGTAATACCGGTTCCGGAAAGCGATATCGTTCCGGAGACTGTCAGTTCTGTACTTGCTAACAGCGCAGTGTTTTTATTTGTCTGGTCAACAGCATTATCAGTCTTTGCAAATTGAAGAGCACCGATATCAGCGCCGCCATTAAGCTGTATATTAAGAGCTGTCTTTGTAAAATCAAGCTGTGTTGACATTTCCTTAACCGCAGGTTTTAGAGTTACGGTATGAGCATTCTCATCAAATGTTAGCACAGCATTAGCAGAGCTTGTGGTTCCCTCAATATCGGAAATTCTCACAACCTCTCCCCATGTTCCTATATCATCTGCTTCAGTATCTGCATCAGATCTCACCAATCTCCAGCCACTACCATAAGATGCTGAGGCCGCTGCCGTTGAGCCATCTCCAAGTGCATATACAAGTGAATCTGTTCTATAACCGACAATCTGTCCCTGACTTTTACCTCCTGATGCAGAGGCCGCATCGCTAAGATCTGTAATACCACTCAGACGCAATACGCCCTTGTTCAGTCTGCCGACAACGCCGCCGCCTACATATTCGCCACCTGTGATAACAGATATCGTTCCTATATCAAGCATAGATCCTGCATCACCGGCATTTCCTACAGCTCCACCAAAGAATGAAGCAGAGCCATATCCTGATTCAGCATCTATAGTAAAGTTATTGATTTTTACATATGTAGCTGTATTTCCGTAAATACTGCCTATTGCGCCACCATAATAGGAAGTACCTGTGAAAGAGCCTCCTACCTGTGCATGAACTGATGTTTGAATTATATTAAATGAGTTAGTAAGAGATGATGCGGTGTATCTACCCACAAGACCTCCAAAATTCTCTGCAGAACCGCTCTGATTCACATATACTTGTAAATCTGAAGCTTCTATATTGTTCTCCGGATCTGCCACGGTGCCGGTAAATGTGATATCATTATTATTACCAACAAGATCTCCAACATAACCACCGGCATATTTAGCTCCGACATTGCAATAATTCGAATCAGTTCCAACAGAATATCTGCCCGCCCAATTAACAGCAGATGTGGCTTTATAATATCCGAATACTCCACCCGCTGCAGTACCTGCGGATATTGTTCCAAGCGCAGTATAAGGAACTGTTGTATAAGTGACATTACCCTCTCCATCTATAGATGCCACTTGCCTGATTGTCACATCAGCACCCTCTGCGTATCCTACCAGACCGCCTGCATAGTTGCTTCCGCTAATTGTTCTTGATGCAGACAAATCATAAACCGGACTTTCTGAAACAGTAAGCACAATACTCGATCCAGAGTACATTTCGCCTGCAAGCGCACCTGCCTTACCTTCTGTCGATGTGACGCTAAAAGTATTATTGGTACCAGAAAGTGTTACATTTACAATAGCCCCCTGATTAACTTTACCGCATATCAGTCCAGCACTTTCAGCCGAAGAAATAGATGCTGTTGAATTATAAGTATAATCAATATTGACAATCGTTCCATCGTTAGATGTATTTGCTCCGATTGTTCCAATAAGGCCTGAAGATGAATAGCCTGTTCCTTCATAGTCTTCTGCTGTAAAATACCATGTAGCCGGAGAACTTCCATCTCTGCTATCATGAAGAACTCTTCTGGCAAAAAGCGGTTCATCTATGTTTTCAATACGATTAAGAGATAATTGTACATTATTTACGCCATCGGAACTATATACTCCGACAGAGTCATATACAGTATCAAACAGAGGAAGTGTTCCATTTATCGGAACGAAACCTCCTGATGTCTGGTTAAAAACAACCTTGCCATTAAAAGCCGCGTTTGATTTTCCCAAAGGAATATATGAAACAAGTTCAGTAACGGGATTTCCGCCTTCATCGTAAACAGGATCACCATTTTCATCAATTTGTTGAAACTCATGATTTTGCTCTAAAACCAATCCGCTGATTATGTTTATTGTCAGCTCCATATTGTTATACTGAGAAGGATTGGAGGCAAAATTATTAGAATAATCATACAATTCACGAAGCGAATTGATTGGAAGTGAACGAGTGATATTATCCGGAGAAACAGCCGCCTGAACAGATGTAACCCCTTTATTGAAGATCCCATCAAGACTTGATGTATAAATCACAGAGAGAAGCATAGCAAAAGACAGACACAGAGATATAATTCTCTTTGTCAGTTTTTTTCTTTTTCTGTTGTATGTCTTTTTTCTATTCATATAATCACCTGCTGTTTAAACTCTCAGTTAGATTGCCACCTTGAACTGTCCGGCAGATATCCGGCAATATCATCATTATCATAGCTTGCCGGAGTACTGTTATCAATCTTAAAAAACTGTACATCATAACGGTTTTTTTCACGTGAGTTAACCACAAGTGTCAACTCCTTCCATCCAGTCTCAGCATTAGTTGAGAGAGCATCCTCGTTTAAACTGTCATTTCCGGTAACATTTCTCCCACCTATGTAGAAAGTAACATCCGGATTCTGTAAAAATTTTTCATTTATTGTTACATAAGACTGATCCCATGTGAATGTGAACTTTCCAGATCCATCGCCCTTGATTATATAATTATAAGCATCATAATCCGTACCATCTTCCAACGTTTCAAGTGAACCATTCCATCCAGAATCAGCAGTTTTGATATACTTGACCATAATTACCCTTCTAAGTGTAGGTAATTCTGAATCATCCGGAATAGCCTCCAGTTTTATACAGTAACCATTTGGCGTAGCCGATGTCAATTCGTCTGTATCAAATATTAATGTAAACAAGTTGCTGTTAAAAGCGCCTCCGGTTATTGAACAATTCTCAAATGTGTGGGTTACAACTCTGTTGTCCTCCTCATCAGTAGAACCAAAGGTGAATATCTCACCCTCTCCTTTTTGAACTTTGTAATTATTGCTAAGAGCGGTTATTTCTTCATTCGAAAGGTCGGTAAACTGATTTGTATTATTTAATTTTCCAAGTGTCACGGTTAAATCATATACTGTATCATCCGCCGCGCAGGCTGTTCTCTTCGGATATGGAAAGTTAAATATCTCTAACGGAACATTTGGAGTATCGCTCAGGTTGGAGTATGAAACAGTCTTAACACTCCACAGAGATGAATCCAGCAACATGTCCGACGCAAACATATCTCCGGCTCCCTCACCGGTCGAAATAACTCTCTTTGCAACGGTAAGTCTAGTATAGGCCGCATAAGCGGAAATGCTAAGAAAGACAAGGACTGCTATAATGAGCCATACAGTTATCCAGTTTTTTGCAATTTTCTGTAAAACCTTTTGCACAGTACTTTCCCCCTTCTTTTTCAGTAATCAAATCAACCGCTTATCCCACTTCGGCTGTTATGTAAATAATATCTGTTTCCTTATCGTTGCTGACACTTCCGGCAGTCCATGTAACCTCAAGTATATAGAAATTCAAAAATTTCTTATCATTTTCTTCACCGTATATATCTTCATATTCGTCATAGGATGTTCCATTATCATCAGCCTTCGCATTGATGGAGTTCTCTGTCTGCCAGTATAATGGTTCTGCAAATCGTTGCCTGCTATCATTCTTACCATAACTTTTGACTTCATAACTGGTGGAGCCAATTGTCCGTCCACTTACGGTGGTTCCATCCGCATTAATATATATTCCATTTTCACTGGTAAGATTCTGTGCCTTTACATAATAAACCTTAGAACCATTAACAGCAGTATATTCTGCATGATTCTCATCTTTTGCAAAAGCGTTCGGATCCGTGTGTGCCTTATATAGGGTATATGTGAAATTGATATTAGTTGTTCTTGAAATCTGTAACCTGTAATTTGTTACATCTTCTCCTTCAACGCAGAACACAAATTTCTCTGAACCGCCTTCAGTGCCGTCACCAACATCAATATCAGACAGTTTCAACTGAATAATATCCTCTGCCTTTCCAGCATTTATATAAAGGGTCGCCGGTGAATTAATCTTTGCAACAGTAGCTACCTGTCTCCTATTGGAGAACCACGCTAAAGTCGGAAGCGAGATAACAATAATAAGCGTCAAAAATGATGCAATTATCAGCTGTATCTTCTTTGCCTTAGGCAAGTCCACAAATTTCTTTATTGCTTTTTTCAACGTATGTTACCTCCTTTCCTCACATTCTATTACAATTTTAGACTGTTTTATTGTTTCAAACTTACTCATTAGAATCAGCTATTACCTCAACCATAACATAACCGACACCATCCGCTATACTTTGATCTGCATTGTTGTATTTATTACTGTAAGAACTATATGTTCGTGTATCGGATTTAATAGCTGCTATTTTTGTGGCGATTAATGTATCTCTGTTTTCATCATATTCTGCCACAGTCATAAATGATAATTCTGATGCTGACAAACCGCTTAAGAATTCTCCGGGATTGGCAAACATATAATTCCTCATCTCTGTCTGTGCATTTCCTGGAGACTCAAGGCCTTCTATATTACCATCAAATATGTTACTTAATTTTTCCGGCCACACCCAGTATATGGTCACCTCTTTTTCGGTGGTTCCGAGGGATACTGTAAAGCCATCATCCGTTATTCTTCTCTGAACATTATTGTCATCCTTATAAAAGAACTGGATATGACTTGTAGCATATTTCAACGGATCTACATCATCAGCATTATCAGCTGACATAAGCGTGAAAGTATCTGTCTGGTAACCCTCTGCATCATATGCGGTTTTATAAAATGATACTTTTAAATCTATATACACTGGTATATTCCCTCCATTTGTGGGAACCAGTGTAAATTTCAATGTCCCATGATCTCCCGGGCTCAAACCATACTTATCTGATTCAAGTTTTTTTATCTCTCTTAAGTCAGGAGTACCCGTTTCTGTATACAGATTTTCCATCTGACTTTCTGCGGTCAGCTGCCAAATAATATTCTGGGCTGAGCCTCCCGTCATTGAGCCGGAAGTATAAGTAACATCAGCATTTTCCAAGTAGTCATCATACAATCCTGCTGACCCAGAAGTTCTTATCTCAAAAGGTGAGGCAACGGTCTTCACCCCCATCCCGCTCGCTCTGGTTTCCCTATTCATAGTGAACCATGCAATCGTCAAAAAAATCATCACAAGAGATGTAAGAAAAAGCAATGCACCTGCTTTGATAAGCTTTACCTTACGCTGTCTTTTAATTGCTTCACTGTTATCATTTTCCGAAGTCGATAATGAAGCAGACTCCGTCGCATCTATATTGCCCTTCTCTAAAATATCCTTGCTGTTTTCCATCTGCTTCACCTCTTTCTCAACAAATCATATTTTATTACTCATAAAGCTTTTCGATTATATCCCTTTTGTTCTTACTCTGCTTGCCGTAATACATTCTCGTTGTAACGCTTGTGCTTGAATGCCCAAGCATCTCACTAAGTGTCTTAATATCAACATTTTTCTTTATACAGGTCATTGCAAAGGTGTGACGCAGGGCTGTTATCATTCTCTTTTCCACGCCTGCAGTTTTTAGGAAAGCTGCATAACGTGCCCTGAAATTTGCGGGGTGCGCATTGCCGCCCGGACCTGCAAGGAGAAAATCCTCGTCATTGTGCATGGGCTTCATTATTTCGAGCTGCTCGGCTATCCATGTCGGGATAGGCAGGTCACGAATGACCTTTTTATTCTTGGGCTCGATCACGATGAATGTTTTGTTCTTACCGTCCTCCGAGACCAATACTCTGCGTATTTTTATCAGCTTGTTCTCCGTATCAATATCCTTCCACTGTGCAGCGCATATCTCACCGACCTCGACGCCTGTAAACAGACAGAGCATTATACACAGGTGGAATATTTCATAAGGCTTTACCGCTTTTATCATAGTATTTATCTCTCTTCGGTTGAACACCGTGACAGAATACATATCCTTTGAGCTTATCTGTTCACCCTCTGCGGGGTCATAAAGCCCGAACTTTTCCCTGCCGTATCTGAATGCGGCATGATAGGCTGTAAGCGCCTGTCTTGCTGTAGTCTTCGGAACCTTCGCTCCATTCGGAGCCTTTCCGCTTAGCATTTCATTCTCCGCTTCAAGCCACTCGTCGTGATCAAAATCGTTGACCGCACGGCTTGCAAGGTCGTTAGGTATGTACTTGTCAAAGTAAGAGCGATAGAGTCTGCTTGTAACCTCGCCTATGCTCTTGCTCTTTTCCTCATGCCATTTGTCAAACAGCTGTGAGAAGGTCATATCTTCGCTGTTCAATCGTTTATCCTTTCAGGGTCAGGCGTATTTCTGCCTTGTGTACTCAACACTGGGAAGCCCCAGAAGCACTGTCAGCGTTTCATAATCCATACCGCTGCCGATACTGTTTTTTACATAGGTATTTCTCGTTGCCGAGAACGGTCTGAATTTCACATCTGCCGAGCTTAAAAATTTCGCGTAGTAGTGATTTACAAAATTGTTAGGCTCCACTCCGCCCAGCTTTCCGACGATGACAAGCTCATCATCGGTGTGCATTTTCTTTATAAGCCTGAACTGCTCGTTTATCCAGTCGGGTATCTGAACAGTTCTGACCTCTTTCTTGCCGTTTCCTTTGCCCTTTGCATCGGTCAGCTTTAATACGGTCTTGCCATTGCTGCCCGGCTCTCTGACGAGCGAGCGGCATATCTTCAATACGCCTTGATCGGTATCAACATCGCCCCACTTGATGCCGCAGATCTCACCTGCGGTCACGCCTGTGTAGATGCACAGCATTATGCAGAGGTGGTGGACGTTGTACGGCTTGACAGCCGCCTTGAGCCGCCCGACCTCCTGCGGGTCGAATACGCTCTCCGAGGAAACACTTTGCTTTGGCAAGTAGTTATCGCCCGTGGGGTCATTAAGACCGAACTCTGTCCTGCCGTATTCAAACACCGTATGGTAAAGCGACAGCAGCTTCCTGATTATCGGCAATGACAGGGTTCTGCCCCTCTTGCCCTTCATCGTGGAAAGGGAGTCCTCAAACTCCTGCCACCTCTCGGGGGTGATGTCATTCACCCTCACCGCCCCCAGCGGAGCTTCAAGGTAGAGCTTATACTTTGAAAGGTAGTGCTTGTAGGTGACGGGCTGGATGGTGGCTTTCTTGCTTTCGAGCCAATGCTCGAAGAGGTCGGAGACGGTCATATCTTCGGAGGCAGTCGGATATTCTGTTATTTTGCTCATATCATCGCCTCCGTGAGATGTTCGTAAAACTCCTTATTTTACGCCCACCGCCGAAAAACTCTGAAATATCGGCAAATTCTCCTGCCCACCTGACCATCATTTTACGTTAAATACCACTCAATCCGACCACCGGAACATATCCATATACGCCCTCTTGCGCTCGAACGAGGAATGCACATAAAGCCGCATCGTCAGCTCGACGCTGCTGTGTCCGAGTATCTCCGACAGCGTTTTCACATCAAATCCCAGTTCGATCGCCGAGGTCGAGAAACGGTGCCGGAGAGCGTGGTAATGGATATGCGGCAGGCTCAGCTTTTTCAAAAGCCTTGAAAAGCGGTACTGCAATGCCCTCGGCTCCATGGGCTTGTCCGTACCCGTCAGCAGAAAAGCGCTGTCATCGGACTTGAAGCTACGCAGCATTTTCATCATGCACTTCGGGATAGGTATAGTCCGCCTTGACCTTGTGCTTTTTGGCTCGGTAATGACAAGTCTGGTTTTACAATCGCTGTCATAGCTCTGTATACGCTGAATCGTCTTTCTTACGGTCAGCGTTTTGTTTTTTAGGTCGATGTCCGACCATTGCAGGGCGCAAAGCTCGCCGATTCGCAGCCCGGTGTACATAGTCAGCGCAATTCCCATACAGACAAGAGAGGGATTATCAGATATGTACGCTTTCAGCCTGCTTTCCTCCTCGGGAGAGAGCAGGCGAACCTCGTTCTGTTGCTTTTTGGGCATGGCGATACCGTCAAATACGTTTTTTATGCTGTACTCCTTTGCGGCATACTTGAACAGTGATTTCATCAGTACAAGAATATCCGAAACATAGCGAACAGACAGCCCTGCGGCGATCTTTTGGTCAATGAAAGCGTAAATATCCCTGTTGCCGAGAGAGCATATGCCAAGCGCACCAAAGCAAGGCAGAATATGCTTAACCAGCTTCAGGCGGTAGTTTGCAAGTGTGGACTCCTTGATACGGTTTTTCACCGAAAGCAGCCACTCAGCCGCCAGTTCACTGACCGTCATTTTCGTTACAGATTCACTCGGAATATAGGAAAGCTGTGCAATTTCGTACTTCCTGCGCACCTCCTCCGCAATTGCCCCATAGTATGATTTGTACCTGCGTTTGCCGTTCTCGTCCCTGCCGAGATATATCCTTCCTTCGTAACGCCCGTCCTTTCGGGCATAGATGTTAAGCCTGCTCATTTGCTATATCCTCCCAATCTGTACCGTAAAAGTCTGTTTTGATTAAAAATATATCGCTGTTTCTAATTTATTAAAGAATTTTGGCTTTGTTTTAATTGACAATCCCCTTAATTTATGGTATAATGTATTGTGTATAACTTTACTCTTTTATTATATCATTTCAAATCACAAACGTAAAATAAGGAGTTTTACGAACGCCCGACAGCCGAAAAAGCTGCTCGGGCGTTTTATATTTCAGCGAGGTTTATTATCCGCTTGCCCAGACTCTCAGCATATTTTACGGCCTTGTAGGCTCCGCCGAAATTGTGCTCAATATCGCAGATTATCAGGTCTGCCCTCAAAGCCATTTGCTTGTTGCGCTCAAAGATAGCAGCTTTCGGGTGAGCCTGCGAGGATTCATAGCATATTTCCACCTCGTCATAATATTGCTCAAAGCTCTCCCTGTTGTCGCGGTAGTCTGCCCTCTCATACGGCAGGACAAGGATATGAGACACGTTTCCATAGGCATAGCTTTCCTTTGCCTTGCGGATAGCCGAGGACACGACTTGATCAAATTCGCCGTCCCTACCGACGAGAAACTCGATGTAGTCCTTTTGATTTATCAAATCTCGCAAAATAGGCATAAGACGTTCCTCAAGCACTAAAATGCTCGACGGCTGTCGGTGACCGAAAAAGGCTACTGTATATATGTTCATTCAGATCAACTCCGATATAATAATTTCTATTATTATATCACTTCAAATTCATATTTGCAAGTATATTTGCACTATAATATTGAATATATTATTTATAGCGATAATAGTGTAAAATAATAATCAGAATAACACTTGCAAGGAGACATGATCATGTTTGAAATAAAGAAGCCGACTTCGTCCAATAAAACCGTCCGTATGCCCGACGAGCTTATTGCTAAGCTTGAAAAGCTTGCTGCTCAGAATGATATTTCATTTAATCAGCTTGTGATACAGTGCTGCGAGTATGCGCTCAAAGACATCAGCAAGCCTGATACAAAGAGTAAAAGTGATAAGAAATAAATTTACTTAAGCTTCAAACAGACACAATATAAAAAAAGACGCAATACCCGAGCTGGGTGTTGCGTCTTTTTGCGTTCTATATATGAAATTTAAGGGGGCGATAATGATAATAATTTGGATAATGGAATATACAGCACGACCGTATTATTTCTGTTATACTAAAAATAGAGGGGAAATGCTAGTTCTGATTAAAGTAATGCAAATCTAAATATTTTGTGAACGAGGTCAGCTTTGCCTTAACTCTGAGCTCAAAATCCTAGGTATATATAGAGGTCGCTGTTTTTTGGTGGGATAATTTTTTTATTTCAGATTGGCAGCCTCATCTGTGATAATTCTAAACATTCTGTAAAATATCGCAAAATCCCAGAAAAACGGTTCCTAAAAATGCCCGAAAATGTACTACCATATGGAGGGGCATTCGTTGTTCAATTAGATCAGCAGTATGGCTCTCCACTATTTTGGCGTTTATGCAATTCAGAGAATATCTTTTGAGGTGCCTCATTTCCACTTAAAAATATGCCCGATTTTGTAGCGTCTTACGAAGGGAGGTTTCTCGCTATACAATCTGACGGAAAGGCGATTTCTTGAAAGCCCTCATTGCCAGGACTCATTATTTTTTGAAAAATCTCTAAAATTGGTCAGTTAAAACGGCTCCAAGTGTGCTTACATATGAGAGGCGTTTTAATTACAGCAAATAAAAAGTGATAAATAATACGTCGCCCCTACATCCTTTAAGTTCAATAGGCAAACCATACATTTTTCACAGTCCGAATTTGTTGAATACGGAGATAATTATTACAATCTCGTCCAAGTGCCTTAAAATTTTCACGGATTTTGTAGGTACTGTTGGAAAGACCTTTTCTGTAAGCGTTCAATTTGCATATCAAGTAACCTCTACTCACCCCATTACCCTATCAGATATATTTTTGCCCAGACACCGCTATCCTCACATCAGCCATATACATTATCGCTAATAACTATGCTCCAGCCTTGCACATATTTCACAAGAATTATTACAATTTCCATTTTACCTTTTCCGAAAGTGCTTTCAAGTGTGCTTACATATGGAGGGGAGTGACCTTTGCCCGATTAAATATATTTTTGCCCAAATGTCATTGACCGCCACTCTGTACTTTATATAATCATCAATCATAATACCGCTGACCGCATATCTCCGCTGTCCCGCCAGCAGCCGAGCATTAAGCATCAGCCATAACAACAATCAATCAGACCGAAAGGGGGAATACTGGCGCACATTATTATAATAATAACAGTTATCATCGGGGTTATCCGCCAAGCCTTGTATCTTTGGCAGATTAGGATATTTGCCGCAGTGTGACTATGCGTCAGGTTGTGCTGCAAGTAATATTATTCGCCACAGCCGAGCCATATCGCAATAAGAAATAAATTGTATAGAGAAAGACGCAATAACACCTATATTTGCTGAGGTAGTAATACGCCAATCGAAAAGCCAACGCTGTAATCACTTGCAAAAACGGTAACCGCCATTGCAGAATCTCGCCGCTCTGCATTGTCATAATAATTCTACCGCAGCAGCTTCGCCTAAAATATGCTGTGATAGTTATTGTGAAGCGTTTAAGTGTAAGCAGCACTCGCTGTGGACATGAGCCGCAGCAATGCACAGGCTTTGGATAAACGATAGGCGCAACGCTTGTCAGAGAGTGTATGATGATATGTGTCTTCGTGCAACAGATAAACCGTCAGGCGCATATATCGCGCTCCTGCCGAGGACGGCAGGGAGATGTAAAAATCGAATTTACACCCTAATTCTGATTTCACCCTTTAGCAAGCAAAGATTTTTCCGTACACCGAAAAAATCCGTACACCGATTTTGCGTTATCCCCGCAAAATCGCATGTTTAGGGAACCCGTAGCCCTAAACACAAGCCCCAAAATCGGGCAGGAAAACCAAAACAACAAAACGAAAGGAATGATAACTATAGCAAGGAAATACAAACAGGTACACCGCAAGGAGCTGACATTCGACCTATCGGATTGGGAAAAGATAGAGCGCAGGGCTGAGGCTTGTCAGACCGACACCACAAAATATCTTCGCAAGATGATACTTGATCGTGAACCGATTTTTTATGATATGAAAGAGGTCGCACCTATGCTGAACGGTATGCGAATTATCTCTCGCAATATCAATCAGATCGCAAAAAAGGCGAATGAAACCAACAGCATATATGCCGAGGACGTTAAAAAGCTGAAGGAGGAAATGGATAATTTATGCCGTACTGTAAATTTATCGCTCTCCACACTACTGTCGATAAAAGCTTGAGGTACA
>CALCRR010000265.1 GCA_937894495.1 uncultured Ruminococcus sp. | reverse complement strand
CCTATTTTGCCGACATCGTGCAGAAGCCCTGCAAGGTAAATGTCACGGCACTCGCTGTCTGTCTTGCCGTACACCTCGGCTATCATCTCGGAATACTCAGCCACACGCCTTGAATGACCGTGAGTGTACTTGTCCTTTGCATCTATTGCCGACGCAAGTGCCGAAGCCGACTGCATTACCATTCGCCGCATATTCTTCTGTTCTCGAATAAGCAGTTCCTTTTCTCTTTCATGTGCGGCAGTAAGCTCTTGTCCATTTCTGATTATCTCAACAAGCCTTAAAGCCACAGTAAGAGCAGCAATAGCAAGATTAGTGATCGAAATACCATAGAAGAAAAGCTGTACGAACGCCGCAAGGAGAGGTACAGATGCGAAAATAAGAAGTGTTATAAGCATCATCCTGCCAAAGCTCCTACGGTACTGAACAACTACCGTAACTGCGATCAGCCAAACTATCAGAGGTATTACCGCACTTATGATATATCCATCTGCACGCTGGTATCTGTTATGCTCATCGAAGGTGTAATACAGCCCCGTAAACTGTGATATTATCAGAATCAGGACACCGACAGAAATGATGATCTCGTTTATCTTTAACCGCATAGGTATCTTTTGGCTGTCTGTTTTGGTTTTTATAAAGTCGGTCAGATACCAGTTGAAGGAGTGGATTATCATCAGCGGACAGAGGAAAGTCACAAAATTGCATATCCTGACCATGTGATATCCGAGGTCGCTCTCATCGCCCCTGTATATGTAGGCATAGCGGTCTGCTATCATTAGCAGAGTAGCAAATATGCCCATAATAAGCAGCGACAGTTTTTTGATCCTCGTTGTTTTTGATACCAGTCCGCAGATAGTGACCGCAAAGCAGACTCCCGCAAGCACAAGCATAAGATCAAGCTGGTGTTCTCTTAAAAAATCTATCATTACTGCTCGCCTTTCGATTTCGTGTTCCTGATTTCAAAATAGGTCCTGTTCCTGCAATGTTCAGAAGCTGTATCAAGACCGCTTTATGTGTTTTCACCGGCATAAAGTCCACGCCGTCGTTATCTGTGATGGCAGGGGTCTGACGGTCATCGGGGGCAAATACCTTTTCCGCCAGTCTGCCGTAAAGAGCATACCCCAGCACCAGTACAACAAGCGCCGATAAAAATGAGATCATTTTCCATTCTCCTTTCACTCAGAGCAGCTATCGGACAGAGATATCCACCTCGCTGCTTCCCAGATTGTCCTCGTAAATATGTATACTGTACTTAAACTCATTATTACCGTCTTTTATGGTGAACTAGGTAGTGCCGTATGCGTGAGCGTGTATCAGTACCGAGCTGTCTTCTCCTGTGTTTGATATGGTTATCTCGGCTATATCGGTATCCTCTACCGAAACAACTGCGTCTTCTGTTAATACAGTCTCATCGGGAAGAGCCTCGCTGACAGTAAAATCAACGGTCTTTGGAAACAGTACGATAACAGCAACGGTAATGATAGGTACAAGGATCCCGACCAGCTTCTGTGACAGCTTATCCGTAAAGGTGTAAATGTATATGAGCACCTGTGCTATACAGAAGATGACCGTTATCAGCAAATGGGGAAAATTATGTATGACCTGCTTTGAAGTGTCCTCAAATAACATCGCCAACAGCACAAGCATCGGTGACAGTATGAGCAGACTTAGCCAGTTCTTTTTCTTTATGTACCAGCCTATAAATGCGGCGGGGAACGTGCAGAGTGTCAGAATGAACCAATGTCCATAGTATTGAAACAGTCCCCAGCCCTACCATGAAAACGGCACCTGAAGCAGATAGATAAGCGGCTGGCTTATCACAAAAAGAACACAAAGGTCTTTAGTGCCGATTCAAGGGGCTTCTTGCAGTTTGCGATTATAATTATAGCAAAAAATATCCAAGCCTCTAATGTCTCGCCCATTCTCATAAACGATGTGTTCTTAAAGATCGGGACAATAAGGAAAACGGTAGATATGACCGCAGTCCCCACGGCGAAACCACAGTGGTGATATAGAAGTTTTTTCTCCCTTAGTGTAGTCGCATAACACCGTCGGTTATGCGACTTTTTTTCCATATTTGCCTGTTTCAACGGATATAGTCGATACTGCCACATCAAAGCGGAAGTGTATCTCAATATCCTGCACACGCTTACCACTGGACTTGTCGGGTTCGTGGACTACAATCTTGTCAACCAGTTCGTGCATGATCTCAGGCGTGAGCTGGTCGATATGCTCGTACTTGTGTACGACTTTCAGAAAAGTGGTAACATCTGAGGACTTCTGTTCAGCCGTTTCGACAAAGGCGGTAAGCTCCGCAACTGTTGCTTTCAGCTTTGTCTGTTCTTCTTCATATCCTGCCGACATCATTGTGAAACGCTCATCGGACAGCCTGCCGAGAACATTGTCCTCATAGAGCCTTGTGAACAGCTTATCCAGTTCAGCGATACGCTTCTGTGCCTGTTTCAGCGTTTTCTTTGCTTTTGTAAGCTCCGAGGATTTACGCTGAACGGAATTGCTCATAGCCGTCTGAATAAACTCGTCCTCATTATCACGCACCATTGTCAGGAGCTTGTTCAGCTCACCGAGGACGATCTCATTCAATACGCAAGTGCGGATATAATGCACTGAGCATTTGTCCTGTTCCTTTGCGTAGGTGGAGCATCTCATGTGTTCCTGTTCAGGACGCTCATTCTTACGGCGGCTCAGGTACATCTTCTCTCCGCAGTCGGCACAGTATACCATTCCTGCGAACGGATTGACCACCTCCGAGCGTTGCGGTCTGCGCTTGTGCTTGCGAAGTTCCTGCACCAAGTCAAAGGTCTGCTGGCTGATGATACTATCATTATATCATTTTTCCTGCTTGCTGTCAACTGCTTTTGCCGAAAAAAAGCGCTCTGCCGCCTGCTCGTCAAGAGCTTTGGCAGACCGCTATGTAACCGTTATTTTTCTACTTCTACCTTCACCTCATAGCCCCCTCTGAATATCACTATGATCTCAGTCTTACTCATGACCTTAATGCATTCTATCGCCTTGCGTATCAGCACATCGTCAAACTCTGTCAGCCGACCGCAGTCTTGGTTGAAGCACTCTATCATTACGTCTATCTTTTCCTGTTGAATCTGTGGGGTCTTGCTCTGTGTTTTCAGCGATTCCAGCTTTGCACTCAGATTTATTTCCTCATCGAAGAGCATCTGCAGTTCGCCGTCAAATGAGTCCTCTCCGACCGTTCCGCTTGCTATAAGGCTTACCATCTGATCTCGGGCGGTGTCTATCTCCTTGAGCCGCTGCTCGATCCTGACTATCTCGTTATCCCCAAGATCAGACAGCACACTTGCACCGTTATACTGCATATTCTGTATAACGTCTTTTCCCTCGTTATAAAAATCATTCAGCGCCCCGAGTATCGCACTGTGCAGCTTTCCTTCATGCATTGATGGCGAGTGATGGCAGTATTTCGAGCCGTAGTCAAGGCGGTTTATGCATCTCCACATGGGCTGCTTTCTGCCGTGAACATTCCACACAACTCTGCGGTAGGGGTGCCGCATTCGCCGCATATCATTATCTCGGTCAGAGCATATTTACTGCTGTACTTGCCCTGCTCGGTCACACATTTGCCGCTGACCTTTCGCTTTGAGCTTCGCCTTGCAAGCTCCTGCTGAACTCGGTTATAGGTCTCACGGTCAATAATAGCAGGGTGTGCATTAGTGACAAGATATTTTGTGCGCTCGCCGTTGTTCTTGACACGCTTGTGTGTAAGGCAATCGACCGTATAAAACTTTTGCAGCATTGCATCACCTACATATTTTTTGTTTGATATGATGTACCGCACCCGGCTCTGTTCCCCCCCACCCGTCCCCCGACAGGTAGGCAGCCCTTGACG
>CALCRR010000264.1 GCA_937894495.1 uncultured Ruminococcus sp. | reverse complement strand
GCTACAGGGGGGCAGAATGATTACTCCATTATTCCTCCTGTCGTCCAGCACAAAGCCTTACAGGGGCAAAAAAAGGCACTTTCGGCATCACCAAAAGTGTCTTTATTCTTCGTTATTAACATCTCTGCTGTCAGCGCTCTTCGCAGATAAGCTTGATAGCCGTTCTCTCTTCTTCGTCGATAACAACGTTTGCAAAAGCAGGAATGCATATCATATCTATACCCACAGGAGCAAGATAGCCCCTGGCAATGGCTATGGCTTTTATCGCCTGATTTGCTGCACCTGCGCCTACAGCCTGGACCTCTACCGCACCTTTATCCCTGATAACACCTGAAATAGCGCCTGCAACAGAATTTGGTACTGAGCGTGATGAAACCTTCAGAACTTCCACAATTCAACCCCCTTAGTATCAAAAGAAACTCTACCACTAAAAGTATGCTTATATTATACAACATTTTGAAAAAATTTGCAATAGTTAAAAGTTGATTTTGTTCATTTACGACTAATAACTCTGATAATATTTGTAGATTTTCCCAATTTTTCATCAAAGCTGACCACCACACCGTTGATAAAGGGGGCAGCCTTACTTTCGCAAAACTTGACGGGGGCGTGGTATTTAAGCTTATTTATGACGATATCGCTGTCAACTCCCAGCACTGACAGCTCAGGACCTGTCATACCTGCGTCGGTGATGTAGGCGGTATGGCATCCCAGAATAGTTTCATCGGCGGTCTGTACATGGGTGTGGGTGCCGATAAGGGCGGTGACACGGTTTTTGAGGTAAAAGCCCATAGCCTTTTTCTCAGAGGTCGCCTCTGCGTGGAAGTCAACAAAGATATTGGGAGTATCTATCTTCTCCAGCAGACGGTCGATCTTAGCAAAGGGGTTATCGAGGCTTTCAAGGTACATGGTGCCCATAAGGTTGATAACAGCCACCCTGACAGCGCCCATGTCGATGATGGTATAGCCCTTGCCGGGGACCCCCTCGGGGTAGTTTGCAGGTCTTAGCAGTATATCGCTCTGCTCATAGGTCTCCATTATCTCCCTGCGGCGGAAGCAGTGGTTGCCTGTAGTGACCACATCAGCCCCCACCTGTATCAGCCTGTCAAAGCTGGCAGGGGTTATGCCGTTGCCCTGCGCCGAGTTCTCGCCGTTTATCACCGTCAGGTCGATATTATATTCCCTTTTGAGCTTATAAAGCCTTTGGGCGAGGACATCACAGCCCGAGTCGCCCACAACATCGCCAATAAAAAGTAAATTCATAGTACACTCTTTTCTATAGTTTTAGCTTATCTAACATTATACTATATCTGCTCACAAATTGCAAGGAAAAAAAAGAAAAAATCTCCCCCGATAAGGTCGAGGGAGACACACAGCAATATTCAATCGTTATAGTAATACCTGAATATATCCTCGCCGCCCCGTGCAGGCTCACGTCTGATCTCAATGGAATTTCTGATATGGTAGTAATCATAGGCGTCCACATACTCCCGGGTCTCGCTGGAATACACAGTGGGGTGGCTGTCCACGTTTGAGAAGTAGATCTCCTGTATCTTGCCTGTGAGCTGTGAGAGCTTATCTCGGTCTTTCAGCGAGACTATCCTCACGTTAAAATAGATATCGCAGCTGCTGAGCTTGACAAGCTGGGGGATATTCTCAAACTGCTCCTGCGAATAGCCGCTCAGGTCCTCGTCGGTGATAATGCTGAGGGTTATGTTATTGGCTCTCTGGTTTGACTCCAGCAGCTTATCCAGGGTATCGACGGTACACTCAAATTTAGGGAACATATACTCCTGATCGGTATATTTAGTCGTGACAATACTTTTTTTATTGATCGGCAGGCTGTCCTTTATTTCGTCAAGGACCATGTTGGTATGCACGGTGTCCTCCAGCCTGTCAGCCTCGGGGTAATAGTCGGCGTCGTAGCTCTCGCCGTCCATGATGATCTTGCCTGTCAGGTGGTCGCTGACCTTATAGGTCACATCGGGCACAGGCGAGCCTATATTCATAAGCACGGGGCACTCCGCCTTTTTAAGCTTAGCACCGCTGCCGTAGACCTCCTTGACCTTATCCTCAAAGGGCACTTTATACTCATTGAGAGTATCCTCAGCCTGCTGCTTAACCTCATCGGGAGCACCGCAGGATATCAGCGCCAGACCCATGATGACCGCCAGCAAAACTGCAATAGTTCTTTTCAAAACAGAGTTAT
>CALCRR010000263.1 GCA_937894495.1 uncultured Ruminococcus sp. | reverse complement strand
CAGGGTAGTTCCTTTTTTCTACTTTTCTTTATGCCCTTTCCAGGCGCACGATGTGCGAATGGATATGCTTTTTATCAACGTGCGTAACGATGACCGCCTGCGCGTCATCCCCGAAAGTGTTACGGACAAAAGCCTTGGCTACCTTGTGAGCCTGCTCGGGCGTGATGTTATCGTCTGGCGAAAAACTCTGTATGTAGTGAATTGCTTTTACTGTGCCTTTCCCGACTAATGGCGGAGGGCTGTCAAAGTTGTCGCGGGCAAATTGATTGTAAACGAGCTTCATCTGTTCGTAAGCTGATTCATCGTCGGTCATGCAATTGATGGAGGTCGCATATAAGAGCGACTCTGTTTTGTCTGGATTCAGGATATACCTCAAACTTTTCTTGACAGAAGTGTGGAGAGCGATGTGCTTACAGTACGGAATAGCGAATTCACGTCCTTTCTCATTTTATCAACGTCCTCGGCGTAAATGCTGTTTGTTTCGTTCGCTTTTTTCGCCACCTGATTGATATTTTTGGAAATCACGCGCATACCGTTCAGCAGCGGGGCAAGGTCTTTCATATCATAAAATACAGGCTCCTTTTCCAGTATCAGCGTTCTGAGATATTTCGTTGTATCGGTGTGGCAAGCCTCCGCCCTGCGCTCGATCTTCTCCCAATCTTTCAGGTCGAATGTAAGCTCCTTGCGGTGAACTTGTTTATATTTTCTTGCGATAATATCATATCCTTTCTTTTTTCAGTGTCAATTTTATCGCCATCAAATGTGGGCTTCAGGTTTAGGGCGAGGGTTCCCTAAACGTTGATTTTGCGGGGGTAACGCAAAATCGCCATTTCGATTTTTTCGGTATACGAAAAAATCTCTGCTTGCTTAATCATGAAATGAGAATTAGGTCTAAAAACCAATTTATCATTATTTCCGCCAGAATTAGTAGGGTAACATTATTCACACCTGACAGCATATTCGTCATGATGATAGGCATATCCAATAAGCCTATCTGATGATTCTCACGCTCGACAACAGACCGAAGAAAAAGCGGCTGGACGATACATGAATACATCACGCGGGGCATATCGTCTAAGACTCTTTGTGTCGGCATACAGCAGATTGCAAACCTAAACGGCTTTAGCAGAATATTTTTGATAATTTCGGGCGGCGGGATACCGCATATTAGGACATCACTTTTGTAGGCGATATATGCGCACGTTTCTGATTTGACTTTCAACATAATTATCTTGAAAAATTATACCACGTTCCTTTCTTCTCAAAAACGATTCTTCCAAAAATGAGGCTCGGCGGTCAGCAACGTTTTAACCATGCGATTATTTTATTGACCTACGGAAAACACCTCCTTGACATTGACTGCGGTTATCATATACTTACTATGATTGTATCGAAAATTCTGTTTATATGAAAATCGCTCCCTTCCATAAGACAATTCAGAATCACTCGCAAAATAATTAACGGGTGCGGGAACAAATCTACGAAATGCACAAAGATAGAGTTCGTGGGATAACGACTTTCGTCATTATCCGTGAAAGGGCCTGAATGATAACCCCTTCCAAAAGATAGGAAACGGCAGAGCAATTTTTTCTGGTCACTTTCCGATTTTGTAATAAATTTTGTAGGCTTGAACAAATGAGGGATACAAGTTTTGTGGCAAACGTATCGAACACGACGGAAGACACACCTGCCGCCAAACCTCGGATATTATCAGAACTTTTTTTGATCGACCTACGGCTTTTCAATGCAGATTGCTGTTATCATAAAAATGAGGGGTATGCGAGTTTTGAAAAAGTAAATGATAGTAATGATTTATCTTCGCCCTTCATAAGTTAGGGGTCGGGAAGGCATTTTTTTGAGGGCAGTTCGGTATTTTGTAATAAATTTTGTGATATTTGTGAGCAGAGGGGTATAATGTTTCTTTTTCGGGCAGCGGATTGCACAATTGATTGGGGTACGCAAAATCATAAAACAAAATACGATTTCAAAAATGCAAGAACAGCCCGTAAATACAGTGTTTATTGAAATATAAGAAAGCGAGGGTCATAGTTAATGATACAAGAAATATTTGCAGAAGCAGACTATGGGGTAAGGGTTTATGAGAAAACTGAGGAGTCTTATGACAGCTACATCATAAGCTGTTATCTCAAAATTTATGGTATTCCCGATGACTTGACCGACAATGAAGAGGAAAATTTTTTCAACGGCGAAATAGGTAAGGCTGTTCAGATCGGTACGGTCACGGGCTTGCTTATACTCGGAGGGCAGGCAGAAAAAACGATATGGACATTTACGATGTCTGTGACTGTACGGACAGTTATGCCGAATTTATTTATTCGGCGTTAATCGAGGATGACAGTGCTTTGGCGTTTGATCCATACCTTGATATTTTTTGCATAGACACAATCGAGATGTGTAACGGCTTCGATAATTATGAGACCAAGATAAGAGTACTCAATAGCCTCCCGATGTTCCTGCTCAAGGCTTACCATACTTTTCCCGATATTATTGCAGACCGTCCGAAGCCCCTGCCGTATGAGAAGTCTATTCATCAAAAGGTCAAGGAAGGTATGGCACGGGAAATCATCAACGATTATATGAACAAAGTTCTTGATGAGCCTACTCAGAAAACTCCTGACGGAGTGAAGCTGGTTCTTGACGAGGACCAGCAGAATTATCTTCTCGGCAGACGCATAAAAGGCGAGGGGTATCCCGAAAGTGCAAAGGATAATACCGCATGGGAGCTTTACCATGCGGCGGGATTCAAGGAGCATTTGAATACGAGGGTGCTGTTCAAGGTGTGTCGTGATAATTATGACTAAAACCGGAATGGCTGATAAATGGATTGAAATAAAAAAGTGAGATTAGAGCAATAAAACTCCAATCCCACTTTAATGAAGCCCGGCATAGGCTGCGAAATATAAGCGTCGTACAAAATCCGAGCAATAAACTTTAGCGTTAAATTTCTTGTAACGCTGAGTTTATTCGGTCAGTTTGTACGACGCTTTTTTGATTATATAACTTTTTTATAGCTCTTTTTCGGCATTTTGGTGTTGAAAAGGAGCTTCTTTTTTTACAGCAAAGTATCTGTGCCTGACTATCAGTTTTCATAATGGTTTAAAGATTCATTATTCATGGAAATAGGGCAAATGGTCAAGCAGTTTGTAAAAAATATCAGTAAACCTTGCGTTGAAATTTACAGATTTGTGAAAAACAGAGAAATCACTCGCTTTGACCTAAAAAAATCGGCTTCTCAACCCCTAACTTATGAGAGGTGAAATTTATAAGGCTCTCTCATAAAGGTTAGAAATAGTTCATTACGCCGATCTTAGTGGCGCAGTGAACTGATCTTTAACTTGAAAATTTCGAGAGCGGTCACGGCACCGGTTTCGGAAAATAAAAAAATATTAATCCGGAAAACGCAGAAAAATACAGAAGCGTTTCGCAAAATCAATCATTTGGAGAAATGACGGTAAACCGCACTCTCCATAAAGATATTATACACGATTTTGCGCCGATTGTCAATTGTACAGATAAATTTTTGGAGGATAAAATGATAAGAGGGACGACATATAGACGAAAGGACGGTCGCTGGGAATGCAGGATTTCGCTTGGCAGCGAACAAGGACATAAAAAATACCGTTCCTTCTATGGAAAAACCAAGGAAGAAGCGGAGTTCAAAATGGTAGCTGCTTGTCAGAACACGGAGCATAGCACAGAGCAAATAACGGAAATGACCGTCAAGGAGCTGGCGCTCGAATGGTTCTCTGTGTGCAAGAACCGCATCAAGGAATCAACCGCCGCCAACTACCGAATGAAGATAGAAAAACATATCATTCCGGGATTTGGAGGCATGAACGCTGCTGTCATAAAGGCAAAAGCTATCTATGAATTTATGGAGAAAAAGCTACATGAAGGTCTTTCGGTGCGTTATATAAGCGATATAATGGTCGTATTGAAGTCGATTTTTAAATATGCAAGCCGCGAATACCACATCAATAACGTAACTGACGGTATAATCATGCCGAAGAAGTCGAAGCCTGAGATCACGATTATGAGCAAGGACGAGCAGAAGCGTCTTGCAAATTATATCAACAATAATCGCAATACGTCCACTCTCGGCGCGGCTCTTTCGCTTTACACAGGAATGAGGATAGGCGAGATCTGCGCCCTGCGGTGGGAGAACATCGACATGGAAAAACGTATTTTGACCGTCAGACACACGATTCAGCGCATACAGTGTTTCGAGGGTGACAGCAAAACCAAAGTAATAATCGCTGAACCCAAAAGCCAGTCCTCGCGCCGTGAGATTCCCATTCCAGACTGTATCATGCCCATGCTCAAAGAGCTGAAAAGTAAAAATAGTGCTTTTGTTCTTACTGGTACTGAAAAGCCGATTGAGCCGCGCACCATGCAGTATCGTTTTAAGCGTATACTGGAAAACGCTGGGATAGGATATTTTAATTTCCATGTGTGCCGCCATTGCTTCGCCAGCGGTGCGGTCGAGCTTGGATTTGATGTAAAGACGCTTTCCGAGATACTTGGACACAGCAGCGTTCAAGTCACGCTCGACAGGTACATTCATACCTCAATGGAGCATAAGCGGAACTGCATGAACCTCATGACGATAGCTTCTTAACGTAAAAGGTTCGTCAAAACAGCAGCTTGAAAATTGAATAATAGCGTCAGAAACGAGACTTTTATCCCGAAATGATTGATTTTGCGAAATGTGGCTTACTTAATTATTATATATCAAAAGGTAAGCATTATTCAAGAGCGGAGGAGCGTTATGAATACATACTCTGTTGCATTTTTCGGGCATAGAAAGCTTTCAAATCAATACATGATAGAGGAAAAAATCAGACCTATTCTTCGTAAGCTGATAGATACCAAAGAATACGTCGAGTTCCTTGTCGGTAGGGATGGCGATTTTGATCAGGTTGCCGCATCTGCTGTTCGTGAGACTGTAAAATTACATGGGGATGGCAATATGTCGCTTGTGCTGGTTCTGCCTTATGAACGTGCTGAATATAGGGACAACATGGAGAGTTATCTTGCTTATTATGATGAAGTTGAGATTTGTCAGGAATCGGTGAACGCTCATTTCAAGGCGGCTATCACTATCCGAAATAAATGAGGCTTCTGGCATAAGTGTGGGTGAGAATCCACCTGTCACACTCACATCAGAGCTGTTCTTAGATTCCGAACCGGAGGCAAAACCAGCCACCGCGTCAGCGGCTTGCCCTTGACAGGTTCTGAAAGAAATGCTACAATGGCTGACCGACGGTGAACCCACTGAGCTGTTCCCTAGTTCGTCACCGTCGGCAACGACTTCATAGCATTTCTTTCAGGTTCTGTCAAGGGTGGCGGACGTCTTGCAGTGCCCGCCCGGATACGGTAAAATGTTAGAGTACACACTCTGCATTTACCGCACCGGAGGTGCTCCCGAATATGGAATCTGCCAAGTCTCTCTGCAAGAAGCTGCTCAATTTCAAGAACACAGTCATCACCGGATGCGAGTTCTACACGGATACCGATAACGTCAACCACATTCGCATTCAAGCGCGTCCGACTAAGTGGCATGAGAACGACTGTCCGTACTGTCACAGGCGCTGTCCCGGATATGATTCCCGCTGCAGGAAGTCCCGCATCTGGAGAGGGCTTGACTTTGGTGCAACACTTGTCGAGATCGAATACCGGACGCATCGTATTGAGTGTCCTAACCACGGAGTGGTCGTTGCCGATGTTCCGTGGGCGTATCCCGGAAGTGGTTTCACGAAGGATTTTGACCTGACTGTAGCTTGGTTTGCGGTGCATCTCCCACGCAGTGCCGTTGCGGAGTATTTCCGTGTGGACTGGGAGACAGTCGGCAGATGTGTCAGCCGAACAAAAGACGTTATCGAGCCTGAGATCTCGCATAGGTTGGACAATCTTGTCAACATCGGGATAGACGAGACAAGCTACAAAAAGGGGCATAAATACATCACTGTCATCGTCAATCATGACACAAATACTGTGGTTTGGGTTGCCCTCGGTCACGGAAAATCCGTGCTTGAAAAATTCTATCAGCAGCTCACCGAGGAGCAGCGTGCAAGCATTAAGGTCGTCACAGGTGACGGCGCTAAATGGATAACGGAGTGCGTCAATGAATTCACTCCCGACTGTGTTCGCTGCGTCGATCAGTTCCATGTTGTCCAGTGGGCTATGGACACGCTTGATGAGGTCAGACGAGAGTCTTGGCGTGATGCCTATGCGCAGGTAAAGGCGCTAAAAAAAGCTAACCCTCGAAATCCGGGCAGACCGAAGGAAGACGATCCTGCCACGCAGGAAATTCGTCAGGCAGCAGAAAAAGCTGACGAGATCAAAAACTCATCTTATGCGCTCGGCAAAGCACCTGAAAATCTGACCGAAAAGCAGAAGATCAGAGTTGAAATGATCTCCAAAACCGATAAGCGCTTGTATCGTACTTACTGTCTCAAGGAATCTTTGCGGCTTCTTCTGAAGCTGAAAGATCCGGACGAAGCCGAAATTGGATTGAAGAATTGGCTGTGGCGAGCTTCGCACAGCCGTATCCCTGCCGTGTATGAACTCTACAAGAAAATTAAACGGCACAAGGATCATATATTGAATGCCATACGCCTTGGGATGAGCAATGCCAGAATTGAAGCTACCAACAACAAG
The DNA here is from genome assembly GCA_937894495.1 of uncultured Ruminococcus sp. Classification (GTDB taxonomy): domain Bacteria; phylum Bacillota; class Clostridia; order Oscillospirales; family Ruminococcaceae; genus Hominimerdicola. The sequence continues at coordinate 1,715 of CALCRR010000263.1, read as the reverse complement.
ATCAAGCTTGTCATCCGCAAAGCCTACGGCTTCCGCAATACCCGGAATCTGATCGATATGGTATACTTGGTTTGCTCGGATTTACGCATTCCACTTCCCAACCGAAAAACTATACCGGGATTGTGACGTGTTTATGGGATTTTAGGCTGATTGTAACCCACCATCATGCCTGAAGAGCCAAATAAATCAATGGTTGATCGTGCTGATTTAATTATTTGTGCCGTGGAAAGAAAATGCGGTGGGGCATGGACAGCTGTGAAATATGCAGATGATCAAGGCAAGGAAATTATCAATCTTGTGAAGAACAACGAGTGAGGATTGTTTATGCGGAAGACACTTCCGTTGTATAATAAAAATCGTGAAAGATTTTCATTTACGAAATGTCATTCACGCAAAAAATACCGACCTGTAGCCATAGATAGTGTTGAAAATACAAGACGATACAATATATTCACATTTTAAGTATAACATTACAAAAATAAAAAGTCAAGGACTTTAGCATTATTTCCAAATTTATAAAATAAAATTCGTCAATTTTAATAATTTGGTGACGCATTTCAAAGGTCGATTAGTCAAAGTGTGGCTACACTTGTATTACGCAAATTGATGTTTATCATAAGCAGCTGCGTTCAAGTCTTTTTCAAATGAAATAAACCGTCAAAGGTCGTGTCAGGAGGAACAATAATGGCAAGGAAAGGAAACAACATATATCACCGCGCTGACGGGCGCTGGGAGGGAAGATATTACTATAATGGGAAGAAATACCGTTCTGTTTACGGAAAAAGCTACACCGAGGCAAAGGCGAAGCTCAATAAGCTGCGCAATGAAGTTCTTGTGCCGTCAGTGAGGTGTGTACTGCTTGTGGTCGATATTTTGAAGATGTGGCTTGAAGCACATAGACCGTCGATCAAGGAAAGCAGCTATGCAAGCTACCGGCACAAGCTTGAAAAGCACCTTGAACCGTACTTTAGAGAGCTGAAATACAGTAATCTTGATGTCAACCTTGTCAGCACTTTTGTGACTTATAAGTTGAACGAGGGACTATCACCGAAGTACATAAGCGATATGGTGACGATGATAAAAACTGCTGCAAAATGGGCAGAAATAAATTACAATTACGCCAATCTCGTAAGAAATGCGGAGCTACCTAAGAAAAAGTGTAAGGAAACTACTGTTTTCACGCAGGAAGAACAGAAAACGATCATCAAAACCGCCGAGGAAGAGCATACAAATACCGGCTGCGGAATTGTTCTCACGCTTTTCACAGGAATGCGTATAGGCGAGGTCTGCGCTCTGAAATGGGCGGATATTGACTTTGATCTGAAAGTACTTCATGTGACAAAGACAGTTCAGCGTATTCGGGTCTACGGTCAGGAAAGGAAAACTGCCGTCAAGGTGACAGCGCCCAAGTCGGAATCGTCTGTAAGGGACATTCCTCTTCCGAATTTTCTTATCAATATGCTGAAAGAATACCGCGCCTCCGACAGCGGTTATGTCCTTTCCGGCACTGAAAAAATTGTAGAACCCCGCACCTTTGAAAACAGATACAAGGCTTTCCTGAAAAAAGCAGATGTACCATCTATCAAATACCATGCTATAAGACATCTCTACCCAACAAAAAGAACCGCACTAACCAATTATCTCACATTCGTCTATAATGACGGGACTTAACTGGCTTTTGCCTCTCTTAGTGTAGTGTTTGTGGTATGTTAGTC
>CALCRR010000262.1 GCA_937894495.1 uncultured Ruminococcus sp. | reverse complement strand
ACCTTTCTTCAGAAAGGTTTTCCCCGGTAAGCAGCGCACAAAACTATACTTGCCCACAAACTGCCGCAGTCGTGCAGGGCAGGTCGGGAGCGGGAAAGGAGTGCAGGGGTGTGAAGGATAAGCAGGCTAAGTCGAAATACTACAAGCGCAGGAAGAAACCCAAGAAGCTGCTGAACATAATTTTTTCGCAGAAGACCACCATCATACTTCTGCTGCTTTTACAATTTCTGCTGATATTCACCACTTTCACAAATCTTAGTGAGCACTACACGTATATACACATTCTGTTCACCACCATAGCGGTAGGGCTGGCGGTATACATTTTAAACACCAACCAGAACCCTGCCTACAAAATGGCGTGGATAATACCGCTGCTGGCGCTGCCTGTATTCACAACGGTGCTTTATATACTGCTGGCGAACCAGCCCTACAAGCGCAAGGTGAGAAATCTTTACGCCAAAAAGTGCGCCAACACCAGGGCATTTCTCACCACCGACAAAAAGCTGATGGAGACGGTAAAGGAAAAGGACCCTGAGCTTGGCAGGCTGGCGGAATACATCGACACCTTCGGGGGCTACCCCATGTACAGAGGCGAGGGCGCTGTGTATTTTCCCTTGGGGGAGGACAAATTCAAGGCGCTGGTGGCTGAGCTGAAAAAAGCCGAAGAGTTCATATTTATGGAATACTTTATAGTTGACGACGGCGAGATGTGGGGGGAGATACTTGACATTCTGCTTGAAAAGGTAAAGTCGGGGGTCGAGGTAAGGTTTTTGTGCGACGGCATGGGCTCACAGTTCACGGTGCCTGCAAGGGACCTTAAAACGCTGAAAAAAGCAGGGGCAAAGGTGCTTATCTTCAACAAGTTCCGCCCCATGATATCCACCATACAGAACAACCGTGACCACCGGAAGATAGTTGTTATAGACGGCAAGACCGCCTTCAACGGCGGCGTAAACATCGGCGATGAATACATCAACCGCCGCCCCCGTTTTGGTCACTGGAAGGACAACGCGGTGATGATAACAGGCGACGCTGTGTGGAACTTCACCATGATGTTTTTGCAGATGTGGGAGGTAATATCGGGCGATGTGGCGGCATACGAGATGTTCAAGCCCAAGGCTGACGGCAGCTACAGCAAAAAGCACGGCTATGTTATACCCTATGCCGACTCACCGCTGGACGAGGAGTCGGTGGGCAAGCTGGTATATATGAGCATGATCAACAGCGCAAAAAAATACGTCTATATCACCACCCCCTACTTTATCCCCGATAACGAGATGCTCACCGCACTGGAGCTTGCGGCAAAGTCGGGGGTGGATGTGAGGATAATCACCCCCGGTATACCCGACAAATGGTATATACACTGCATGACCAAATCCTATTACAGAGAGCTTCTGGCTATCGGCGTAAAGGTGTATGAGTACACCCCGGGCTTTATCCACGCCAAGACCTTTTTATCCGACGACAGCAAGGCGGTGGTGGGCACTATAAACCTCGACTACCGCAGCCTTTACCTGCACTTTGAGTGCGCCACCTATATGCAGGACTCTGAATGCATAGGCGATATAAGGGCTGACTTTGACAATATGTTTGAAAACAAGTGCCACCTTATCACCCCCCAGGACTGCCGTGACATCAGCTTTTTCAGCCGCTTTGCCTCGGTCATTCTGCGTATGCTGGCACCGCTCCTGTAAATGATGATTTGCCGTACTGTGTGCTGGCTCTGTTGGGGGAGACCCTTTTGAAAAAGGGTCTCCCCCAAACCCCCT
>CALCRR010000261.1 GCA_937894495.1 uncultured Ruminococcus sp. | reverse complement strand
GGGGAATAACCTTTCTTCAGAAAGGTTTTCCCCAGTAAAACCTGCACACGGTATGCCGGCTCACCCTGTGGGGTAATGAACGGGAAAGTAAAAAAGCCGAGTCGTGGGTGACTCGGCTTTTATTTAAGCTATATTTTCAGCTAAAAATTACTCTTTGATAGCTGTAACGACGCCTGAACCAACTGTTCTGCCGCCCTCACGGATAGCAAATCTCAGACCTTCCTCGATAGCGATAGGAGTGATGAGCTCAACATCCATAGTAACGTTATCGCCGGGCATACACATCTCCTTATCAGCAGGGAGAGAAATTGTGCCTGTAACGTCTGTTGTTCTGAAATAGAACTGAGGTCTGTAGTTGTTGAAGAAAGGAGTATGTCTGCCGCCCTCGTCCTTCTTCAGAACGTAAACCTGACCGCTGAACTTAGTGTGGGGGTGGATAGAGCCGGGCTTGCAGAGAACCTGTCCTCTTTCAACCTGATCTCTTGTGATACCTCTCAGCAGTGCGCCGATGTTATCACCAGCCATAGCGTTATCAAGAGTCTTTCTGAACATCTCGATACCTGTTACAACTGTGCTCTGCTTCTCATCGGAAAGACCAACGATCTCAACAGTCTCACCAACGTTGAGCAGACCTCTCTCAACTCTGCCTGTTACAACAGTACCACGGCCTGAAATGGTCATAGTATCCTCGATAGGCATAAGGAAAGGCTTAGCGTCATCTCTCTCAGGAGTTGGGATATACTCGTCAACAGCGTTCATGAGCTCAATGATAGGTGCATAAGCAGGATCGCTGAGATCATCGGGAGCGTTCAGTGCAGCAAGTGCAGAACCTGTGATGATAGGAGTATCATCGCCGGGGAACTCATAAGAGCTCAGCAGGTCTCTGATATCCATCTCAACCAGCTCAAGCAGCTCAGGATCGTCAACCTGGTCAGCCTTGTTCATGAATACAACGATTGCAGGAACGCCAACCTGACGAGCCAGCAGAATGTGCTCTCTTGTCTGAGCCATAGGACCGTCGGAAGCTGCAACTACGAGGATAGCGCCGTCCATCTGAGCTGCGCCTGTGATCATGTTCTTAACATAGTCAGCGTGGCCGGGGCAGTCAACGTGAGCGTAGTGTCTCTTATCAGTCTCATACTCAACGTGAGCTGTGTTGATAGTGATACCTCTTTCTCTCTCCTCAGGAGCCTTATCGATCATATCATAAGCCTCATACTGAGCCTGACCCTTCATAGCCAGAGTCTTAGTGATAGCGGCTGTAAGAGTAGTCTTACCGTGGTCAACGTGACCGATAGTACCGATGTTTACGTGGGGCTTGTTTCTTTCAAAATGTGCCTTTGCCATAGGAATATTCCTCCTTAAATAAAATTTATGATTCCGTATATGCTTAGCGCCGCACCATAACGGCGCACAAGCACTACACATACCGTAGTATTATTATACCAAATTTTTTTCCGTTTTGCAATAGTTTTTCAGAAACTTTTTGCAAAATTATTCACCTTTTCTTGAAGTCATGATCTTCTCGGAGATAGACTTAGGTACCTGAGTATAGCTGTGAGGCTCCATAGCGTACTGACCACGGCCCTGTGTTTTTGAACGCAGGTCGTTTGAGTAGCCGAACATCTCGCTCAGAGGAACCAGAGCGTCTACCTGAACAGCGCCTGTTCTCTGCTCCTGTCCGAGTATCTGACCTCTTCTTGAGTTAAGGTCGCCGATAACAGTTCCCAGATAATCATCGGGAGCTATGACCGAAACCTTCATGATAGGCTCAAGTATGATAGGAGCTGCCTTCTTCATAGCCTCCTTGAACGCCATTGAACCTGCGATCTTGAATGCCATTTCGGAGGAGTCTACCTCGTGATACGAACCGTCGTAGAGCTCGACCTTGCAGTCAACTACCTTGAAGCCTGCGAGAACGCCGCTCTCCATAGCGCCCTTGATACCTGCGTCAACAGCAGGGATATACTCCTTGGGGACAGAACCGCCGACGACCTTGTTGATGAACTCGTAGCCTGCGCCCGACTCGTTGGGGTAAACGTTGATCTTAACGTGACCGTACTGACCCTTACCGCCTGACTGCTTAGCATACTTGTAATCAACGTTAGCTTCCTTGGTGATAGTCTCCTTATAGGATACCTGAGGAGCGCCTACGTTTGCCTCTACCTTGAACTCTCTCAACAGTCTGTCAACGATGATCTCAAGGTGGAGCTCGCCCATGCCTGCGATGATGGTCTGACCTGTTTCCTCAGAAGTATATGTCCTGAAGGTAGGATCCTCCTCAGCAAGCTTAGCGAGTGCGATACCCATTTTCTCCTGACCTGCCTTGGTCTTAGGCTCGATAGCCAGCTGGATAACAGGCTCCGGGAACTCCATAGACTCAAGTATAACAGGGTTCTTCTCGTCGCAGAGAGTATCACCTGTTGTGGTGTTCTTCAGTCCGATAGCAGCGCCGATATCGCCTGCGTAAATGGTATCAATATCCTTTCTGTCGTTGGAGTGCATCTGAACGATACGTCCGATCCTCTCGTCCTTGTCCTTGGTGGAGTTATAGACGGTGGAACCAGCTGTCAGCACGCCCGAATAAACTCTGAAATAGCAGAGCTTTCCAACGAAGGGGTCTGTTGCGATCTTGAATGCCAGAGCTGCAAAGGGCTGATCGTCGCCCGAAATTCTCTCGCATTCCTCGCCCGTATCGGGGTTTATGCCCTTGATGTGGGGTACGTCGATAGGAGCGGGCATATAGTCAACAATAGCGTCAAGAAGCTTCTGAACGCCCTTGTTTCTGTAGGAAGTACCGCAGGTAACAGGTACCATAGTATTATCAATGGTAGACTTTCTGATGACCTTCTTCATCTCCTCGATAGTGATCTCCTCGTCAGCGAAGAACTTCTCGGCGATGTCGTCGTCCACCTCAGCCAGGTGCTCGATCAGGTCAGCTCTGTACTCCTCAGCCTTCTCCTGCATATCCTCGGGGATCTCCTCCTCACGGATATCCTTTCCGAGGTCATCGTAGTAAACATATGCCTTCATTTCAAGCAGGTCGATGATGCCCTTGAAATCATCCTCAGCGCCGATAGGCAGCTGGATAGGAACGGCATTGCACTGAAGTCTCTCATGGAGCATATTCAGCACGTTATAGAAATCGGCGCCCATGATATCCATCTTGTTGACGTATACCATTCTTGGTACCTTATAGTTATCAGCCTGTCTCCAAACGGTCTCTGTCTGGGGCTCAACGCCGCCCTTTGCGCACAGAACTGTTACCGAGCCGTCGAGAACTCTCAGAGATCTCTCTACCTCAACAGTAAAGTCAACGTGGCCCGGGGTGTCGATAATGTTAAGTCTGTGACCCTTCCAATAGCAGGTGGTTGCAGCAGAGGTGATAGTGATACCTCTCTCCTTCTCCTGAGCCATCCAGTCCATTGTGGAAGCACCGTCATGAGTTTCACCGATCTTGTAGTTTACACCGGTATAAAACAGGATACGTTCAGTGGTAGTAGTTTTACCGGCGTCGATGTGTGCCATGATACCGATATTACGGTAATCCTGCAGCTTACATTCTCTTGCCATAATATATCCTCCTTTATACGGTTACCATCTGTAGTGAGCGAAAGCCTTGTTAGCTTCTGCCATCTTGTGAGTATCGTCGCGCTTCTTGCATGAACCGCCCACTCCGTTAAGAGCGTCCAGTATCTCAGCTGCGAGTCTCTCCTTCATAGTCTCCTCGTGTCTCTCACGAGAATACTTTGTTATCCATCTCAGACCCAGTGTCTGGCGTCTGTCAGGTCTTACCTCCATAGGTACCTGGTAGGTGGCGCCGCCCACACGGCGAGCCTTTACCTCCAGCTCGGGCATGATGTTGCCCATAGCCTCCTCGAACACCTCGAGTGCAGGTCTGCCTGTCTTTTCCTCAACGATCTCGAATGCTCCGTAAACGATCTTCTGAGCTACGCCCTTCTTACCGTCGAGCATGATGTTGTTAACAAGACGTGTTACCAGCTTTGAATTGTATACAGGGTCCTGCAGCACGTCTCTCTTAGTAACTCTACCTCTTCTTGGCACTTTAATTCCCTCCTTCACAAAAATGAATTCACAGGTACTCGCTCTGCAACCATAGTTTCCCACGTTACAGCCCCGTCAGTTCCATGCAGAGTTACATCAAATATATTTAAACATTGATCACTCCACAAAAACTGTGGTCTCCGCTTTACGCGGCAATGAGTTTATCCTTGTAATTTTCTGAGCTTTTGTAATGTTGATTACTTGGCAGCTCCTGCCTTAGGTCTCTTTGCGCCGTACTTTGATCTTGCCTGCATTCTCTTGGCAACGCCCTGTGCGTCCAGTGTACCTCTGATGATGTGATATCTCACACCGGGGAGGTCCTTGACTCTTCCGCCTCTGATAAGAACAACAGAGTGCTCCTGCAGGTTGTGACCGATACCGGGGATATAAGCTGTTACCTCATAGCCGTTTGTCAGCTTAACTCTGGCTACCTTTCTCATTGCTGAGTTAGGCTTCTTAGGTGTAGCTGTTCTGACTACGGTGCACACGCCTCTCTTCTGGGGGCAGCTCTGGTCGATAACTCTCTTCTTCTTGGAGTTAAAGCCCTTCTGCAGAGCAGGTGCTGTAGACTTGTCCTCGAGTACGTTTCTACCCTTTCTTACTAACTGGTTAAAGGTTGGCATGGTTTCTCTCCTTTCGTAAAATATTTACGCTTTTTTGACTACATACAATTAGTCAGCGTACTAAATCATTATACACCCAGACTTCTGCCCTGTCAATAGCAGTTCACAAAAGTTTTACATTTTATAGAGCTTTGGGGCTTGTTTGGTGACCCCAAGCAAAGCGGACCGCCCTTTAACAGCGGTCCGCTTACTTTTATATATTTTTATCTCCTGTTCTGCCGCTCTTCCCTAGTCTTTATCAAGCAGCGCATAGTCTGAACCATTGTATTTTTCCGCTTCGTGCACCTCAAAGCTCTCGTCTGTATCGTTATCGGTGTAGGGCATTGTTTTTATATCAATATCCGTGCCGTTTCGGTTTGCCGGCAGATATTCGATAACGCAGCCGTCAAGGGTGGTACCGTCGAAGTCTGCTGCGTTTATGGGGTCGTAAAACTTTTCGGTGTCCTCGAAATAGCCGTCTTTTAGCACATAGACGTTCTCACCCCTGCTGCCGTCGCCTATATAGCCCTTGGCGAAATACAGCTTTGGCAGGCGCACTATGTCGTCACGGCTTTCGTAGGAAATGGTCAGCAAAAGCTTTTTCTCAAAGGGGAGATATCTGGTGGCTGCGTCCACATAGCAATCGTTTTCGGGGTCGCCTGCGCCTGCTATGCATAAAAGCAGGCTTTCTCTTTTCTCGCCGTCTGCCATATCGGGCTGCACATACAGATCTATCAGCATATTCTGATCGTAGCCGCCGCTGGTGCTTGACATAATGGGGTCATCGGTGTGCATATCTATCAGCAGGTCAAGGTGATAGAGGTAATTGTGGGGCTCTATCTCATACTGTCTGAGCAGGGCTTCGGGCTCAACGGTGAAGCTTTGGTCGTTTGCAGTCACATTGGTGATCAGGGGGATATCGGTAAATTTTTCCTTGTCGTCGCCGTAGTAATACTCATATCTGGCATTATAGCTGCTTGTGCCCGTCTCGGTGGTGATATCCACCACAGTGCCCGAGCCGTAGGCGCTGTTAAAGCTTGCAGGTATCACGTCCAGCACCACATAAAGCGAGCCATCCACCTCGCCTGCGTGGGCACTGTAAAAGGTTATATGCCGGTCACTAAAGCTTGGGGTTATTTTAAAGGTGTCTCCCCTGTCGGTCAGGGTCATCACTGCGTTTTTAAGCTCGCCGCCCTTTGCATACTCTGTCTCATAGGCATTAAAGCCCCTGAGCTGCATATCCCAGCTGCCTATATCGCCGCCGTCCTTCGGGGTTATTTTTACAATATACTCATAGCTGTAGCCCGTACCCATGTAGGACTCCATAACATCGTTATACCTGCCTGCGGGGGTAAGCATTTCGATATCGTAATCGGAGCTGTTGTTATCCTCGATATCGGCTGTCATGTCCTCATATGTGCGCTCCATGATAGAGGAGACATCTGCCAGATAGCCGTTGGGGTCCACAAGGTTCATTATCCTCACCGACTCGTTCAGCCGCTCAAAGTAGTCGTTATCCGACTCCCCCAGGTTTGCATAGCCCTGGCACATTTTAAAAGTGGGTCTGTACACGCCGTCCTCCTGGGGTAATATCTTAAAGCCCAGCGCCACCAGGTCGCCCTCGTCCTTATCGGTGCTGCCGCCCAGCCCCGATTTTTTCTCGCCGCCTGTATAGTCATAGCCCATAGGGTCAAGGTCAACGTTCATATAGGTCATCCACGAGCCGTTTACCCCCTCACCATACAGCAGGTCATGATACTTTTCAAAGTCCTTTTGGTCCACAAGCACCTTGATAGCTGCCGAGGTGGGGCTGCTGTCGATAATGGTGCCTCTTATGACGTAGTCGTAGTCTTTTTCCATGGCAGCAAGGGCGTTTATGGTGCCCGATTTTTTCTCTCTGTCGGTAACGCTGTCCCGGGCGGCAGGGGTGGTTTTTACCTCGGGGACTTTATTATACTTCATGCTCATGGCAGGCACGGCTATCATCAGCGCAGCCATCACGGCTGTCACGGCGATCACCGTACCGAACTGCCATTTTTTAAGCTTCGGCTTATCGGCAAAAGCATTATCAAGGGCAGCTTTTTTCCAGCTTTCGGGGGTAGTTATCTTATCAAAAAACGTCAGCTTTTTCATACTGCTGCTCCTTTCAGTTATCTTCCAGAAATTCTCTGAGCTTTTCACGCCCACGTTTGAGCTGGGATTTCACGGTATTCACCTTAGTTTTTGTCGCCCTCGATATCTCCTCGATAGTCAGCTCCTCATAATAATAGAGGTACAGCGCGTCGCGGTACTTTGGCGGCAGTCTGAAAACGAGGTCGAGCATTTCATGCTCATGCTTATCCTCGGTGACGGCGGTTATCTCGCTAAGGCTGACAAAGCTTTTGCCCAGCCTGTATCTCAGCACGTTTCGGCACTCGTTAAGGGTGACTTTAAGTATCCACGCCTTGGGGTTTGGTATCTCTCTTCTCCCCAGCTCCTTGAAAAGCTTGAAGAAAACGTTCTGGTAGCAGTCCTCTGCGTCGGCAAAGTTGCCAGTATGTATCAGCGCCAGCCTTGTGACCGTATCCGAATACTCCTCCACCAGCGCTCGGTAAAGCTCTGCATCGGTGTTCTTCATGCTTTTCACTTCCTTTCATTATATAAGACGTTTTTCGTGGGCGAAAGGTTGCATGGGGTCTTAAATATTTGAGCCCTGCTAGTCGCTAGTGGTTAGAGAGCTAGTGACTGGAGTCCCCTTTTCTTAGCTATGTCAGATAAGCAAGTTTCTTGCTTCCAAAGGCTGACTCATTAACAACAAAAACACCGAACGGAATTACCGAACGGTGTTTTATAGTTTTAATCCTCAGTCGCCAGAGGAAGATACATAGGGATACAGGTGAACTCTCCCTGATTTTTTGCTATTTTCATATCATCTTCCAGCTCTTCAAAGCCATTTCTTTTATATAGATTATATCCCTCACTTGTTGATGAAAGGGTAATAAAGGTGAAACCGACTGTATTTTCCTGTATATCAAGAACTCTGTTTATACAGTCCATAATGAGAAGGTCTGAAACATACCAGTTTTCATTATATTTCACTCTATGATACTTTTGATCCAGAGCAAAATAATTTATATATATCGAGCCGCCCATACGCAGCTGGTCATCGTCTTCTATATCTCCTGTGCTTATATTATAATAACCGATTATTTCATTTTCGGTCATCATGGCATAGGTTTTTCCAAACAGGCAGTCAAAAGCTTCGCTGCTTTTCAAAAAATTATCTATAGCAGGATTTCCGCAGCAAAATGACGACGCATACTTTTTCTGGAGTTCTCTCGTAAACTCGACCGTATTAAATTTATTATCCGTCATTTCTCTCTATCCTGACCGTTTCATTTTTAAGATCGACCTTTAGCTTGCCGCTTCTTATGAGAGCCAGACCCTCATCGACTCTTCCTTTTTTTCTTTTTCTCTTTATATTTCCGTTTGAGCGAAACGGCTTATTATCGGGCATTGCATAAGCTCCCATACGATCATCTCCTTTCATTTACATTTTATCATGAAGCCCTTATTTTGTCAAGCAAAAAATTTCCCCCGCCAATGGCGGAGGAAATCTGATCTTATGCCGGATATTACAGCCCAAACCCTGTATCAAGGGGTGAATGTGCTGCTGCACTTTCGTTTCTGACGATCTCGACGTTATTGTAAACGTCCATACCCGTTCCTGCAGGAATGAGCTTACCGATGATAACGTTCTCTTTAAGACCCTGCAGCTTATCCGTCTTACCTCTGATAGCTGCGTCTGTAAGAGCCTTTGTGGTCTCCTGGAAGGACGCTGCCGACAGGAAGGAGTCGGAGTAGCTGGAAGCCTTGGTGATACCCTGCAGCACAGGAACTGTGGTGATGAGAGCTGCCTCTGTATCGCCCTCGTCTATCCTCTGCTGTATCTCCTCGTTGAGTCTGTCCACCTCGTTCTTGTCGATGAGTGAGCCGGGCAGCAGGAAGCTTGAGCCCGAGTCGTCGATCTTGACCTTTCTCATCATCTGGCGAACAATTACCTCGATATGCTTATCGTTGATATCAACACCCTGCAGACGGTAAACCTTCTGCACCTCGGTGATGATATAGTTCTGTACAGCCTTTTCGCCGTTTACCGCAAGGATATCGGCAGGGTTTATCGAGCCCTCTGTGAGAGGCTCACCTGCGCTTACCTGCTGACCCTCTTTTACCTTTATCTTATAGCCGTAGGGGATAACATAGCTCTCCTGCTCGGGGTTCTCTGTATCCTCGCTTGTAACGGTGATCTGCTTGGTCTTTTTGACCTCTTCTATCCTTACAAGACCTGCTATTCTGGAGATGATAGCTGCGCCCTTGGGTCGTCTTGACTCAAACAGCTCCTCAACTCTCGGCAGACCCTGTGTGATATCCTCAGCCGATGCGATACCGCCTGTGTGGAAGGTTCTCATGGTGAGCTGTGTACCCGGCTCACCGATGGACTGTGCGGAGATAACGCCGACAGCCTCGCCCACCTGTACGATATTGCCGTTAGCAAGGTTTGCGCCGTAGCACTTAGCGCAAACGCCGTGCTTTGATCTGCACTGCAGCACCGATCTGATCTGAATAGAGTCTCTGCCTGCTTCTTCAAGGGCAGCTACTATCCTCTTTGAGTCATGCTCGCCTATGAGCTTGTTTCTCGAGCAGATCATCTCGCTGGTCTTGGGGTCTTTAAGGTCCTCAACAAGATATCTTCCCACAAGTCTTTCGCTCAGCGGCTCGATCATTTCGTTGCCGTTCTTTATATCAAATATCTCGATACCCACATTAGTGCCGCAGTCCTCCTGACGAATGATAACGTCCTGAGAAACGTCAACCAGTCGTCTGGTGAGGTAGCCCGAGTCGGCGGTACGCAGAGCGGTATCTGCCAGACCCTTTCTCGCACCTCTGGAGGAGATGAAGTATTCCAGAATGTTAAGACCCTCACGGTAGTTGGCTCTGATAGGCATTTCGATGGTTGAACCGGAGGTATTTGCGATAAGTCCTCTCATGCCTGCCAGCTGTCTTATCTGGTTTATCGAACCACGGGCACCCGAGTCAGCCATCATGTGGATAGGATTATGCTCGGTATCGTAGCTTGCTTTGAGGGCGTCTGTTACCTTATCGGTAGCCGCATTCCAGATCTCGATAAACTTCTTGGACTTTTCTTCTCTGGAGATATAGCCTCTCTTATACTGCTTATCCACCTTTTCTACCAGAGCGTCAGCCTCGGCGAGGATATCCTTCTTGGTAGCAGGGATATCAGCGTCGCAGACTGCCACGGTGATAGCCGATCTTGTGGAATACTTATAGCCCAGCGCCTTTATATTATCCAGCACCTCTGAGGTCGCTGTAGTGCCGTGCTTTTGTATACATCTGTCGATGATATCGCCCAGCTGCTTTTTCTTTACAAGGAAGCTTACTTCAAGATCGAACTGCTTATCCGAGCTGGTCCTGTCAACATAGCCCAGATTTTGTGGGATTATCTGGTTGAAGATAAGTCTGCCCACGGTAGCGTCGATTATCTTTGATACCTGCTTTTCGCCTATCTGCTTGGTTATCCTTACCTTGATGGCAGCGTGCAGCGAAACGTCGTGGTTATCGTAAGCCATTATAGCCTCGTCAATATCCCTGAACACCTTGCCTTCGCCCGGCTCGCCTGACTTTTGCAGGGTAAGGTAGTATGAACCCAGCAGCATATCCTGAGAAGGAACAGCCACAGGGCGTCCGTCTGAGGGCTTTAACAGGTTGTTTGCAGCCAGCATGAGGAAGCGTGCCTCAGCCTGAGCCTCGACAGAGATAGGCAGGTGGACTGCCATCTGGTCGCCGTCGAAGTCGGCGTTGAATGCCGGGCAGACGAGCGGGTGGAGTTTGATGGCTCTGCCTTCGACGAGTACCGGCTCAAACGCCTGGATACCCAGTCTGTGCAGCGTAGGCGCACGGTTGAGCATTACAGGGTGACCCTGAATAACGTTCTCCAGAGCGTCCCACACCTCGGGCTTAGCTCTCTCAACCATTTTTCTGGCTGATTTTATATTGATAGAGGGGTTGGTATCCACCAGTCTCTTCATAACAAAGGGCTTGAACAGCTCCAGAGCCATCTCCTTAGGCAGACCGCACTGGTACATTTTAAGCTCAGGTCCTACTACGATAACAGAACGTCCCGAATAGTCAACACGCTTACCCAGCAGGTTCTGGCGGAAGCGTCCCTGCTTACCCTTGAGCATATCCGAAAGGGATTTGAATGCTCTGTTATTGGGTCCTGTAACAGGTCTGCCGTGTCTGCCGTTATCTATAAGGGCGTCAACAGCCTCCTGCAGCATTCTCTTCTCGTTTCTTACGATAATGTCGGGGGCTTCCAGCTCCAGCATTCTTTTAAGGCGGTTATTTCTGTTTATAACTCTTCTGTAGAGGTCGTTAAGGTCGCTGGTGGCGTAGCGTCCGCCGTCCAGCATTACCATAGGTCTTATATCGGGGGGGATAACGGGAACAACGTCCAGCACCATCCACTCAGGTCTGTTGCCCGAGGTCCTGAATGCTTCAACGATCTCCAGCCTTTTAAGGAGCTTTATCTTCTTCTGACCCGAGGGCAGATCTTTAAGCTCTTCTTTAAGGGAGTTTGACAGTGCGTCAAGGTCGATCTCTTCAAGCAGCTCCTTGATAGCCTCGGCGCCCATGCCTGCCTTGAACTCGTTCTCGTCATACTTTTCCAGCATATCGTTATATTCCTTCTCGGTGAGCAGCTGGCACTTTACAAGCTCAGTATTGCCCGGGTCGATAACGATATACTTTGTGAAATACAGTACCTCTTCAAGTCTCTTCTGGGATACCTCCAGCATCTGTCCGATCCTTGAAGGCGTGCCCTTGAAATACCAGATATGGGAAACAGGTGCAGCCAGCTCGATGTGACCCATTCTCTCACGTCTTACCTTAGCTCTTGTTACCTCAACGCCGCAGCGCTCGCATATCTTGCCCTTGAAGCGTATTTTTTTATACTTTCCGCAGTGGCACTCCCAGTCCTTGTGGGGTCCGAATATCCTTTCGCAGAAAAGTCCGTCCTTTTCAGGCTTCTGTGTACGGTAATTTATGGTCTCGGGTCTGGTGACCTCGCCGTAAGACCACTCTCTGATCTTATCGGGAGACGCCAGTCCGATCTTTATTGATTCAAATACATTAAAATCCAACAGCGTAACCTTCTTCCTGTTTATTTATCCAACGTATATCTTAGGAATCAGCACAGGCTGTGCAGCCTGCCTCTTGCTTCTGTAATTCTTGTTTAGTCAAGGAACAGATCGGAATCGTCATCGTCATCATAGCCGAGATCGTCCAGATCAGCATCGTCGATCTCGGAGAGTCCGTCCTCGTCCTCAGCCATAAAGCCGTCGTCGAAGTCGTTTGCTTCAGCAGAAAGCTCTGTATTGTCGTCCACATAGTTTGCAGGCACGAAATCGTCATCGTCGTCAAACTTCTGCTTCAGGTCGATCTCCTCGTTATTGATGTTGAGCACCTTGATATCAAGGCAGAGCGACTGCAGCTCCTTGATAAGCACCTTGAACGCCTCGGGCACGCCGGGCTTGGGAACGTTCTGACCCTTGACGATAGCCTCATAGGTCTTTACACGTCCGTTCAGGTCGTCCGACTTGACAGTCAGTATCTCCTGCAGGGTATAAGCTGCGCCGTATGCTTCAAGAGCCCAAACTTCCATCTCACCAAATCTCTGACCGCCGAACTGAGCCTTACCGCCCAGAGGCTGCTGAGTTACCAGTGAGTATGGTCCTACAGAACGTGCGTGTATCTTATCATCGACCAGGTGGTGGAGCTTAAGGTAATACATATAGCCCACAGTTACCCTGTTATCGAACTTCTCGCCTGTTCTGCCGTCATAAACGGTGAACTTGCCGTCCTCGCTCATGCTGAGGGCGTTGGGGTTGATGACCTCGTCCATTGGGTGTATCTCAAAGTCGTCGTCCTTATGCTCCAGATAATTCTGCTGAGCCATTCTGAAGCACTCTCTGATATCCGCCTCGTGTGCGCCGTCGAATACGGGGGTCATTATCTTCCAGCCAAGCGCCTTGGCAGCCATACCGAGGTGTACCTCCAGCACCTGACCGATATTCATACGTGAAGGCACGCCCAGGGGGTTAAGGCAGATATCCAGCGGAGTACCGTCCTCTAAGAAAGGCATATCCTCCTGAGGGAGTATCCTCGACACGACACCCTTGTTGCCGTGTCTGCCTGCCATCTTATCGCCCACAGATATCTTTCTCTTCTGTGCGATATAGCACCTTACCAGCATATTTACACCGGGTGAGAGCTCGTCGCTGTTTTCTCTTGTAAATACCTTTACATCTATTATAGTGCCTGCCTCGCCGTGAGGAACCTTAAGGGAGTTATCTCTGACTTCTCTTGCCTTTTCGCCGAAGATAGCTCTCAGCAGTCTTTCCTCTGCGGTCAGCTCGGTCTCGCCCTTGGGTGTTACCTTACCTACCAGTATATCGCCCGAGCGCACCTCAGCGCCTATTCTTATGATACCGTTCTCGTCCAGGTCTTTCAGAGCGTCCTCGCCCACGTTGGGGATATCTCTTGTGATCTCCTCAGGTCCCAGCTTGGTATCTCTTGCTTCTGTTTCAAGATCCTCTATGTGGATAGAGGTATATTTATCCTGCTTTACAAGGTTCTCGTTGAGCAGTACGGCGTCCTCGTAGTTATAGCCCTCCCAGGTCATAAAGCCTATGAGAGCGTTCTTGCCCAGTGAAAGCTCGCCGTTTGAGGTCGCGGGACCGTCACCGATTATCTGGTGAGCCTCTATCCTCTCGCCCTTGTCAACTATAGGTCTCTGGTTGGTGCAGGTACCTGCGTTCGATCTCTGGAACTTGGTCATCTCATAGGTGCGCAGATTGCCGTCGTCCTCTCTTACTACCACCTTATCGGCGTCAACGCTTTCAACAACGCCTGCCTTTTCTGAAACTACCGCAACGCCGGAGTCGATACAAGCCTTATACTCCATACCTGTGCCGACGATAGGCGACTCTGTTTTCAGCAGCGGCACAGCCTGCCTCTGCATGTTCGAGCCCATGAGGGCACGGTTAGCATCGTCGTTCTCAAGGAAGGGTATGCAGGCGGTAGCTACAGACACTACCATTTTAGGCGAAACGTCCATGAAGTCGATCTTATCTCTTTCGATCTCCAGTATCTGGTCTCTGTATCTGCCGTTTACCTTAGCTCTTGCAAACTTGTGGTCCTCTGTCAGCGGCTCGTTAGCCTGAGCCACCATAAAGTTATCCTCAACATCGGCGGTCATATAAACTACCTCGTCGGTAACCACGCCTGTCTGCTTATCCACCTTTCTGTAGGGAGCTTCGATAAAGCCGTACTCATTTATCCTTGCGAATGAAGCAAGATAAGAGATAAGTCCGATGTTAGGACCTTCGGGAGTCTCGATAGGACACATTCTGCCGTAGTGGGTATAGTGAACGTCTCTTACCTCAAATCCTGCACGGTCTCTTGAAAGACCGCCGGGTCCCAGGGCTGAAAGTCTTCTCTTGTGAGTAAGCTCTGCAAGGGGGTTGTTCTGGTCCATGAACTGTGACAGAGGAGACGAACCGAAGAACTCTCTTATAGCCGCAGTAATGGGTCTTATATTTATAAGTGCTGTAGGAGTAACTACCTCAGAGTCCTGAGACTGTATATTCATTCTCTCACGGATAACTCTTTCCATTCTGGTAAAGCCTATCCTGAACTGGTTCTGCAGCAGCTCACCTACCGAGCGTATCCTTCTGTTGCCCAGGTGGTCGATATCATCAACAGTGCCCACGCCGTCGCAGAGGTTGAGGAAGTAGGAAACTGTAGCCACGATATCGTCGATAACGATATGCTTTGGCACCAGCTCGTCAGCTCTGTTCCTTATCTCCTCTTTCAGCTCTTCCTCGCTGTTTGTATCGTCAAGTATCTCTTTGAGAACTGCGAAAGAGACCTTTTCGTTAATGCCGCACTCGGCAGGGTCAAAATCAACATAAGCCGACATATCCACCATGCCGCTGCCTATTATCTTGACCTCTTTATCAACAAGCTTTGTGACTGTTTCGCCTGCGGGATTTACCTCATACTCCTTTACCTCAACGGTAACGTATGCTTCCTTTACGCCTGCGGTCTCGATCTCAACAGCCTTTTCATAGCTGATAAGCTCCCCTTCCTCAGCCAGTATCTCGCCTGTCATGGGGGCAGCGATGGGTCTTGTGAGCCTGTGACCCACAAGTCTTGAGCCCACGCCCAGCTTTTTGTTATACTTATATCTTCCGAAGCGTGAAAGATCGTATCTCTTAGCGTCAAAGAACAGATTGTTCAGATGTGTCTCGGCAGACTCCACCGTAGGCGGCTCGCCGGGTCTCAGCTTCTGGTAGACCTGCAGAAGAGCTTCCTCTCTGTTGGCGGTCTGGTCCTTCTGCATAATGGTCTGGGTCAGTCTTTCGTCCACGCCGAAGGTCGCCTCTATCTCCTCGTTGGTGCCGAAGCCCAGCGATCTGATAAAGGTGGTTATTGGTATCTTTCTGTTCTTGTCTATCCTTACATAAACAACGTCGTTGGAGTCCATCTCATACTCGAGCCACGCACCTCTGTTGGGGATAACGGTGGTCTTGAAAAGGTCCTTGCCCGTTTTATCCTTATCAAAGGCATAGTAAACTCCGGGAGAACGAACCAGCTGAGAAACTATAACTCTCTCTGCGCCGTTGATGACAAAGGTGCCGCTGTCGGTCATTTTGGGGAAATCTCCCATAAAGACCTCAGACTCCTTGATCTCTCCTGTTTCACGATTGTTAAGTCTTGCGGTAACTCTCAGCGGTACTGCATACGTGGCGTCTCTTGCCTTGCACTCCGCAATAGAATACTTAGACTCCTCGTCAAAGCGATATCCGACAAAGGTCAGCTCCAGATTGTTGTTGAAGTCGGTGATTGATGAAACATCACGGAACACCTCTTTGAGTCCCTCGTCCAGAAACCACTGGTACGAGTTCTTCTGCACCTCGATAAGGTTAGGCATTTCCAGGACTTCGTTGATCTTTGCAAAGCTTTTTCTGGTATTCTTACCCAGTCTTACGTCCTTGACATTAACCATAGGCTCGATCACTCCTTAATATATTGAAAAATCTTTGTGACATTTCTATGAACCGGGTCTTTGCCGCCCTCTTGACAAGGGTGCCGCAAAGCCTGCTCACAGGCGGTTTTTCGCCTTTATTTCAGCCCTGAGAGCAAAAAACAAGGCGGAAAATTCCATTATGATACAGTATAAAATTATACCACACCATTCTCCCCTTGTCAAGGAGTTTTCCGCCTGAAAAATATTCGGTTTTAAAAATACGGCATTTTCAACAAATACAGCTTGCTTTTAAAAGGGAAAGTTCTACGATTACCGTTCTGTGAGCATTTTGTAAATTTTTAGTTAAGGTCAGCGGTAAAACGGCATTTGGGGAAGCCCTTGCAGCCGATAAACTCACCGTACCTGCCCTTTCTTCTCACCAGCTGCTTACCGCAGCGTGGGCATATGCCTTGGGATATCATATCATTTCTCATATCCACCGCCTGTTTTGTGCGCAGCGCATGGTTGTTTCTCACCTCAGGTGAGACTATATTGAAGCCCACTATCAGCGACCTGAACTGCTCTATCTCAGAGGGAGTGAACTTTACCTCACGAAACTCGCCGATAAGCTCTGTGAGACGGCTGAAAACCGCCACGTTAAGGTCCGGGTTCACATTTATCCTTGCCCCGTCAGAAAAGGCAATGATAGATGTGAACTTGTCTGTATCCTTTATCTCCAGCAGCTCCATAAGGGCAAGGATATGCCCGTAATTCTGCCTGAAAGGGTTTTTGAAGCGGTATTTAGCTCTGCCCAGCCTGTGGCTCCAGTATTCGGCGTCATCTCCCCCTGAGATACAGCCTGTGTAGTTTTTGGTCTCGATAACAAAAATGCCGTAGACTGACAGCAGGATATGGTCTATCTGGGCGGTGCCGTTTTTTGTAAACAGCATGATATCATTTAAAAGTATATACTCCCCCGTACCGCAGAGTGAGGAGAGATATTCCGCCGCACGCTGCTCGCCCCACTTGCCCTTATCCTTTGCAGACATATTCCTCATATGCTTTGACGCATACCGCCTTGGCAAAGGGCGCAGGACAGCATAGCAGAAAGCAAAAATTATTATCAGTATCAGCAGCACCCGACCTCACCCCCTGCAAACATTCTACCACTCCCCTGCCCCGATTTCCACCGATATTTTTAAAATCTTTATTACTAAAAGCTCCCCTGCGCAAAAAACTTTATTTTACATCTTGACGAGACAGTTAACTATATGTTATACTGTAATTACAAATTTTTGAACTTTCAAAGGGAGGTCATAAAATGGTAAAAACAAATATTTTTCAGCAGTCGGGCGTAAGGCAGATAGTTGACGCCTGCGGCAACTTCTCGGTGCTGGAGTTCGCAAGGGACGTATCGGTAAACAAAATGTCTGCCCAGGCTGAGTATTTTGCAGGCAAGATGGGGCTGCGCAAAAGGCAGGTATTCGTAAGGCTCAACGGCAACGGCGTTATTTTGCAGGCAGGCGCTATGCAGATAACCACGGGTGATGTCAACATCGCCACCAACATTCAGGGCGCAGGTGATTTTCTCAAAAAAATGGTGGGCGGCAAGGTAACGGGCGAGTCTGCGGTAAAGCCGCGCTACACAGGCAACGGCATAGTTTATCTCGAGCCTACCTACAAGTACATTCTGCTTGAGGATCTGGCAAACTGGGGCGGCGCACTTACCATAGAGGACGGACTTTTCTTAGCCTGCGACGACACTGTGCAGATGAAGGTAGTGGCAAGGACCAACCTTTCCTCCGCTGCGCTGGGCGGCGAGGGCCTTTTCAACAATATGCTCTACGGCAACGGCGTGGTTGCTCTTGAAAGCCCTGTCCCCAGAGAGGAGCTGCTGATCTTCGATCTGGAAAACGATGTGATAAAGATAGACGGCAACATGGCTATCGCATGGACCCAGGGACTTCAGTTCACTGTTGAGCGCTCCACCAAGTCGCTCATAGGCTCGGCTGCTTCGGGCGAGGGTCTGGTGAATGTCTACAGAGGTACAGGACGTATACTGGTAGCACCAGTCTAAGTCCTCGGGCGGACGGCTCGCTTCCCCCACCTGTGCCTCTAGAAGCAAGAAACCAGAGGCAAGAAGCAAGAGTCCCCTTTTCAGACTTTGTTTGTTTGGGAAATTTCTTGCCTCTTGCTTCTTACCTCTTGCCTCTAGTGGCTGGGGGAGCTTTTGTGACCTCTAGTATTTTGTGACGCTGCGCAAACCTTGTAAGTGAGTTGTTGTGCGGTTTACCACATATATTTGTAAGACGGTTTTCTAGCCGCCGGCGAATAGTCTAATTCATAATTCATAATTATTGCACGTTTATTGGTTTGTGCGGAGAGCAGGTTTTGTTCTTCGCACATTTTTTGGTGAGCAGCCGCAGGCAAAATGTGTTTGCATAGCGCAAGAACTTAAACACGCACGAGGACGAAATTACTTGACAATCGCTGAAAAAGGGCTATAATTAAAGCAGTAAAAGCAGATAGCGATCATCAAAAATTTAACTGGCGAAAAGAGGGGACCATCTATGGCAGAAGAACAAGTCATTAATATAATTGATAAGCTTAGGCGTGGAGACAAGGTTTTATGTGAAGTCTGCAAAAAATCATATATTGATGTCTCCAGTCCCAATAGAGCTTTTACCAATTATTTTCACTGAGAAGACCCCAATTGCAAAGGAAGCGTACATATACAAAAAAATATCATTGTTGAATAAAGCACCCCGCTTCGGCAAGGTGCTTTTTTCATACCCAAAACAAAAATCTCCCCGGGGAGAAAGGAGCTGATACTATGCCCCATGATAACTGAGCCGACCGCCATGCCGTCCGCCCGAGGACCTTGACATAATTATTAAAATAATGTAGAATAGTACATAGATTATACATATCAGAAGTCAGATGTTAGAGACAGTAAGCTTTGGTACTTTACACAGCTGCAAAACGGGGGTCTTACCTCTTACCTCTAACCTCTTACCTCTAAAAGCCGATTTTAAAATGGAGTGAAGTTTATGGATCAGAAAAGACCAAGAGCAAGACAAAAGACCGTTACCTCGGGGGGCAGCGGTGTTCACAGAAGAGGCTCGGGGCTGGGCACGGGTAGTGTTGGCTCGGGCAGCGGCTTTTCGGGGGGCGGCAAGGGCGGCTCAAACGTTAAGCGTGCGGCTGTGGGGGGCGGCGGCGGTCTCAGTGTTATACTGATAATCATCGCCCTTATCTTCGGCGGCAACTCGGGGGGCTCGTCAAACGGCGGACAGGCACCCTCGGGCTTTAACAGCAATAATTCAAGCTATGTGGCTACCTCTGATACCAAGGTGGATACCACCGTGGCTGAGGGCTCACGCAAGAAGCGCACCAGGATAAAGGGCGGCGGCGAGGACGTTGTCACCGTTATGGTGTATATGTGCGGCACCGATCTGGAGTCAAAGCACGGTATGGCTTCATCTGACCTTAGCGAAATGGCTGCGGCTAAGTTCGGGGACAACGTTAATGTTATAGTCTACACAGGCGGCTGCGCCCAGTGGAAGACCTCGGGCATAAGCAGCAAGGTCAACCAGATATATCAGGTAAAGGGGGGCGCTGTAAAGGCGCTTGTCAAGGACGACGGCGCAAAGGCTATGACCGACCCCGACACCCTTTCTTCATTTATAAAATATTGCAGCAAGAACTTCCCTGCCGACCGTAACGAGCTTATCATGTGGGACCACGGCGGCGGCTCGGTAAGCGGCTACGGCTATGACGAAAAGTTCAAAAAGAGCGGCTCAATGGGGCTGGCAAACATCGCCAAGGCGCTTAAAGACGGCGGCGTAAGCTTTGATTTTGTGGGGTTTGACGCCTGCCTTATGGCAACTGCCGAGACTGCGCTGATGCTCAACGACTACGCCGATTATATGATAGCCTCGGAGGAGACCGAGCCGGGTATCGGCTGGTATTACACAGGCTGGCTCACAAAGCTGGGCGATGATACGAGTATGTCTACGCTGGATATGGGCAAGAACATCATTGATGATTTTGTTGCCACCTGCGCCAAGCAGTGCCCCTCCAGCGGCACTACCCTTTCGATAGTCGATCTGGCTGAGTTTGCAAACACGGTGCCTGCTGACCTTTCGGATTTTTCAAAGTCGGTGAGCAGCCTTATCTCCAACAAGGATTACAAGACCGTTTCTGACGCAAGGTATGCCACCAGAGAATTTGCCCAGAGCTCAAAGATAGACCAGGTGGACCTTGTTGACCTGGCTGAGAACATGAACACCAAGGAGGGCAAGGCGCTGGGCAGCTCAATAAAGGGGGCTGTCAAGTACAACCGTACCTCGGCTAATATGTCAAACGCTTACGGCATATCTATCTACTTCCCCTACAGGCGCACCTCTTACGTTGACTCTGCGGTGAGCACCTACGGCAAGATAGGCATGGACGATGAATACACCAAGTGCATAAAGCAGTTTGCTAAGCTGGAGACCAGCGGTCAGATAGCCGCAGGCGGCACAGGCTCACCCGTAAGCTCGCTGTTCGGCGGACTTTCATCGGGTTCAAGCGGCAGCACCGATACCATAAACCAGCTGCTTAACGCCTTTATGGGCGGCGGCAGGAGCATTGAGGGGCTTGACAGCTCCAACCGTGCTTTTATGGAGGACAGCACTATCTCGCAGGAGGACACGGCTGATTATCTTTCCATGAACTATTTTGACCCCGGCAAGCTGGTGTGGGACAACGACGACGGCAAGTTCACTATGGAGCTCAGCGAGAGCCAGTGGGAGCTGGTACACGGGCTTGACCTTAATATGTTCTACGACGACGGCACGGGCTATGTCGATCTGGGACTGGATAACGTGTACAGCTTTGAGGACGGCGCACTGGTGGCGGAAATCGACCGCACCTGGGTGTCAATAAACGGTCAGCCTGTGGCATACTACCACACTGACACGGTGGAGAACGGCGATGAATACACCATTACAGGCTACGTGCCCGTACTGCTGAACGGTGAGAGAGCCAGCCTTATACTGGTTTTCACCGATAAGGAGCCTGAGGGCAGGATAGCAGGGGCGACCTACGAATACGTATCGGGGGAGACCGACACCATCGCCAAGAGCATGACAGAGCTGAACGTGGGCGACACCCTTGATTTTATCTGCGACTATTACTCCTACGACGGCGATTATATCGACAGCTACAAGCTGGGCGAGCAGATGACTGTGACCGACAGCATGAAGATATCAAACACCGATGTAGGCAGCGGCGCAGTAAAGCTGATGTACCGCTTTACGGATATTTACAATGAGGAATACTGGACCGAGAGCATATCTTTGAAATAATTCATAACTGTTCGGTCATTGGTCGGGAGTTAAAAACTTGTGTGTTTCTTCAACGAAAGTCAGGGGAACACACTGGAATATAAACTCGTTTTCGGACAAAAGATCAAAGGTATCGCCTTCGATGATGATCTTTGATGTCATCGTTGAAGGACGATACCTTTTTTTGTTATTGCTCGCCCAATTAAACCTTGCCGGAAAGGCGCAGGCAAAAATAAAAAATATCAAGGCGTAAAAGCGCAGATGGGCTGTCGCCCTTCAAGCTTTTACAACGCAGAGATTTTTTATTTGTGTCAAGCATTTTTGGCAAGGTTTAGTTGGGGGAGCAATATTCATTCATCAGGTGCTTTAGCAGCCCTTGGCAGCCTTTCAGGATATCAGAGTAGGCTTTATCGAACCTGCGGCTGTACCAAGGATCGGTGACGTCACGGGGAGTATCGGTATAGTCAAGCAGCTTATGGACCTTATTTTGCGGGTCACTGCCGAAAATGCGCATTATATTGCGGCGGTTGCTCTCGTCCATTATCACAAAGAGATCATAACGGTCGTACTCGTTTTTCGCAAGCTTGACTGCATATTTTCCCTTACAAGATATTCCGTGGGAATAAAGCTCCTCCCTTGCAGGAGGATAGACAGGATTTCCCAGCTCCTCAGAGCTCACCGCCGCAGAAGCGATATAAAACTCATTATCAAGTCCTGCCTTTTTTACAAGGTCCTTCATGATAAATTCCGCCATGGGCGAACGGCAGATATTGCCGTGGCACACAAACATTACCCTTATCATCATACATCTACTCCCCTTCTACCGACAAACCGAACTATGCTTCGGGTATATTATATTGTAGCACATTTGTGAGTTTTTTTCAATACCCCGTGTCCTAGCCGCACGAAAATCAATTTGTGAATGAGCAGGCTGTCAAAACAGGCAAGTTTGCAGAAATTTTATGTGTAAAGTGTATATTCCCCCGCCTGCGCCGCTAGAAGCAAAAGCTCTCTTTTCATACTTTGTTTGATCGGGATATTTCTTACCTCTAAAAGCTGTGGGCGCTTTCGTGACGACTTGCACTTTTATGGTTGCGCCAGATTTATGATTTTGTCGGCTTTTGGGACTCATTTTTCTTGTCTCCCCCCAAAACGCTTTAAAGCACCTCGTTTGCTTCAATATGTTTTTTAAGCACGCTGAACTTGCCCATTTCAAACATCTTGTCCATTATGCCCATAGCTTCCATGCGGGCGTTGGGCTTTAGGTCCATTTCCATTTTGTATATGTGCTCCTCGCCGTCAAGGGTGAGTATGACTAAGGTCTCGACATAAAAAGACCTGCCGCCGCCTGAGCGGTAGCTGCCCTTGGTGCGCTTGCGCTGGTTGTAGACGGTCACGGTGTCGATATCGCTGAAATATATAGTCTCGCTCTTTTTATATATCTGCGAGAAGGTGACGCTGTATTTGTCTGCTGTGTAGGCGGCGTCCTTGCACCTGTCTATCTTCTTGCCAATGAGAATTCCCACAACGTAGGATATAAAAAAGACGGTCAGCAGGGTCGGTGCGCTTTTTCCTGCCATGCTCATAAGCGCCAGCGACAGAAAAGGGCACCCCAGCACTACCACGACTATCCATAGACAAATGGGTCTTGATGTGCCGTAGGGTATGTAGCTTTCTCTGAGTTCCATGATTATCTCCTCCTCTTATACAGCTCAAAGCTGCTGCGGCTTATCTTGATAATAGTATAGCACGAACCTTTCGGGTTTGCAAGCTTTTTTTAACAATTTTTTACACAGCTTTCCGGCGTTTGTGAGACAGCCCTTTCGGGTAATGATATTGTACACAGGAAACGATTACTATTTTTCAATATTTATCAAATCCTACGAAATATCAATATCATCTGCTTTATCGTTTTAATTGCTATTGACAGCAAAATCAGTTTATGATAAACTTTAAAAAACAAAGTTTAAACTTAATGAAAGGACGTTTTACCATGCAAAACTATACATTCGATGAAGCTCTTTCAAGAGCTCAAAAAGAGTATGAGGAGCTTATAGGCAGAAAAAACCGCCCCACTGAGTTTTATAACGGCATTTATCAGCGCTATGAAAACCCCGTGCTGACAGCTGCCCACACTCCCCTTTTCTGGCGGTATGATATGGACCCTGCGAGCAACCCGTTTTTTATGGAGCGGCTGGGGATAAACGCCGTGCTCAACAGCGGAGCTCTTTATATGGACGGTAAATATTACCTTGTCGCCCGTGTTGAGGGTAACGACAGAAAGTCGTTTTTTGCGGTGGCTGAGAGTAACAGCCCTGTTGAGGGCTTCCGCTTCCGTGACTACCCCGTGCGCCTGCCCGACACCTGCCCCGGGGAGACCAATGTTTATGATATGCGCCTGACCAAGCATGAGGACGGCTGGATATACGGCGTGTTCTGCTCGGAGAGCAAGGATACCTCGTCGAATGATCTTTCGGCGGCGACAGCACAGTCAGGCATAGTGCGCACCAGGGACCTGGAGAACTGGGAGCGTCTGCCCGACCTGATCTCAAGATCTCCCCAGCAGAGAAATGTGGTGCTGCACCCTGAGTTTGTTGACGGCAAGTATGCATTCTACACACGCCCCCAGGACGATTTTATCAGCACAGGCTCGGGCGGCGGTGTATGCATTGGACTGGTGGAGGACATCACTGACCCTGTGATCTGCACCGAGGAAAAGGTAATTTCGCCAAGGCGCTACCACACCATCACCGAGGTGAAAAACGGCGCAGGCGCTGTGCCCATAAAAACTGACAGGGGCTGGATACACATTGCCCACGGTGTAAGAAACACCGCCGCAGGACTGCGCTATGTGCTGTATGTTTTTGCGACTGCCCTTGATGACCCCGCCAAGCTGATAGCCGAGCCCTCGGGTCTTTTCATGGCGCCCCACGGCGGAGAGCGTGTGGGAGATGTTTCAAACGTGGTGTTCACAAACGGTGCGGTGGTCAATGAAAATAACGAGGTATACATTTACTACGCTTCATCGGACACACGGCTGCACGTAGCTTCAACGACCGTTGAAAGGCTCACAGACTTCACCTTCAACACTCCCTCAGACCCTCTTAGAAGTGCAGACTGCGTTAAGCAGAGGTGCGAGCTGATAAGCAAAAATCTCAAATATATGGAGTCACACAAGAAATAAGCGAAATGGGCTGAATACGAAAACTGATGACTTAGATCAGGAACATTGTAAAAAGCAAGAATACTTACGCCTTTCCCCTCAAATGGCAGGGGAAAGGTTTTTTTATTATACAGATAAAAAATGATATCTGTTAAAACTATTTCTTAAAAACTATTGACAAGTGTGCTTATTTATGTTAAACTGTGTATAGTGTATATATACAATTTCTTCGGAGGAAGCTATGGATATAATTTTAAGGAACGAGTCTGACGACCCGATATATCAGCAGATAATAGATCAGGTCAAGGCGCAGATAATCGACGGTACGCTGACGGCTGGGGACGCTCTGCCTTCCATGCGGACGCTTGCGGCACAGCTCAGGATAAGCGTTATCACCACAAAACGTGCTTATGAGGAGCTTGAACGTGCAGGCTATATCGAGAATTTTACGGGCAAGGGCTGCTTTGTTAAACAGCAGAACACCGATTTTCTGCGTGAGGAAGCAGTCCGCCAGACGGAGGAGCTGCTTGAACAGGTCTGCAAAAAGGCTAGGCTCTGCGGTCTTGGTGCCGGGGAGCTGAAAGAAATGGTCGATCTTATGTATTCGGAGGGGAATGACAATGACTGAATATGAAAATGCTATCGAAATAAAGGGCATTACCAAAAAATATGATGGTTTCACGCTGGACAATGTGAGCTTTAACGTCCCGAAAGGCTCTATCATGGGCTTTATCGGGCAAAACGGCGCAGGCAAGACCACCACGATACGTTCTCTGCTGAATATAATCGGCATAAACAGCGGTGAGATCAGGCTGCTGGGGCTTGACCACATTAAGAACGAGTCACAGATAAAAGAGCGCATAGCAGTGGTGTTTGACGATCTGCCGTTTCATGACTCATTCACGGGTGAGGTGCTTTCAAAAATGTTCTCGGGGCTGTACGGCTCATGGGATAAGGAGGAGTTTTTCAGGCTGTGCGAGCGGTTCAGGCTGCCTGTAAAGAAAAAGCTCTCAAAATTCTCAAAGGGCATGAAAATGAAAATGCAGATAGCCACTGCCCTTTCGCACAATGCCGAGCTGCTGATAATGGACGAAGCTACCACAGGGCTTGACCCCATAGTGAGAAACGAGATACTTGATATCTTCCGTGAGTATCTTATGGACGGCAACAGGTCGATACTCATGTCATCACACATCACCAGCGACCTTGAAAAAATCGCCGACAGCGTGACCTTTATCGACAGGGGCAAAATACTGATAACAGGCTATAAGGACGATATACTTGATACACATGGAGTCATAAAATGCACTAAGGACGAGTATGCAGAGATAGACCCTGCCGACTGTATCAGCGCAAGGCTCAACGACTTCGGGGCGGAGATAATGACCGCCGACCGCAGGGCTGCCGCAAAAAAATACTCGGGGGCAACTATCGAAAAAACGACCCTTGAAGAGATAATGCTTTACTATGTGAACCGCGAGAAAAAGGAGTGGTCCTGATGAAAAAAGGTTCTTTTGCAGGGCTTATTTACCGTGAATACTACCTCGGCAGGGCAAGCTATATAACAAGCGCTGTATCATTTGCGGCGGCTGCGCTGCTGGGAATGCTGGCGGTGCTGAGCTTCAGGTACGGCAATTTCAATCTGCTGTTCCCCGACGGGACCGACACAGACACAGGTATCTTTAAAAATAAGGAGACTGCCGATATCGTATATCTGATGATAATGACAGGTATAAAATATATGCCGACTGTAGTGGCTTGCCTGCTGAGCTTCAGCGTAACGGATATTGCTTCTAAGGATATCATGACCTCATGGAACAGGTTTGAGCACTGCACACCTGTAACTCCCCTGAGATATGCGGCAGTCAAGCTGGTATCCAGCGCTGTATCAACGGCTTTATCCTTTGTTTTGGCTTTGGGATATATGTATGCCGTTACCCTTGCCAGGGGTGAGGACTTCACCTTTGGCGACCTTTCACTCATTGTGATCTTGATAGCATTTATCACCGCCTGGGGAGCAATGGCACAGATAAGCATAGCTCTGCTTAAAAACAAAGATAACGGTATGCTGCTTTCAATGGTACCCATAATTTTATTCTTTGTTATCGTAAATTTAAATAACGACAGCAGCAGTATATCCTCATCTGACGAGCCTTTGGATATCAAAGCTATCATCGGTGAGATCACAAATAAAGCACAGGCGTACTTCCCCATAGCTGCTGCGGTGCTTGCCGCTGCGTTTTTGCTGCTGTTTGTTTCAATGTATCTGCTGTATAAAAGGAGGGAGAAGTAATGTCGGGGCTGCTGTACAAGAATTTTCGGGCTAACCTTTCATCATTCCTGTTTACGGTCATTATTTCCTTTATATGCTGTGCTATAGGTATTGTCATAAGCATTCTGGGCGGCGCTGATATGGCAGGTGATACCGACAGCATACGGGAGGCTGCACCGGTCTTTGCGGCTTTGTACTATTGTGCATTCCTGCTGCCCTCTCTCACATCGAATTTGCTGTTTGAGGCAGATGAAAACAAGACCGCCAGCGCCTTCGCTATGTCGCTGCCCCAGTGCGGCAAGGGGCATATCCAGTCAAAATACTGGTATATACTGATACAGCTTCTGACGGTGCTTTTCATCGCCTTTGTCAGCGATACGGTCATTTTCGGCATTCTGGGGGGAGCTTTCAGCGCTGCGATACTGCTTGTGCTCATCTTCTGCTGGCGGCTGCTGCTGGCGGCGGTAGAGATACCCTTTGTGATACGCTTCGGCTCGCAAAAGGGCATTGCCATAAAGGGGCTTGTTATAGCCTTTGTAGTTGTGTTTGCACTGATCTACCTTATGTTCGGTAACATATCATGGCTTATCGGCAGCGACGACCCGTTGGGAGCGCTTATAGCCTGGCTGAAAAGCGGCAGGATAATATTTTTTATATCCCTGTTCCCCTTTTTAAGCTTCGGGGCATACCTGCTCTCCTGCAAAATATCAATAAAAGTTTTCAGAAAGGGGGCTGAGAATTATGAGCAGTGAGAAAAAGCTTACCCTAAAGCGGCTGGTCATATTCCTTATCATATCCTATCTCCCCTTTATGATACTGATACCCATACTGTGGGCGGTTTACAAAGAGCCGCTGTATACGGGAAAAAATGAGCAGCTGGCGGTGATATCCTATCTGGTGGGAGTTTTCGGTATGATGATACCTGCTGCAGCCCACCTTATCACACGGCTTGTCACTAATGAGGGCTTTGGCGGCACCTATCTCGGTGTGCATTTTAAACGCAGGGCAGGATATTGGGCAGCCTCGGTCATAATACCCCTGCTGGAGGGCATTGCTGCGCTTATACTTTTGTGGGCGCTGTTTTTAAAGGGCACTGCCTTTGGTGACGCCTACCCCAATATAAATATGCAGAGCGTGGGGGCATACCTGCTGCAGCTTTCGTTCTCAATTATCATTTTCTTTCCTGCCTTTGGTGAGGAATGGGGCTGGCGCGGATATATGATGCCCAAGCTTTTTGAGCTTATGCCCAGACCTGCGGCGATAGTGGTGGGCGGCGTTATCTGGGGACTGTGGCACGCACCCCTGACTGTTGCCGGGCACAATTTCGGGGTAGACTACCCGGGCTACCCCTTTGCAGGCATAGGGCTGATGTGCCTGTTTTGCGTGCTTATGAATTGCATACTCACCCTTGTCACCGAAAAAACAGGCTCGATATACCCTGCGGCTTTCATGCACATGATACACAATAACATGAACACAGCGGCTCTGCTTTCCCTTTTTGCCAGCGAAGCCGCCATTAAGCAGGCAGGCGAGCTCAGCCTGGGTGAGACAATGCTTGCAGACTCATGCTTTACCGCCATAGCTGCGGCGGTTTGCTTTATACTCTTTATAAGAAAGGACAAGGTGCAGAAAGCTGCCGAATGAGCGTCTCAAACAGAAGTGACCCGATAAAGCGCCGTTTGTGGGCTTCATCGGGTCAGTTATTTTATCATAGCTTTGGCATACTTTTGAGACCGCTGTGAGCTACAAGGGCTCACCCAGCCACTTTATTATCTCACGCTCCGACAGCTCAAACGCCCTCATGCACAGAGCTCTGTCGGTGAGAATGCTGCGGTAGGCAATGCCTATGAGGGGCACTGCCGCATACAAAAGCCGCTCACGTTTTTTATTGGGCACACATCATTGTCGAAAACCCGATAAAGCAAAACATACGCAAATACGACGTTTTTAAGTCCCCCTGCAAATCAAAGGCAGCAGTATCAATAGTACTGTTGCCTTTATTATTGATGTTACAATTTGCTTATAACACTATAAAAACGCTCCTTGACAGTTATGGTGAAAAATGCTATAATCAAAGTAAAAAAAGGGATATTGTGCTTAGAGAGGTTTTATAAATGACAAAAAGAATATTGCCGTTAGTCTTGGCAGGAGTTATGATCATTTCTACAGGATGCGGTTTGTCAAGCGGCACAAAGGACAGGCTTTTCGGGGATCCGAATGTGACGGAAATGATCAGGAAAATACGGACTTTCTTTAGTTTCCTGATTTTGTTTTCATCGTCTTCTTGTTTAATATCAGCCTTGAAAACAAACAGTTGGACGACAGAGGCTACGAATGCTGTAAAATCCAATAATATCGCAAAATACCTGATTAAAACAAACCAAAGATAAACGAGAAAAACCATAAGATAAACGAGAATATAAGCAGGACAATTATAGCTATAGCAAAAAAACGAGATTTTTTAGGCGCACTTTTATTTATTTCAATGACTTCTTCGGAAGTGGCATACAAAGCGATATCTGCTTTTCTTCTTATGCTTATAAAGACAATGTTGACGATCGAGGCAGCCAAAGTGAAATAGTATATTCCCGACATTTTTACAGGCAGCTCTAATATATCAGAGACATTGCTCAGGTCAACACCATAGGCTTGTTCGGCTATAACTGAGATCACAAAATATACAAAAAAGAGACTTACCTTCAACAGAAGAATCAGTATCAGCATAAGGATAGATGCTGTTTTCAGTCTTTTCCACTGCTTTAGGACATTTTTTAGCTCAAAATTATTTTCCCTCACCAGATCCTTTGCCGCATTTATCACATTTATGAGCGCAATAATGTATAATACAAGAAATACACCTGCCACAGCTAACATTATATATGATGATACTATTACTATGGAGTCATCATCTATGTGTTCGGCTATCCTCAGTACCTTCAGTGAATAGTCGAAAATATTTTTCAACGAGAAAGAAGCGTTTATATTTCCCGAGAAGGAGTCCATATACATAAACCTATAGACCTTTATCAACGGCAAAAACAGCAGATATATCGAAATTGCCGCCGAAATATGTCTGCTGTACTTTGTAAATATCTTTGAGGTATCCAAGGGTAAAGCAGGCTCTGTTGTATGGGTAGTCGGGGGCGCTGCCGCCTGAGAGGGAGATGCTACAGACTTTCCGCATTCGGGGCAGAATTTTGAACCGTCTTCAAGTTTTTTTCCGCATTTGTTGCAATACATATACACACCGCCTTACATGATATTTAATGTATACAACAATTATACACGAAATATTATGTAAAGTCAATAGTTTGTGCAAAATGAGCGAAGCCCCCTTTATTCCCCCACCTGTCGCACCTTTGATATTTCAAATTCCGATTTGGAAAGTGTTAAATACTTTGAAAAATGCGGAAAGGTTTATGATGGCATAGATCTGATCAATGCTGTTAAAGGCGGCGATGTTGAGGTAGTGAAATATCTGCTTGATAAGGGCGTTGATATAAATGCGACAGGCGAATATGGCTACACACCTCTCACTGCTGCGCTATCGGGTAAGCATGAAATTTTAAAGCTGATCATAGAAAGCGGTGCAGAAATTCCTGAAAACATACTTGAAAACGCAATATATGCCAGCAAGAAAAATGTTAAGCTGCTTATCGACAGCGGCGCAAAGACCGATCTGAAATTTGATAAAATAAAAGCTAAAGACGGCAGCCTTAAAAGCGGCGATTACGATCTGAAAGACTATTGGAAATCATACGGCAGAGATGATCTTGCAAAGCTGCTGTAGGAAAACGTGCGCCGATGAGCGTGATGATATACAGGGATATCTTCCGCCTGAGAGCAAAAAAACTAACACAAACAAAGACCCGACCGCATTTTAATGCAGTCAGGTCTTTTTATCTTATCCATTCAAAGCCCTTTGGTATCAGTATGCCCTTTTTCTCCTGCGCTTGCAGCATAGCAAAATGCCTGCGGATATTGCAGGGATAACTGTCAGTGCCAGAGCTCTTTTAAAGGTCGAGGAAATGCCTGTCGGTATCTCTCCGTCAATGGTGTTGGTAACGGTCAGGGCAGTCTCTTCTGTAAACTCAAAGGTGATATTATCACCGCTTACGCTGCTGTGACCGCTGAGCTTGAACGAGGTGGTGTATTCGCCGTTATCCTCGGTTATTTTTACCTGTACCCCTATGGGCAGGGCTATCTCTACCCTGTCGTCATGCTTCATGGTGAAGATGCCGCCTGTTCTTGGCATTGCAGTTTGTTCCTCACCGTTTTTAGCCCAGATAAAGTCCTCGCCCTCACCTGCGCCGCTGACCTCGATGGTAAAGCTGAAATCTTGGTCCTTATTTCCGAAAGCACCGTTGACCTGCTTGTGTATGGTGAGCAGCGTGAGGTCGGGGTCTTTCTTGGTGTTGGGAACGCTGAGGGTGTAGATATAGCTGTCCTCTTCCTCCACCAGCTGCCCGTTATATGAGTCGCTGATAAGCGAAGGTACACCCAGCGCCGATATGCGGAAAACTATATCCTCATCAAGCTTGGTATAATTGAAAGGCGCTTCTCTTTCTGTAAGGAAATATACCGAGCCGTTAACACCGGGGTTTATAACTCTGCCGCTGTCTCCGCCGCATACGTCTACCGTGCCGTTGACGGTCACCAGGTCCTCAAAGCCCGTCATGGGGTCTTTGTTTTTAACATAACCGCTTATGGTGGTATTCGCCTGCTTATACAGCGCAAAATGAGCTGAGCCCAGCTTCAGCGATGAGTCCTCGCTGTCTGTTTTCATTATCTTGAAGTTGAAGGGCTTGTTATACACATCAATATACGCAGTGATACCGTCGCTGCCGTGCTTTCCGTTTGCCCATTTCAGGTCCTTGCTGTCCGTTTGTCCCCAGAGGGTGGTGCCGTCGTTATAGTAAAGGGACACCGTTTCGTCCTCATGTATCACAAAGCGTACCTTTTTTTGCAGACCCACATAGCCGTTAGGTGCAGCTGTCTGGGTCAGGGTGTAGGGCTTTTCCATATCAAAGCTGTACAGCATGGTGACTATGCCGTCATCATCTGATGTGTAGGTGCCCATGATATCGCCGTTTTCGTCGGCAAGGGTGAACACGCCGTTTTTAAGCGGTTCTTCGCTGTCCCACTTGAAGAGCCTTACCGCAGCGCCGCCCTTACGGGTGTTTGTTATGGTATCTGTTCTGGTCGAGCCCTCATCATTGCCTGTTTCGTAGGAAGCCACATACTCGTATACTTTATCACGCTCTTCGCCCTGTGGGGTCTCCGATACTGTTCTGGTGGCGTTTAGCTCGATACTTCCGCCGCCCTCTACAGGCGTTACCGTGCCGTAGCCGCTCACTGTTCCGTCAGCAGCGACTGTGGGATCTTCAGCACTTATCGTTACCTCTTTTACAACATAATCATCAATGCTTGTGCGCTCGCTGCCGTCTGTGTCGGGCTTCAATGTTGTCCAGAAATAGTAGGCAGAGGTATCAGGCGCCTTTATCTGTTTTACCGAGTCCTCAAGCAGCTCACCCTTAACATACACCGCCGTATATACAGGGGCATGAGAGGTGGTTATGCTGAGGTCGCTCCACTTCTTTTTAACGGTGAGACCGTAGCCCTTTTTGTTGAGTACATCTAACTGTGGGTTTTCCTCTGCGATGACCTTGCCCACATTTAAAGTGTTGCCGTCAAATTCCTCGTATGAGGGTATATCCTCATGTGTTCCGTCTTCATGTATCTTATAGCCCATTACACGCTCATAGCCTGCCAGACCGTAGCCTGTTTTAACGTCCTCAGTGACCTTGAATATCGTGCCCACAGGCAGTCCGGGAACGACTATGGTATAGCCCGAGGGTATGCCCGAGATAGCTCCGAAGCCCGAGGTCCTGAAGGTAACATCATCATAATAAATGCCGTCCACAGAGTCCCCGTTTTCATTGTTGAGGGCTTCTATCAGTGCGTGCGAATACCCCTTGTCAGTTTCCGCAAAGGCTTGCAGCAGGGGGTCGTATCTGCACAGCTTTTTATTGGGAGAAAGTACATAGTACCTGTACATATTCGCCAGCGTCAGATCATCTGCGCTGACCTCCACCGAGGACAGGGAGAGCCTGAAGCTGAATGTAGCAGGGTCGTCTGTAATTTCATCGCCGTTTTCATCTATCAGCTTTTTGGTTATATAAAGGTCCTTGATGACATTGTCATTAACGTAGTTAAAACGGCATAGCGGCACTCTGCGAGCAGGGGATTATCCTGGTCTTTTCATCATTCGGCTTTATGCCCACATAGGCATACTTGGTGTTATCCCAGGCAACTATCTCGGAGAAGAACTCGCCGTTGCGCCTGCCCTGCATATTTATACCTATGGTGCTGCCTGAGAGCACCTGATCGCTGCTCACCTGAGGGGCGATATATTTCTCAGAGTATGTATTGTAAAGCTCATAATAATAGTTGGGCTCTTTGGTAACGGCGTCATAATACTCTGTAAATGTCCATTCAAGTGAGCCTGTACCGTCGCCCAGCCAGAGTATCTTACCGCCGCTGGCATAGCAGGGGTAAAGTGTGCCGATGTGGTCAATGGCATACATATCATACTTTAACGCTTCATCGTCCCAGATACGGGTATAAACGATGACCTTCTGACCGTTGACGGCGTCAGATACGCTGATACGGTCTGCCGAATAGGTGATAAGGTCGCTTTCTTTAAGCTCGGCATAATTTATAAGGTTTAGCCATGTGTTTGAGTCTGAGCTGTCCGCAAGCGCAAACCATGTCACGGTATTGCCGTTATCATCGGCAGAGTAAAATGCAACATATTTTCCCCCTGATGAAAGCTGTATCCTGCCGTTGCTGTCAGGGGTCACCTTGAACTCGGCGGTGCTGTCCTCAGAGCCTGTGAGCACCAGTCCATCAGCGCTCACCGCAAGATATTTAACACCTTCATCGGTATCAGCCGAAAGCTTATATTTATCACCGTCGGTCAGCCGGAACTTCCACCTTGTGACCTCGCTGCCCTCATCAACATAAAGGGTCAAGCCCGCCGAGGTGGCTGTCTGGTGAGTTATCAGCTCGATAAGCGAATCAAAAACTATTTTTTCTCTGGCGCTCACCCTTGCTGATGCGAACACCTCAAGGTCATAGACCTTTTCGGCATTTCTGCCCACCATGAGCGTACCTGTGGTATGTGATCTCAGGTACTCCTCATTCAGAAAGTCATCAAGGGCGCCGAACATTTTGCCGTAGTCCATATGATGACCGTATATCACCGAATACTCGTCCGAAAAATCAGGGCTGCACCTGCTGTCGAGGAATATGCTGCCCGACAGTGAATACTCCCCGAAGGGGTCGGTATTCAGATATTTGGAATTATCGCTGCCCTGCATAACGGGGTAGTCGATATTAGTATCGTCTATGGTGAGCCACCCCACCATATCATCACCTATCGGCGAATTTGCTGCGGCAGATGGGTCGTTGGGGTCGGGCTTATACTGCAATATGCTTTCGTCCAGCGAGTGGGAGAACATATAATAGTTATCATACATCTGCCACGCACCTATCAGCACGACCAGCCCGAACACCGCTATCACCAGCCAGCCGTAAAGCTCATTCAGCCGCTTGAAAAATTTCAGCAAGGTGATTATTCTTCCTCAGATCTCTTCTTTTTTACATAAACAGCTCCGCCCGCAACACCTGCGATACCCAGAGCCACAAGCGCTGCCGAACCTGCTACGGTGGAGATTATGCCTGTGGGGATATTGCCGGCTCTGTCATTTGTAAAAATAACGCCTGCGTCAGATTTAAGGAATGTATCAGTTACCGTATTGTTATCAGATGTATCAATAGCAGTACCGTCTCCCGTCTTATCATTTGTTTTAACGTCACCGGTGGTGTTCATAGCAACCGCAGGAGTGTAATCTTCCTCTGTCTCGCTTATGGTATAACCCAGACCGCTCAGAATACCGTGAAGCTCGATAAGCTCGCCGTCATGAATATAGAAAGAGTATCCATCTGTTCCCTTTAAGTCAGCATAAGTCAGGCTTGTAACATTATTAGCTGCTGTCATGGTTTCTGCTGTATAAACTGTAGCAGAGTTTTGCGTGGGTGTTTTAGTCCATGTGCCTGAGAGCTGGAAAGTATCACTGTCAGAAACAGTTAAATTATCAGGGTTTGTCAGTTTTACTGTAATCATAAAGTATTTGTCCTTTGAACCCTGGTTACCTGTAACGACCTTTCTGAACTCCAGATCATTGGTCGTATATGCATTGGAAAAGCCTGTAGATTTCTTTGAAGAATCAGCTGTGCCCTTAACAGGGGCATCATCGCCTGTATGGATAAAATATCCCTGTATCTCAATGTTTCCTGTTGTTGTTTCCGTTGCACCTGAACCCGTAGTTTCGTTTTTAACGTATACATCGAGATAACGGATATTGTTTGTATCGTTTGTTACGCCTGCCACGCCTGTTGTAGCGGTTTCGATGATCTTATAACGATAAACGCCCGGTTCGGGGAAACTTACATTGCTCAAATCAAGTGTTACCGTTTTTTTAGCAAATTTTTCATCGTCTGTACTGGTAGTCTTGAAAACAATGCTCTTAGATCCTTTGCTGGCTTCTGTTTCAGTTGGATCTGTGCTTTTGAATGCAACAGTTGCAGATGCCGGAGCTTCTGCTGTTGCGCCGACAGCGGTAACATCGGTACCTGCATTGAATGCAATACCTGCCGGACCTTTCATAACTGCCAGAGTTGTGCCTGTTGCCTCTTTAACTTCACTGTCTGCGATAGTCTCAACAGTCAATCCAAAGCTGACATTCGGAACAGTTGCTTCGTTTTTCATGACAAGATACTTTTCAAAAGATACATCTCCGCCATTGATAGCAGTATACGCGCTCGCCCCTATCGGCATTGCTGCCATTGAGGCGATCATTGTCAGTGCAGCCGCTGCGGCTGCGATCTTCTTTGTTCTCATAATAATTCCTCCTATAATCAATAATATTGTTTACTTATATCTCACGCATTCGCATTGTAAAAACCACAGCGCCCTCAGTGTCCTCCAGCGGTATACCGCCGTATGTCCTGCTGTCGGATATGTCGCTTCTGTAGTCGTTCAGTACGAATACGCAGTTATCGGGTACTTCATAGGGGTAGCTTATAGCCGAACCCTCCTGCGTGGTGGGGTAGACCACCTTTTCTGATAAGCCGTAGCCGTTGACCGTGACATAGTCATTTGCAATGCTGACCATATCCCCTGCAAAGGCTATCACTCGTCCGAATTTTACTTCACCGTCATGGTCGTATACTATCATTGTGCCCTGCTTTGGCTCAGCAAGCCTGTAGGTCAGGCAGAAGTCGCCGTCCCTGATAGTCGGGTAGGCGCTGTAGGTATGGCAGACATGAACGCCTGCTATAAAGTTGAATACCACCAGCAATACCAGTGCCGTGATACCCACCTTTACAAAAAACGCCGCCGCATAGCTTTTCGCTGTGGGCTTTTTCTTTGGCTTTGGAGCTCACCGCAATTTCATTATCCATCGTCAGCTCGCTCCCTTAAAATATGATACAGTCCTCTTTACAAAACAGTTAAAGCGCCCCAACTTACATTGAAACACTTCTTTTGGATATACTCCTGATACGCTGCCGCTTAAAAAAATAATTTTTCCTAATTCACAAGATATTTATACTATTTTATTTCACCACGTTAAATATATGCTGTCAATGAATACACATACCCCAGAACACAATTTCGGAATATAGCACAATTTTAAAGGAAATTAACTGACAATTCTACATATTTTGTTAATACGTGGTGACCCTTCCAGCTTTTGGCTTCACAATTCAGCAAACTTTTATATATGTTTCACCTGTAAATAAGGCAGATATTGCCAGCTGCCTGCCTTTAATTATTCCCCTGTCATAGTCCAAGCAGGCTTTCGCATAATCTGTAACTACGGGGGATATCCCCGAAATTTGCTATGTCAGGCGGTGTATTATGCTACTGCAGCTACTTGAACTTTTAAACAGCGGCTTTTTGTTTTTCGCTCTGCATTTCGACAGCCGCACAGTTTTCCCCAGACCCCTGTCAGCCAAGGAGGAGCGCAGGTGCTTTGAGCTTATGGAGCAGGGGGACAGCGAGGCAAAAAACAAGCTTATCGAGCACAACCTGCGGCTGGTGGCTCACATAATCAAAAAATACTATTCTGCTGCCGCCGACCAGGAGGACCTTATATCCATCGGCACGGTGGGGCTCATAAAGGCGGTGAGCACCTTTGACTATAAAAAGGGCACACGCTTTGCCACCTACGGCAGCAGGTGTGTTGAGAATGAGATACTCATGCATTTTCGCTCCCTTAAAAAGTCTGCCTCCGACGTTTACTTTGAGGACCCTGTGGAGTCGGATAAGGACGGCAACAGCCTTTGCCTTATCGACCTTATCTCAGACGGCGAGGACGTGGGGGACAAAATAGAGCTGCGCCTGAGGACCGAGCAGCTGTATAAGCTGATAGAAGCCAAGCTGGACGAGCGTGAGCGGCAGGTGATAGCCATGCGCTACGGGCTTTTCGGCGAGTACGCCGTCACCCAGCGTGAGACCGCCAAGCGCCTTGGCATATCACGCTCGTATGTATCAAGGATAGAGAAGAAAGCTCTTGGGCTTTTAAAACAGGGGTTTGAGGAATAGACGCAAAAAAAGTGCCCGCAAAAAACGGACACTTCATACTGTTGCACAAACCAAATACTAGGGCGTGTTGACACTAAAAAGGTTTCGGGTCAAGCCCTTTCCTCAAAAGGGCTTGCAGGTTCCAAGGGCAGCTCCCTTGGTCGCCGCCGCAGCGGCGAAACTCCCCTTTACGGAGTGCGCTCCGCAAAGGGTGAATTTAAAAACAGTCCGGTGGACTGTTTTTAAAGAGGGGAAGCCCTGCAAGAGAGGGCTGCCCCTCACTCAAGGCGCAAACTATTTTTTTAGACAAACTAAAAGTGCCCGCAAAAAGCGGACACTCTAAAAGATCTTGCTTCTAGTAATGCAGCGTTTTCTGAATATTCTGATGTATCTGCCGCCTGTCGCTGAGGTTAAGGCTGCGTATCATCTTTCTCAGCGGCAGTATCTGGGGCGGAGCTACCGACAGCGAGTCAACGTGCATATCAAGGAATATCTCGGTCATGGAAAGGTCAGCGCCCATCTCACCGCATATGCATACCTTTTTGCCGTGGGCGTGTGCGTTGTCGCAGACCACCTTTATCATTCTCAGCACCGCCAGATGATTTGGGGGCACTATGCTCTCATAATGGGGGTTCTGCCTGTCAATGGCAAGGGTGTATTGCTCCAGATCGTTGGTGCCTATGCTGAAAAAGTCTACCTCCTTAGCCAGCAGATCGCTGAGCATTACCGAGGCAGGGGTCTCTATCATAACACCCAGCTCCACATTTTCGCCAATGGGTATGCCCTTGTCGATAAGCTCGTCCTTAACACGGTTGAGGATATTCTTCACCCTGTAGACCTCGTCAACGTCTATTATCATAGGTATCAGTATGGCAAGGTCGCCGTATGCCGACGCCCTCAGCAGCGCCCTCAGCTGGGTCCTGAAAATATCCTGCCTTTTAAGACAAAGCCTTATCGCCCTTATTCCCAGCGCAGGGTTTGTCTCCTTGTCAAGCTCAAAATAATCCACGTTCTTGTCAGCGCCTATATCCAGCGTTCTTATCACCACGCGCTTGCCCTTCATCTCCTCGATGACACGGCGGTAGTTGTAAAACAGCTCCTCCTCATCGGGGAAGTCATCACGCTGCAGATACATGAACTCGCTCCTGAAAAGACCTATGCCACCTGCGTCATTATCTATCGCAGACCGAAGATCGCTGAGGCTGCCGATATTGGCATATACCTGAAATTCTCTGCCGTCTCTGGTAACATTTTTTCTGCCCCTTAGCCTTAAAAGCAGCTCTCTCTTTCTGCCCTCTTCTTCCTCCTTCTGCTGCATCAGCCTTACGGTCATGTCGTCAGGCTCGATATAAATAACGCCGCTGTAGCCGTCAACTATGGCATATCTGCCCTCATACTCGTCAATAAGGCTGTCGCCCATGCCTATCAGCGCAGGTATGTTCATGGTCCTTGCTAGTATCGCCGTGTGGGAATTGGTGGAGCCGCCCCTGGTGCAGAAGGCTGCCACCTTTGACTTATCCAGCATCACCGTCTCGCTGGGCATAAGGTCGTCAGCGCATACTATGGATATCCCGTCCAGCTTGAACTCGGTGTTCGCCCTGTTCTGCAGGTGTCTCAGGAGCCTGTCCGACACGTCCTTGACGTCGCTCTGCCGCTCTCTTATATATTCCGAGTCGGAGTCTCTCATGAGCTTTGCCATAGTGCGCCCTGCCACAGCCACCGCATACTCGGCATTGCACTTCTGCCTGAGAATGTGGTCTGCGATAAGGTTCTCATACTGGCTGTCCTCAAGTATCAGCCCGTGTATATAGAATATCTGGGCATCGTCCTCCCCCACCTCGTCTGCCGCCTGAATGCGCAGCTGCTCCAGCTCCTCAATGGCGTGCTCCTTGGCTTTGCAGTACCTTTTCCACTCACGGGAGTAATCATTTACCTTTAATTTGCTTATCCTTACCTCGTCACGGCGGTAAAACACCAGCGTACCTCTGGCGATGCCCCCGAATACGGATTTTCCTCTTAATGTGATCATGAATGCTGCCGACCTCCTCCTATGGAAGCAATAGCGCTTCGCTTATCAGAGGCAAGAAACAGGGACCGTGTATAATATCCTGCTTCCGTCCGTTTTAAATAGATCCCTTATGTTGATCTTCCTACACTTTGGTATTTCAACTGCGCACATATCTGCATTGGTTGAAATTGCCTATATTTATCTAATATTATTATATCACTTTGTGCAAAATGCAAAAGCACTATGAACACTTATTTACATTTGCTTAACAATTTTTGTTAAATAACAAAAATATGGCAGCTCCATTTTGTGCATTATGACATATTTAACCCCGAAAATTTGACATAGCTAATAATTAAATTCGCCAAAACAGCAGAAAAACAGCAATAAAAAGTCCTTGCATACCTCGGGGCAATGTGATATACTATAATAAGAGGTCGGCGCATTCTGACATTAATGCGGTCAACCGACCTCTGACTTCTAACAACTGAAAAGAAGGAGAAAATAACCATGAGCGAAGAAAGAATACCAAAGAGAAGCGAGGTGCCTGTGGAGCACACATGGGCGCTGGAGGATATTTATGCCACCGACGAGGCTTGGGAGCAGGACCTGGAAAAGCTCAGGGGCTACCCCGAAAAAATAGCCGCCTACAAGGGCAGGATATCCCAAAGCGCCGACGCCCTTTATGAGTTCATGCAGCTTTCCGATGAGATATCGGTCATCACCGACAGCCTTGCAAACTATGCCCAGCGCAAAAGCGATGAGGACACCGCTGTGCCTAAATATCAGGGCTATATGGGAATGCTTATGAACGTGTATGTTGAGATAAATTCAGCAGGCAGCTTTGAAACTCCCGAGATAATATCCATACCCGATGAAACGCTGGATAAATTTTATGAGGACAAGCCGGAGCTGAAACTCTATAAAAGAGCTTTGGACAAGCTAAGGCTCAAAAAGGAGCACGTTCTCTCGGAGGCTGAGGAGAAGATAATCGCACTTTCGGGGGAGATGGGCGACTCTGCAGAGAACATCTACTCAATGTTCTCAGACGCCGACCTGAAATTCAAGGACGCTTACGATAAGGACGGGGTGTCCCACCAGGTCACCCACGGCAGCTATATCCCCCTGGTGCAGAGCGCCGACAGAGAGCTGAGGATATCCGCCTTCAAGTCCATGTACGACGCCTACGGCTCATTCAAAAACACCTGTGCCGCAACGCTGGGGGCACAGATAAAGGCTGTGCAGTTTTATTCAAAGGCGAGAAGGTACAGCTCCAGCCTTGAAGCTGCCCTGCAAAGCACCGAGGTGCCTGTGGAGGTATACACAAATCTCATCAAGGCAGTTCACGAGAACATGGGGTATATGTATGACTATGTGGCACTGCGCAAAAAGCTGCTGGGAGTTGACGAGCTGCATTTCTACGACCTCTACACCCCCATTGTGCCCGACTGCGACATGAAGATAACCTTTGAGGAAGCCAAGGAAACTGTGCTGAAAGCCCTCGCCCCCATGGGAGAGGACTACCTTAATATACTCAGAGAGGGCTTTGACAACCGCTGGATAGACGTTTATGAGAACGAGAACAAGGCAAGCGGCGCATACTCAGCAGGCGCAAGGGTACACCCCTTTGTTATGCTCAACCACAAGGATACCCTT
The DNA here is from genome assembly GCA_937894495.1 of uncultured Ruminococcus sp. Lineage (GTDB taxonomy): Bacteria > Bacillota > Clostridia > Oscillospirales > Ruminococcaceae > Hominimerdicola. The sequence continues at coordinate 4,875 of CALCRR010000261.1, read as the reverse complement.
AACTGTATGTTCACCCTCGCCCACGAAATGGGCCATGCGATACACTCATATCTTTCAAACAAAAACCAGCCTGTGGTATATTCAGACTATGTCATCTTCGTGGCGGAGGTAGCTTCCACCTGCAACGAGGCGCTGCTCATGCAGTACCTGCTAAAGACCACCGAGGATAAGAAGGAAAAGGCATACCTTATAAATTATTTTCTGGAGCAATTTCGGACTACCCTCTACAGGCAGACCATGTTCGCAGAGTTTGAGCTGAAAATAAACGAGATGACCGCCAGGGGCGAGAGCCTGACCGCAGAAGCCCTCTGTGAGCTCTACGGCGAGCTCAACAAGCTATACTTCGGCGACGGCATAGTGCTTGACGATGAGATAAAGCTGGAATGGGCGAGAATACCCCACTTCTACTACAACTACTATGTTTACCAGTACGCAACAGGCTATTCGGCAGCCATTGCCCTTTCGCAGAAGATACTGAAAGAGGGCGAAAGCGCAGTTAAAAACTATATAAGATTTTTAAGCAGCGGCTGCTCCACAGACCCCATATCACTGCTGAAAATAGCAGGCGTGGATATGTCCACCACCAAGCCCGTCACCGACGCACTGGAGATGTTCGGACAGCTTATCACCGAAATGGAAGCAGCTGCTGAGTGATTTAATATACAATGTGCTAAAAGTATGAGCTCAATGCAAAAACGCATTGAGCTCATTTTGTAGAATAATATCTACAAGTCACTAGTGGTTAGAGAGCTAGGAGCTAGAAAGCCGTTTAACCAAATTAAGCGGTAAGCCACTCCTATGCAAAGTTTCGGAAAATCTCCACACAGCTTTAGTGGGGCGATATTAAATCTAATCAAATTTTCTGCGGCGCACCAAGTCATCATTTGGCAAGGTTGGCAAAGCCATCAAAATACTAGCCGCCATAAAAGCACCCCCTCCGGGGAGGACTCGATATCTTGCCTACTCCACAAAAGTGCGGCAGGTGGGGGAAATACCCCGTCCGGTGAGGACCCCCTCCCCTCCGGGGAGGACTCGAGTGCTTGCCCACCCCACAATAGTGCGGCAGGTGGGGGAATAAAGGGGGCTTCGCCCCCCCTACCAGCCCATTTCCATTAGCCAGGCGTTGAGGCTGCGTTCACGTTCTCTCAGCTTTGAGGGGTCGGTGTATTTTTCAAGGGAGTATTCGCCTTTTATGCTGCCGTCCTCTATGAACAGCACCCTGGTGCACTTGGCTGCTACCTTGGCGTCGTGAGTTACCAGCACGATGGTGGTGCCGTCAGCGTTCAGCTTTGCCAGTTCGTCCATTACTTCCTCGGAAGATGTGCGGTTGAGTGCGCCTGTGGGCTCATCGGCGAAGATCATTTTAGGGTCGTTTATCATGCTGCGGCAAATGCAGGCACGCTGCAGCTGACCGCCCGATACCTCGTTGATATCGTTGTTTGCAGTCTCGATAATGCCCAGCCTGCGCATAAGGTCCTCTCCCCTTTTCACAGTCTCGCTGCGGCTCTCGCTTATCTTGTCTGAGCGGCAGGCAGGCAGGATAATGTTATCAAGCACCGTCAGGTTTTTGAGCATATACATCTGCTGGAAGATAAATCCCATGTCATCAAGCCTTAACGCCGCAAGTTCGTTGTCGCTGAGCTTTGAAATGTCTCTGCCGCAGAACTTTACCTCGCCCGAGGTCAGCTTATCCATGCCCGATACCGAGTAAAGCAGCGTAGATTTGCCCGAGCCCGAGGGCCCCATTATCGCCACCATCTCGCCCTCGCTGACGGTAAAGCTCACGTTTCTCAGTACGTTGTTCTGTCTCTTATCACTTATATAGGTCTTGCAAAGGTCCTTAACTTCAAGTATCTTTTCCATAGTAGCTTTCTCCTTTTTATCGGTATCAATAATTATCAGTTACTCAATGCCTGCTGTCTGCGAAGCCTTGATCTTTCTTGTATAAAGCGCTGTCATGAATGCGCTGAGTGCCATTATCACTAAAAATACCACAGGGTAGATAAGGAATATCACTAAGTATCTTGGGTGGTATGATACACCGTTGAATGCGCCCATCATTGAGAATACGGGGTTTATCGCAAGCTTTGTCGCAGGCAGCGAAAGAGCCATGCAGAGCAGTGTGGATATCACAGAGGTTATTGCAAAACGCTTTGTGTGCCACAGCACCACCGCCATGTCAGAGAAGCCTACTGCTTTAAGCACCGCTATCTCTCCCAGCTCCTTGGATATCATGGAGCGCTCCATAAGTACCGTTACCAGTATAATTATCACTGCCGACAGCACCAGCACCAGCTTTTCTACCAGATCAAGCACCGAGGCTACTCCTGTGGTATCCTCTGCCACCTGTCCGGGGGTAAGTACCTCTACGCCGCTGCCGTATATATCTTTAAGCTTTTCAATGCGGTCGCTGATCACCTTTTCAGTGGGGTCATCGTCAAAATCTATCACATAGTACAGAAAACCGTTGGCGTATTCAAAGCTTATATCAAGGTCGGGGTGCAGCCTTACGCCCTCGCCCAGATTGTTCATTGACTGATAAATGGCGGTTATGATGAACTCTCTGCGCTCATCACCCATGTGCATGGTTATCTTGTCGCCAATGTCTGCACCCAACGCGTCTGCGGTTATCCTTGTGACTGCCACCTCGTCAGCGTCCCGGGGGGCTGTGCCCTCGATGTAGGAGTAGTCATTGATATCTGTGTTTATTCCCTGCAGGGTGGTGGATTTGACCAGGTTTCCGTCAAACTCATAGCCCAGCCTGTACATCATCTCAAAGCTTACCTTGCCGGGCATATCGTTATCTGCCAGCAGCTGCTCCATGTCTGCCATGTCCCGGTCGAGCTTTTCACGTCCGCCGTCGGTCATATAGCTCATCATTTTCTTGCCGTCTGCAATATAAACATCGCTTAGGTGCATTCCCAGAGTTTCTACCATATCGCCGCTGCGCAGGGTGTTTGCCGAGGTATCGACTATGTGGGTGAGCAGCAGGCAGATGGTAAAGGTTATAACTATTATCGAGTACCTCCTGGGGCTGCTGAGTATATCGTTGACAGCCATGAATGAGGTGGTGTTAAGCCTGCTCTTACCAAGGCGCATAAGGCTCTTTTTGCGGAAGCGCTCGCCTGTCTCACCGCTGCGGATAGCGTCCAGAGGTGAGTATTTATCAGCCTTGCGTGTGCAGCCGTAGCAGAAGAAAAGTATTATCACTACAACTGCCAGCGAGCACAGAAGATTTACAAGTATGCCGTTTTCATTCTCCATCATCACCGACTGTGATACCATGCCCAGCAGCATTTTGCCGAAGGGTATGCTGGCTGCAAATCCCAAAGCTGAGCCTATAACTGCGATAGCCGCATATTTAACGATGTAGAGCCTGCGGATATATCCCTTTTTAAGACCTATCGCCTTCATAACGCCTATCTCTCTGAACTCCTCGGTAAGGGTGAAGGTTATGGTAAAGCGCAGCACCACGAAGGAGATCACTATAAGGCAAATGCTCACCACCAGCAGCATACCTGCTATGACCATGTCCATTACATACGACATCCTGATAATCGACTTTGCACCCTGGAAAACCACAGACACGTCAGATGAGTTGAGCTTGGTCTCAACAGCCTGCACATCATCGGTATCCAGATAGTAAAGGCTGCCGCTGTATGCAGCAAGCTCGTCGTTTGAGTTAAATATCTCAAAGTCCTTGTCGTTCATTATTATCCTTATATTTCCCATAAGTCCCGAGCCGAAGATGGCGTCCTTTACGCCGCCTGCGACCTTAAACTCTTTTTCGGTGCCCAACAGCTCGACTTTAAGTGTATCTCCCACCTTGATCTCGTCCTTATCCAGCACCTTCTGGGATATCCATATCTCGTCCTCTGCCACATTTTCAAGCTCCTTGTCGTTTTTATCAAAAAGCTTTATCTGCAGATGGTCTGCCGACTGTATAAAAACAGTATTGTCGATACTTTCGACCTCTTTGCCGTCAAGGGTTATATTCTGGGCTGAAAGGTAGAATATCTCCTCTTTTCCGATACGGCTGCAGAGCTTGTCATCAAGCACGTCCTCCACGCTTTCGCCGCTGCTCTTGCCCATGGTCGCCACGAAATAATCGGGCACGCCTGCTTTTTCAAAAAAGCTGTCCAGCGCAGTCGTCACCGACACAATATTGTTCACGCTGGAGGCAACGAACATTGACGCCAGTATCACAAACAACAAAATTATGATATTCATTGTTTTCTTGCGTCTCAGGTCTTTTTTAAGTATTCTCAGATACATTGTCCTTTCCCCTTTCGTCTTTCACTGTTTGCATTATAACATGGCAATTATTAAATAATCCTTAAACACTTTCAAATTGGGTGAGAAATTTTTGCGGTTTTTCGTAGGGAGAAGTGTTGTGATGATTTAGAAAAGCCAGACTATTGTACGTAAAATTGAGCGTATTTTTAATGTAAAACAGGCATCATAAAAAGACCTGCCGAGTTTATTTCGGCAGGTCTTTTACTTTCACATATTATTTTACTATCTCAATCAACTTTTTCACAAACCCTTCCCCAACAACCCCATTCTGCCTATACCCCCACTTGGCAAGCAGCTGGTTGACCACAGCAGCCGTCCCAGCCCCAAAGCCGCTGTCAACAGATATATGGGTTTTGATGATACCTTTACTCTCAGCCAGCGACAGCAGACTTTTCAGCTCATACACGCCCAAGTTCTTATCACCCTGCTTCATGCCCTTACTGTCCAGAGTCGGCAGCGTGCCTGTTATCTTGGACTGATCTTTGGGTCTGAGCACGCCGTAGAAGTGGCTGTAGGTATGCTTGACCTTGGTGCAGGGGTCGTGTTTGCCTGTCCAGTTCTGGTCGTAGCTGTAGAAAT
>CALCRR010000260.1 GCA_937894495.1 uncultured Ruminococcus sp. | reverse complement strand
AGCTGGACTCTATCTTCCTCACCACAACAGTAGCCCCTGCTGTAGCTACAGTTACCTGCATGGTATTCACATGGCTCAAATACGGCAAGCCTGATGTTTCAATGTGCCTTAACGCTTCGCTGGCAGGACTTGTGGGCATAACCGCAGGCTGTGATGTAATGGACTGCCTGGGCTCGCTGTTGGTGGGTGTAGTTTCAGGTCTGCTGGTATGCTTCGGCGTATGGTTCCTTGATTACAAGCTGCATATAGACGACCCTGTGGGCGCTGTGGCAGTACATATGATGAACGGTATCTGGGGAACTATCGCAGTGGGACTTTTTGCAACAAAGTCAGCCCCCGGCTATGCTATCCAGCTTGAGCAGGGCGGCATCAAGGCTGAGGGTCTTTTCTACGGCGGCGGCTTTGAGCAGCTGGGATTACAGCTTTTAGGCTTTGCAAGCGTTGCTGCATGGGCAGCGGTATCTATCACAGTAACATTCCTTATCATCAAGCACACCATCGGTCTGAGAGCCTCTGAGCAGGAGGAGATCATCGGTCTGGACGTTACCGAGCACGGACTTATCTCTTCATATGCTGACTTTGCACCCTCGGTAAACGATGTGTCCATCTACGGCTACACCAAGGACGACGCCAAGAGCGTCAAGAAAGTTCCCGTATCTGTTGAAAAGGCAGTGGAGGTGGAGAGCTATGTAGCGCCCAGCCCCGACAGCTCACCCAAGATGACCAAGATAGTAGTGGTTTTCAAAGAGCAGAAGCTCCACGAATTTATACAGTCTATGGAGGCTATCGACGTTACGGGCATAACCATAACCCATGTTCTGGGCTGCGGTATGCAGAACGGTCAGCGCCATTTCTACAGAGGTACAAGTATCGAGATGAACCTGCTGCCTAAGGTAAAGGCTGAGATAGTTGTTTGCGCAGTGCCTGTAAACAAGGTGGTCGACGCAGCAAGGTCTGCCCTCTACACAGGCAACTACGGCGACGGCAAGCTGTTCATCTATCCTATCGAGAACGTTGTTAAGGTGAGAACAGGCGAGCAGGGCTATGACGCTTTGCAGAATTACGACGAAGCCTGAGAACAGTTGATATACCAAAAACCACCGCAGAGTATAAAAGCTCTGCGGTTTTTTTTGTGCATTTTTTCAAAAATCTCTGCTGAATGATTGACAATTATGGCAAATTGTACTATAATTAAATATATAGCCTTAAATAAGCAAGTAAATCAAGGCAGCAGGGCGGTGTTATTGTGGCAAAATTCGGTGATACGCTGAAAAAGTGGATAGGTATAGATAAGCAGACTGATTATGTGCGTGAATATTTTTATATGACCAATATGAGGGCGAGCATTTATATGTCAGTGGTGGTCATCGTGCTGGAGCTGTGGATGATCGAGCGCATGACCCTGAGCATATTCACAGACCACCTGCAGCCGGTTTTCTGGTCGTTGGTGGAGAAGTATTATACCAACTATTTTCTGCTGCTGTCATCGGGCATACTTATGCTTTTGTATGCGGTGAGGGCGCTGTATAAAAAGCACAAGGTGCGGTGGCTGGGCATAATATCCATAGTGCTGTCGGCAGCGGTCTGCGTTTATGAGGTCTCTATGCTCATAAAATACCCCCGCAGCGAAAAGACCGTGTCTGATTTGCAAAACTATATGATCCTGCTGGGGGCAGGCATCACCATGATAGCCTTTTCAGTCATACTTATCGCAGATAAGCAGGAGAAAAAGTGGCACAGCCTTACGGTCATGTACATATTCTCATTCGTGTGCATAAATTTCGGTATCATCATATCTGTCAACAGCTACGCCACAGGCGGTCAGATGCTGACATTTCTGACTATGGAGCTTTTCGTTATCTGCCTGCTGGTGTGGAGACCCTGGCTGGGCTTTCTGGTGCTCACAGCGTCGTATCTGGTGTTCTATTACAGGATAAGCGGCTTGATAGACCTCAGCACCGTTGGCGGTTTTACGGGAGTTGTGGATTTTACAAAGGTAAAGCCCGGGCTTGGCGACGGCGTAAAGATAAACGGATTTACAATGTGGCTCTCCACCCTGCTGTTTTGTATCTCAAACTACAACAAGACCCTTTCGCAGGCGCAGAAGGACGAGGACCTGGAAGAGGTGAACGCATACCTCACCAAAATATCTGTGGAGGACGAGCTGACGGGCATACATAACATGGTGTATTTCCGCAGTGAGGCTAAAAAGCTGCTCAGCTATGTCACCACTGATAAAAACAATGTGGTGTTTTTGTTTTTCGATATTGAGAATTTCAAGTATTACAACGAAAAATACGGCTTCCATGAGGGCAACAAGCTGCTGATAGATACGGCAAAGCTTATAAACGAGTCCTTCTCGGGCTCGCTGGTATCACGCTTTTCAGATGACCACTTTGTGGTGCTCACAAGGTATGAGGGGAGCGAGAAGATAATCGGGCAGATAACCGCAAAGCTCAGGAGCTATGACGACGAGGTGCATATCGAGCTGAAATGCGGCGCCTTCCGCCCTCATGGCGAGCATGAGACAGACCCCAGTCTTGCCTGCGACCGTGCGAGATTTGCCTGCAACAGCATAAAGAAGCATTTTGACAGGAACTACAGGCTATATGACAAAACTCTTGAAGAGAAGTTCCGCTTGAAGCAGTACATCGTAAATAACATTGATACTGCCATTGAAAACGGCTATATCAAGGTGTATTACCAGCCTGTGGTCTCCACCAAGGATAAGTCGATAGTGGGCTTTGAGGCACTGGCACGCTGGCTTGACCCCACCTACGGTCTGCTGCCCCCCGGGGCATTTATCGGCGTGCTTGAAGAGCACAGGCAGATACATAAGCTGGATATCTGCGTTATCGAGGAGGTCTGCAAGGCTTATAAGGAGGCTTATGACAAGGGCTACCCCTTTGCGCCTGTTTCCATAAACTTCTCACGCCTTGACTTTGAGCTTTGCGACATAGTGGGCGAGCTGAAACGGCTGGCTGAAAAGTATAACGTGCCCCAGCGCTTTATCGACGTGGAGATAACCGAGAGCGCTCTCACCGAGCAGCAGGATCTTCTCAAAAAAGCCATGCGCTCCCTCAAAGAGTCGGGCTATAAGGTCTGGCTGGACGACTTCGGCAGCGGCTATTCATCGCTGAACGTGCTTAAAGACTACCAGTTCGATGTGCTTAAAATTGATATGAATTTCCTGTCGGGCTTTTCCGATAACGACAAGACCCGACCGATACTCAGCAACATCGTCAGCCTTACCCAGCAGCTGGGCATGGTCTCGCTGACGGAGGGCGTTGAGCAAAACGACCAGTTTGATTTTCTGGCTTCCATAGGCTGCGAAAGAGCTCAGGGCTACCTGTTCTCAAAGCCCGTGCCCTATGAGCGGATAAAGGAACTGATAGACGAGGGCAAGCTTAAAATAGCCAAAGAATATGAGTAGCGGCAAGCCTTGTACAGCTCATTATTATACGGCAGGATAACGGAGAAATGAATATGAAAAAAGCATTGAAGGTCACAGGTAAAGTTTTGCTCGTACTTCTGATACTGATAACGCTGTTTCTTATCATCATGACGGTATATAATCAGATAATGTTCAAAAAGAACAAAGACCTTTACGAAACGCCCCTGGGGCAGCTTGTTGAGGTGGACGGTCACAATATGAGCATATACACCGAGGGTGAGGGCGACCACACCATAGTATTTCTGTCGGGCTATGGCACTGCATCGCCGATACTTGATTTCAAGGCACTTTACAGCAGACTCAGCGATGAATATAAAATTGTCGTTGTTGAAAAGTTCGGCTACGGTTTCAGCGATGAGAACGACGGTGAGCGTGACATGGATACCATACTTCGTCAGGACAGAGAAGCGCTTGAAAAGGCAGGAATCAAAGCGCCTTATGTGCTGTGTGCTCACTCATTTTCGGGCTATGAGGCTGCACTCTGGGCGCAGAAGTATCCCGATGAGGTGGAGGCGATAGTGGGTCTTGATATGTGTACGCCTAACTGCAAGGACGAAAGCACACTTACCTCCGAGCGTGACAGCATGAAGAAAATACTGCCTATTTATAAGTTCTTCCAATATACAGGCGTTTTGCGGATATTCGAGGTAGACCGCTCGGGGACTCTCTCCAATGAGGAGAGGCAGATATTCAAGGAGCTGTATTGTAAAAATAGCCTTAATGATACCGTGCTGAGAGAGGGTGACAACGATCTCGAGAGGGATCTGCAGGAAGAACTCAACTCAATGCCCCTGCCGAACACCCCGATGATAATGTATATTTCAGCCGACAATAAAGATGACAAGCTGTGGGAAGGCGGTATGCAGGCAATGGTCGACGCATCATCTGACGGCAAGCTGATAAAGCTGGACTGCGGACACTACGTTCACGATTACGAATATGAGCGGATAAGCAAGGATATGAAGGAGCTCATTGAGACGCTTGACAAGTAAAGAATTGAAAAGATCCCCAAGGACCTTACCTCGGGGATCTTTATTTTTTGTTTGGTATTTTTTATCAGAAGCCGAGCACTGCCTTGAAATCTGCTTTGAGCTTTGCTTCCTGAGCCTCTGCATCGGCTCTTGTATCGCCGATAGTTGTGTAGTAAGCCTTTATCTTTGGCTCTGTGCCTGAGGGTCTGATGATAACGCTTGCGCCCTGTTCAAGGTTGAATGCAAGCACATCTGACTTGGGCAGAGTGAGAATGGTCTTCTCGCCTGTTGCAGTGTCGGTCTGCTCTGAAGCCACATAGTCTGCAACTGATACTACCTTCAGACCGCCTATCTCCTTAGGACCGTTGGTGCGCAGGTCTGACATGATCTGCTTCATTCTCTCCATACCGCTTGCACCCTCGCACTGGAAGCTCTCCTGGCTGTGGAGATAGTTGCCGTACTGCTTGTACAGCTCCTCCCTTGCCTTGAGCAGCGAAATGCCCTTTGTTCTGTAGAAAGCAGCCATCTCGCAGATAAGCATGGAAGCCACAACTGCGTCCTTATCTCTTACATAAGAGCCTGCAAGGTAGCCGTAGCTCTCCTCAAAGCCGAAGATGTATCTGTCAGCCTCGTTGTCCTGCTCTAAGAAACCGATCTGCTCGCCAATGAATTTGAAGCCTGTGAGCACGTTCCTCAGCTCAACGCCGAACTCGTCAGCTATCTTCTGGCAGATATCTGTAGTAACTATAGTCTTAACAGCCACCGGCTTTTCAGGCATTGTGCCCAGTGCAGTCCTCTCCTGGCAGATGTATTTGAGCAGCAGAGCGCCTACCTCATTGCCCGAGAACAGCACATAATTGCCGTCGGGGTCGGGCACAGCTATGCCTACTCTGTCACAGTCGGGGTCGGTAGCCAGCAGCAGGTCGGGCTTTACAGTCTCGCAAAGCTCCAGTCCCTTTTGCAGAGCTTCTCTTATCTCAGGGTTCGGGAAGGGGCAGGTGGGGAAGTTGCCGTCGGGCAGCTCCTGCTCGGGAACTACTGTGACTTCCTTGATGCCGATCTTTTTGAGTATAGCTCTTACGGGCTTATTGCCTGTACCGTTGAGAGGTGTGTATACCACTTTAAGTCCGCTGTCAGCCACAAGGTCGGTATGTATGCCCTGCTCGGAAACCTTATCAAGATACTTGTCGATGACCTCCTGACCGATATACTCTATCTTGCCCGAAGCCAGTCCTTCCTCAAAGCTTACGGTCTTAGCGCCGCCGAACATATCAACAGCGTTTATCTTACCGATAACAGCGTTGGCAGCGTCAAGGGTGATCTGGCAGCCGTCATCGCCGTAGACCTTATAGCCGTTATACTTAGCAGGGTTGTGTGATGCTGTTACCATTATACCTGCCTGGCATTTCAGCTCCCTGACAGCCCATGAAAGGCAGGGTGTGGGCATAAGCTCTGTATAGATATAAGCCTTGATGCCGTTGGCAGCCAGAACAGCCGCAGCCTCCTTGGCAAAAACATCAGACTTTATTCTCGAGTCGTAGGAGATAGCAACTGCGGGGTCGCTGTAAGCCTCGTTAACATAGTCAGCCAGACCCTGTGTAGCACGCCTGATAGTGTAGACGTTGAGCCTGAATGCGCCTGCGCCGATAACACCTCTCAGACCGCCTGTACCAAATTCAAGGTCTCTGTAAAATCTGTCCTGGATAGCTTCGTCATCGCCCTCGATAGCCTTTAGCTCGGTCTGCAGATCGGGATCGTCAACAGCCTTTTCACACCACAGCTGATAAAGTTCTTTTTCTGTCATGATCATCACCTCATAAATAATATTTTTTCGCCCTCGGCGATCATTTACACTCTATAAAATTTCTGTAAACTATAGAAATTTTACACACCTATAGTTATATTATACCACGTTTTGAGAAATTAGCAAGAGGTATAATAATTTATTAACAATTCTAATCGTTTACGAACAAAATTTTTATGAACGCAACAAATCGGCAGCTTAAAAAAGCCCATATCTTGGCAATCTTAACGCATTTTGCCCCCCAGCTTTTTTATAAAGGCAGCCATAAAAACAGGCAGCAGGCACTGGGCTGCAAAGCTGACGGCAAACAGTGCAGACACAGCCCAGTCCTCAGTATTCAGCCTTGGGTAGAACCACTGCCTGCCCCCCTTGGCATATAGTGCGGCAGTTACCGCCATAAGCAGCAGTGAAGCTGCGCAAATGGCTTTATCACGGGCTTTTGGCTTGGCGGCAGAGCTTTTTGACAGCCTTGCCATGCCGTAGCACCTTGAGTTCATCACCTGTGCGGTCTCGGCAGCGGCTTCGGCTGACCATGCTGCGGCAGCCATGAAAACTCTGCCTGATGAAACGACCCTGTCGGTGCAGCTCTCTCCCCTCAGCAGCCCCGAGGTCAGCTGCGCCGAGGATATATCGGCGGTTTTTCTGCGTATTTTCGGCACAAAGCCAAGGCTCATAGACACCGCCAGTGCCAGCTTTGGCGAAAATCTGCCCATCAGCGCCAGCAGCTCTTCACGCCTGGTCATATCCTGCAAAAGGGTGAGCAGGGCGATAACTGCGGCGGCTGACAGCCCCAGGTCAAAGCCGAACAGCATGGCTTCAAGGGTATAAGCTCTGCCGTTTATAAACAAAAGCGGTGTTGCGCCCCTGTGGGATATAAGGGGATTTGTAAGTGCGATGAGCACCGCAGCGCCAAGGCTTAAAAACAGCGCTTTAGCGCCGTACCTGCCGCCCCTTGTTATCGTAAGCCCCACAACCGCTGCCGCAAGCCCCAGCCCTGCGGCAGTCAGCGAGGTGCAGAACATTATCACAGGCAGCAGGGCGATGACTGCGGTAAGCTTTGATAGGGGGTGAAAATATCTCATGACATACCTGCCCCCCTGTAGTAAGTATCAACATATTTAAAAACTATCTCGTCCCCCGATTTTGGACGGTACTCGCCGCAGTTTATATCGGGGGCGATGCCGTTGACGGTATAAAGCCACCCCGACTGCGCCCCGAAGTCGAACTCATAAATGCCGTCGATACCTGTTATATAGATATTCCTGCCGCCGCTGTGGTCAAGGGGCAGGCGCTGATATGCGGCAGCCTTTGATATCACCTCAAAAACCGTTTCGTCCTTAGTGAGCACATATTTCTCGCCGTCGATCAGCACCCCGTTTTCGGGCAGGGTTTTATCATAGCCCTTGCGGTGGGCAATGCTTCGGCACTCCACCGTAAGAGTGACCCAGTCGCTGTCCTCGGTAACGGCGTCGGGGTGGGCGGAGTAAAACTCCTCGGGAGTTTGTATCTCAACATTAAAAGCTGCCCCGATGACAGCCGCACCTGCCGCCAGCAGTATAAAAATATCTTTTTTTGTCATGGGGTCACCTTCTTTATTATTTGGTATTATTTTCTCCCCCCCCCGGGGGAAAACGTGAGGTACAATATATATCATTTACAGCTGTCTATCACAGGTATAACGTGTGCCAGAGTTTCGCAGCAGGCGAACATGAGCTTTTGGGTCTCGGGGTCGGGCTGTGACAGGTCGGGGACGAACACAGGCACGCAGCCTGCGGTGTGGGCAGACTTTATGCCGTTAGGGGAGTCCTCCAGCGCTATACACTGCTGCGGCGGCAGCCCCAGCTCTTTTGAAGCGGTCAGGTAGATATCGGGGTCTGGCTTGCTTGCCTTGACCATATTGCCGCATATGACCTTATCGAACTTATCATACACCCCGATAGATGTGAGATACATCTCGGTGCGCACATTATCGGTGGCGGTGGCGACAGCCAGCTTCAGCCCCCTGTTTTTGCCGTATTCTATCAGCTCATCGAGCCCCGGCTTTTTTTCTATGCCGTTTTTTGCAATAAAGCTGTTCATAAGCTCTATACGCTTCAGGCGCACCTTCCGGTAGTCAAAATCCTCACCTATCTCGGCTCTCAGCTTAGGTGCGGCATATTTTGCCGCCAGTGAGCGTATGCCGAGCACGTGCTCCCTTGTCATTTCCCAGCCGTAAAACGCTGCCGCCTCACACCAGAACCGTGAGAGCAGCTTTTCGGTATCTACCATAAGTCCGTCCATGTCAAATATCAGTGCTTTTATATCCATAATGATAACCTCTTTTTTATTCGGGAGTTGCAGTTAAAGCGCCGTCTGTCGGCGGTTTTCTTTATTATACTACATATTCCCCCCTTTTTCAAGTCCTCGTGTCCTCACCGGACGGGGTAATTCCCCCACCTGTCGCACTATTGTGGAGTGGGCAAGATATCGAGTCCTCCCCGGAGGGGAGGGGGTGCTTTTGTGGCGGCTAGTATTTTGTGACGCTGCGCGAACCTTGCAAAATCGTTTTCCAGCCACTAGCACTCTAACGACCAGCGCCTGGCAGCTTACGACCGGTTGTCTGCGATTTATACTAAAAAACACAGCCGATGATCACGGCTGTGCCTTTAATGCTATTTTGCTATTCTCCATATGATAAAAGCCCATAAGACCAATGACAAAATATTTGCAGCCCAGAAATAGCCATGTCTGGTTTTATGGTGAAACAACTTCATAGCCAGAAGTGCGCCTGCAAAGCCGCCAAGCACACCAAGCCCTATAAGGGTCTTTTCGGGTATTCTCCATGCGTTTGCCTTTGCTTTCAGCTTATCTATGCCGTAAGCCGGAAATGCTATGACATTCACCGCTATAAGATATATTGCCAAAAGCTTGATATGACTTTCCATAGCTCCTCCAAAGCAAAGGGCGGAGTTATCCGCCCTTTAACTATGCCTAAATTCTATTTGAAGTAATTAACTCCGCTCTCAAATATCTTCTGATCCTTAACACCGGGGACATTTATGCAGACGCCGCTGCCCATTCTCTCTGAGTGACCCATTTTACCGAGAACTCTGCCATCGGGGGAGGTTATGCCCTCGATAGCCTGGAAAGATGTGTTGGGGTTGCAGTGTATATCAAATGTGGGCTGACCATCAAAGTCAACATACTGGGTAGCTATCTGACCGTTTTCGGCAAGTTTTGCTATCTCCTCGTCAGTTGCGACAAATCTGCCCTCGCCGTGGGATATTGCTACCGAATGGATATCACCCACCTCACAGCCTGCAAGCCAGGGCGATTTGTTTGATGCTATCCTTGTATTTACCATCTTTGACTGGTGTCTTGCAATGGTGTTGAAGGTCAGTGTAGGCGAGTCGTTTCTCATATCAACTATCTCGCCATATGGCACAAGACCCAGTTTGACAAGCGCCTGGAAGCCGTTGCAGATACCGAGCATAAGACCGTCCCTGTTTTTGAGAAGGTCGTGTATAGCGTCGGTGAGCTTGGGATTTCTCAGGAAAGAAACTATAAACTTGCCGCTGCCGTCAGGCTCGTCGCCGCCGCTGAAGCCGCCGGGGAGCATAACTATCTGCGAATGCTTTATCTTTCTTTCCATAGCGTCAACAGACTCCTTTATAGCCTGCTCGGAAAGATTTCTGACAACAAATATCTCTGTCTCTGCTCCTGCTTTTTCAAATACTCTTGCGGTATCATACTCGCAGTTTGTACCCGGGAATACGGGTATAAGAACTCTCGGTCTTGCTGCCTTTATTGCAGGCGATCTTCTCTCCTGTGCTGAGTAGCTGTATACCTCGGGCTTCTTATCGGGCTCTTTAACGTGTATGGGATAAACAGGCTCCAGCTTGCTTTCCCAAAGCTTTTGCAGCTTGTTTATATCTATTGTGTAGTTATCTGAGATTATCTTGTATTCGTCAATAGTCTCGCCGATAACTCTTTCATCGGTCTCAACGCCCTCTGCAAGCTCGATAACAAAGCTGCCGTAGCAGGCTCTGAACAGCTCAACAGGCTCTACCTTATCGGTGAATTTAAAGCCGATCTTATTACCGAAAGACATCTTTGCGATAGCCTCTGAAACGCCGCCGTAAGCCACTGACCAGCATGAGAGCACCTTTCCCTCGGCGATCAGCTTCTCCACCTTTTCAAACACTGTTTTAAGGGACTTGAAGTTGACCAGTCTGTTCGCATCATACTCAGGTCTGAGGAGTATCACCTTTGAGCCTGCTTTTTTGAACTCCTGAGAGATTATCTTATCGGTCTTTGCTGTAGATACCGCAAAGGATACCAGCGTAGGCGGAACATCAATATTCTCGAAAGTGCCCGACATTGAGTCCTTGCCGCCGATAGAGCCTATACCCAGCTCGATCTGTGCCTTGTATGCGCCCAGCAGCGCCGAGAAAGGCTTGCCCCAGCGTGAGGGATTATTCTGTGTTCTCTCAAAATACTCCTGGAATGTGAGCCAGCTGTGCTCATAGGTACCGCCTGCTGCGATGACCTTTGAAACAGACTCTACCACAGCCGACATTGCGCCGTGATAGGGGCTGACACTTGAAAGGAACGGGTCGAAGCCCCAGCCCATAACAGATGCTGTGGTGGTCTCGCCCTCAAGAACGGGCAGCTTTGCAGCCATTGCCTGTGTAGGTGTGTTCTGATACTTGCCGCCGTAGGGCATGAGCACTGTTCCTGCGCCGATAGTCGAGTCAAATCTCTCTACCAGACCCTTTTGTGAGCAGATGTTGAGGTTTGATATCATACCCTCCCACCTGTCGGCGGTGTCCTCATTGTTTGCTTCCTGAGCGAATACAGGTGTTGCCACCTCGATATCGGTATGCTTTTCAGCGCCGTTTGAGTTAAGAAACTCTCTTGAAAGGTCAACAATGGTATTGCCGTTCCAGTTCATTCTCAGCCTAGGCTCTTCGGTAACTCTTGCGACCATTGTAGCTTCAAGGTTCTCTCTGGCAGCTTCGCTCATGAACCTTTCGAGGTCCTCCCTGGCGATAACAACAGCCATTCTCTCCTGCGACTCGGAGATAGCCAGCTCTGTGCCGTCAAGTCCGTCATACTTTTTAGTAACAAGGTCAAGGTTTATCTGCAAGCCGTCAGCCAATTCGCCGATAGCCACCGAAACACCGCCTGCGCCGAAATCATTGCAGCGCTTTATCATTGCGGTGACTTCTGGGTTTCTGAAAAGTCTCTGCAGCTTTCTCTCTTCGGGAGCATTACCCTTCTGCACCTCGGCACCGCAGGTCTCCAGCGAGTGCAGGGTGTGGGATTTAGACGAGCCTGTAGCGCCGCCGCAGCCGTCTCTTCCTGTTTTGCCGCCCAGAAGGATAACTATATCCTCGGGGGCAGGTCTTTCACGCCTTACGTTTGAAGCAGGAGCTGCGCCGATAACTGCGCCTATCTCCATTCTCTTGGCAACATAGCCGGGGTGATATATCTCATTGACATGACCTGTAGCCAGACCTATCTGGTTGCCGTAGGAGGAATAGCCGTTGGCAGCGCCCACCACCAGCTTTCTCTGAGGCAGCTTACCTGCGATAGTGTCCTCAACAGGCACCAGCGGATTGCCTGCACCTGTAACTCTCATTGCCTGATATACATAGGAGCGTCCCGACAGGGGGTCTCTGATAGCGCCGCCCAGACAGGTAGCCGCACCGCCGAAGGGCTCTATCTCGGTGGGGTGGTTGTGAGTCTCGTTTTTGAACATCAAAAGCCAGTCCTCATCAACACCGTCAACGTCAACCTTTATCTTTACCGAGCAGGCATTTATCTCCTCGCTCTCATCAAGGTCTTTCAGCTTGCCTGCCTTTTTGAGCTGCTTTGCGCCGAAGCAGGCAAGGTCCATAAGAGTAACAGGCTTGTCCGTTCTGCCTGCATACAGATCCTTTCTTGCCTTAACATAATCCGCAAAGGTAGCAGCCACATACTCAGGCTCGATATCCACATTGTCGATTATGGTCGAGAAGGTGGTATGGCGGCAGTGGTCCGACCAGTAGGTATCTATCATTCTTATCTCTGTAATGGTAGGATTTCTCTTTTCGGTATTCTTGAAATAATCCTGACAGAACTTGATATCGTCAAGATCCATAGCAAGACCGAGGTCGGTGAGCATTTCATTCAGCTCCTCCTCGGTGGAGTAGATAAAGCCGTCAACTGTATCAACAGTGGTGGGTATATCGTACTTGATATCAAGAGTATCAAACTCGTCAAGCGAAGCCTCTCTTGACTCAACGGGGTTTATCATATAATTCTTTATCTGCAAAAGCTCTTCATCGCTGAGCTCTCCCGATACTATGTATATCCTTGCGGACTTTATAACAGGTCTTTTGCCTGCTGTCAGCAGAGAGATACACTGTGCGCAGGAATCAGCCCTCTGGTCAAACTGACCGGGCAGATACTCAACTGCAAATATCTGTTCATCAGCTCCCACCGCAGGCAGGTGATCGTAGGTAACATCTACCGCAGGCTCGGAGAATACCACGGGCACAGCCAGCTTGAAATCATTAAGCGGCAGACCCTCGGCGTCATAGCGGTTTACGACTCTCAGACCTTTCAGTCCTTCAAGTCCCAGTGCAGACTTGATACCGCTCAGCAGCGAATCAGCTTCAACGGCAAACTCAGGCTTTTTTTCAACATAAATTCTGTATACTGACATAACAGCAGCTCCTTTACAGATCAAATTTACATACCAATATATAATATTATACAACATCTTGTCCCCTCTTGTCAATGGCTAAATAATTAATCATTGACTAATCCGAAAAAATGTTATATAATGATGATAACATATACTTTAGAGGTGTAAATTTATGACTGATCTGAAAATGATGACCACAGGGCTTAAAACCCTGGTGATATTCAAAAATTTGCGAAAAGACCCTGTAATTACTGATATGGCAGATACCATAAGTGCCGCTTTGCAGAACGATACACAGCTGGCGATAGAAAGATATACCGATCTTATATCACATCTTTATCCCAAAAGCGAGGATCTTACCAAGTATGTGCTCAGGCTCATTCTGGAGGACGAGAACATCTTCATACTCAGAAAAGGCGAGGGTCTGCCAACGGGAACACTGCTGGATAACTGCCTTGCCAATGAGCTGGAATTTCTGCAGGAGCTTGCGTCTGTCCCGTGCAGCGAGCTTACAAGCCGCATAGATTATGACGGTTTTCTGCCCGAATACAGGACCAGTGCTCTTGACTTTTCAAAAACTTATGCCGACAGGGTACACGCCATAGGTCAGGTGGGCTACGGCGTTTACTCAAAATATCACGTATTCGTGGTAAAGGAGGGCTTGATAACTCCTGTTGAGTACCCCGACCCCATAAAGCTCTCTCAGCTGCACAACTATGAGGAGAAGCGCAGTCAGGTGATAGCCAACACTCTGGCGCTGCTCTCGGGCAAGCCTGCTAACAATGTGCTGCTATACGGCGACTGCGGCACGGGTAAGTCATCGACCGTCAAGGCTATCGCCAACGAATATGCGCCAAAGGGGCTGAGGCTCATAGAGCTGAAAAAAAAGCAGCTGCATGAGATACCCACCATTGTTGAGAATATCAGCAAAAATCCCCTTAAATTCATTATTTTTATTGATGATCTTTCCTTTACCGAGGACGACAACGACTATGCGGCGCTTAAAGCTATACTGGAGGGCAGCGTTTCATCGACTGCTTCAAATCTGGTGATCTATGCCACATCTAACCGCAGACATCTGGTGAGGGAGACATTCTCTGCACGCAAGGGGGACGAGATACATTTCAGAGATACCATGCAGGAGCTTTTGTCCCTTTCCGACCGCTTTGGTCTTACGGTGACCTTCCAGAAGCCGGACAAAA
>CALCRR010000259.1 GCA_937894495.1 uncultured Ruminococcus sp. | reverse complement strand
AGCGATATATTTTAACGGAGAAATGTATGACATGACATATAAGATTGAACAGTTTGCGAGGAAAATCAAATCACCTATTACCATCATAACAGTGGATAAAAAGCTGCATTTCGATTCTGGTAAGAAACTTGCTGATTATGAATTTGACAGAAAATATGAAGTAATAAATCTTACAGCTGTTGGTTCTGCTATTGAGATGACTCTCGCTGAAAAGAAATCTAATGAACCGTTTAACTACGTAGGCGAAGCGGCTCTGAAATAAAGGAAGTTTGAATATGGAGTTTAAACCTTTTGAAAAGAAAGTCTGGCTGGCATCACCCACAATGCATGGTGACGAGCTGAAATGGATTTATGACGCATTTGAAAAGAACTGGATAACTACAGCGGGCGAAAATATCAACGAGATAGAAAAACAGCTTTCAGCTTTTATCAGAACTAAATATGCTGTTGCTCTCTCCTGCGGAACGGCTGCGCTTCATTTGGCGATACGCCTTGCAGGTGAAAAAATATATGGTATTCCGAAGGTCGGTCATGGCGCGCTGGAGGGGCATAAAGTATTCGCTTCGGACACGACATTTGACGCGACTGTGAACCCGATTGCTTATGAGGGCGGTGAAGCAGTATTTATTGATACCGAGCGTGAAACATGGAATATGGATCCCATTGCTCTTGAAAAGGCTTTTGAAATATATCCGGAGGTTAAACTTATAGTTGTTGCTCATCTCTATGGCACCCCCGGAAAGATAGATGAGATCAGAGCGATCGCTGATAAACACGGCGCTTTGATAGTTGAGGACGCTGCTGAATCACTTGGCGCTACATACAAAGGCAAGCAGACTGGTAGCTTCGGCGATTATGATATCATATCCTTCAATGGCAACAAGATCATCACGGGAAGCTCCGGTGGTATGTTGCTTTGCAATGAGAAAGAAGATGCTGATAAGATTCGCAAGTGGTCTACTCAGAGCCGTGAGGCAGCCGCTTGGTATCAGCATGAAGAAGTTGGATACAACTATCGAATGAGCAACATAATCGCCGGAATTGTGCGTGGACAGATACCCTATTTGGGTGAACATATTGCTGCGAAAAAGGCGATCTATGAGCGCTATAAAGAAGGCTTCAAGGATCTGCCTGTGACTATGAATCCATACGACGAGGTGAACAGTGAACCGAACTTCTGGCTGAGCTGTCTGTTGATAAATGAGGAAGCAATGTGCAGGCAGGTGCGTGGCGAAAAGGATGCGTTGTACATTCATGAGAACGGAAAAACTTGTCCCACGGAGATACTTGAAACTCTTGCAAAGTACAATGCAGAGGGCAGACCTATCTGGAAGCCTATGCATATGCAGCCGATTTACATCAACAATCCGTTCGTAACTGCACAGGGTAACGGCAGAGCAAGAAGCAATGCCTACATTGCCGAGAATGGGTGCATTGATGTTGGTGCGGATATTTTCAACAGAGGTCTTTGCTTACCGTCTGATATTAACATGACTGACGAGCAGCAGGATATTATTATTCAGATCATCAGGAGTTGCTTTGAATGAATAAGGCTTTGAAAGGGTTCTTGAAAATTGCAGGGTGCATTAGTGCTTTTGCGGCTGTGACTGCGGGAGGGGCTTTTGTTGCCGAGCGAATTGAAGAACTGAAAAACTACGGCAAAGAGCTGAAGCACAAGCCTTTTGGTGTTTATGAGAGGTTTATTAAGAGACCTTTGGATTGTTTTCTTTCAACGGGTGCGCTGATTGTGTTCTCCCCGATTTTGGCTGTAACAGCTCTTCTTGTTAAGACTAAGCTGGGTTCTCCGGTTCTGTTCACTCAGGAACGTCCCGGTAAGGACGAGAAGATATTTAAGCTTTACAAGTTTAGGACCATGACTGATGAGCGTGATGATAATAGTGAGCTGCTTCCCGATGAGGTTAGACTTACTAAGTTTGGTAAGTTGCTGAGGTCAACAAGCCTTGATGAGTTGCCGGAGCTTATCAATATGGTTAAGGGTGATATGGCGGTTGTGGGACCGAGGCCTTTGCTGGTCAGATATCTCGACAGATACAACGATGAACAAAAGCGCAGGCATAATGTCCGACCCGGACTGACCGGCTATGCACAGGCGCACGGAAGAAATGCTTTGACTTGGGACGATAAGTTTGCTCTTGATGTTGAATATGTAGATCATATCACTTTTAAGACTGATTTTAAAGTCATTGTTGATACTGTAAAGTCGGTTGTTAAGCACGATGGCATAAATCAAGTCGGTGAAGCAACTATGGAAGAATTCATGGGAGTTCTTAAAGATAACGAAGAATATCCGGCGGCACAAAAGGTGTTGGAAGAGCTATGGCTGAGGTCTGCGGCAGAGAGGGCGCAAAGGTAGTCATCGGCGGTCGTGACGAGGTCGCTGCAAAAGAAGCGATAAGAAATATCCGCACCTTCGGTTCAGATGCTATCTTTGTTCACACCGATCTTCTTAAAGTCGCTGACTGTAAAAACTTATTTGATGTAGGATATGAGAAATTCGGAAAGATAGACGGCTTCTTCAATTATGCAGGTGTAACTCCTGTAAGTCCTCTCGATACCTGTGATGAAGAAACCTTTGACTGGGTAACAACGGTCAACTACAAGGCAGCATTTTTCTGCTGCCAACAGGCAATAAAGTATATGCGTCTGAACGGTGGCGGAAGCATTGTCCTCACCGGATCAGCTCATGCATGGGGCGGTCAGAAGGACAGAGCTGCTTATGCGATGACAAAGGGTGTTCTGAGAATACTCAATGAGCATATCGCTCATCAGTATGCAACTGAGAATATCCGCTGCAACTATCTTACACTTGGCTGGACACCTACCGAAGGTGAGGTAGCCCTCAGAAACAGCCAGGGCGAGAGCGAAGCGGAACTTAGGAAGAGAGCTGCTGAAATTCTTCCTATGCATCGTATGTGCGAGCGCAATGATTATGTGGAGGCTATTATTTATATGCTTTCGGATGCGAGTGCTATGATGACGGGGAGTACATTTAGAGTTACTGCGGGAGAATATATCTAAAGGAGCTTGTAATGATTTCATCCAGATTTGTATGTATGTGTATTCTCAATCCGCCGAAATATGTGCTGACGGTCTATTCATATCAGAAGGAGCTTGAAAAATACGAAAGGCAGATTGCCCGTCACAGAAGCTCGCATATAAAGGATACTGCGACAAAATATCTTGAAGCCCTGCGCCGAACGCTCGAAAAGGCGGACGGACTTGACATCATTTTCGATAAGCACATAGAGGACAGGTCGGGCAAATATATTGTCTTTTGCAGCAGTCTTGAAATGATGAATGCTTCTGCTGCGGAGGCGAAAAAGTGGTTTGCAAGGGTAGATAAGAAGCCGCATATTTACAAGGCATACTCCAATGACCCCGAAACAAGCAAGGCATTTGCGGATTTTAAGAGCGATAGATCCGAACATTTGAAACTGCTGTTTTGCATTGATATGCTCAACGAGGGTATTCATGTAGAGGACATTTCGGGTGTTATTTTACTGCGTCCGACTGTCTCGCCAATAATCTATAAGCAGCAGATAGGTCGTGCGCTGTCGGCAAGCAAATCCCGAAATCCCGTCATTTTCGACATCGTGAATAATATCGACAACCTCTATAGCATTGATGAGATCA
>CALCRR010000258.1 GCA_937894495.1 uncultured Ruminococcus sp. | reverse complement strand
TACAAATTAAGATTTAATCTTTGAACCACCGAAAACTGCTGACATTTTCATATCAGACAGGGCATTATCAATCGCAGATACTTCGGAATCGCTTAAAATAATTTCAGATGCCTTTGCATTCTCTTCTAATCTTTCTACCTTAGTTGTTCCTGGAATAGGAATTATCCAAGGCTTTTTACAGAGCATCCATGCAAGTGAAATTTGTCCCATAGTTGCATTTTTCCTATTTGCAAAATCATTGAGGAGAGAAAAGAGAGGTCTATTGGCTTTCATGGACTCTTCTGTAAACTGCGGCATAGAGCTTCTGTAATCTGTATTTTTATCAAATTGAGAATTAGCACTGTAAGCACCGGATAAAACACCATTGGCCATCGGAGAGAATGCTACAAGTGCAATATTAAGTTCTTCTAGAGTGCTGAATACTGACTCGTAATGACGGGCCATCATTGAATAACGGTTCTGAACTGCACTGACAGGACAGATAGAATGAGCTCTTCTTATAGTTTCAGCGTCAACCTCTGATAATCCCCAGGAAAGGATCTTTCCTTCTTTAATGAGAGAACTCATAACCTCGGCAACTTCCTCCACAGGAACATTAGGGTCCTGACGATGCTGATAATAGATGTCAATATGGTCTGTTCTTAGTCTTTTAAGAGATTCATCAACTGACTTGCGGATTACTACTTCCCTGGCATCAGGAATAAGTGGTTTATTGACAGAAGAAGAACTCATATCAAAATGAATTCCGAATTTTGTACCAATAACAATGCGATCGCGATATGGAGCCAACGCATGGCCTAGCTCCTCTTCATTGAGATGAGGATTTGAAGCGGTGCCGTAAATTTCAGCTGTATCAAAAAATGTATAACCAAAATCAATAGCCTTACTTATAAGATTTCTTATCTGGCCTGAACTTATAGGAGCTCCGTAAGCATGAGTCATTCCCATACATCCGAGACCTAAGGCTGATACTTTTAAGAAATTACCTATATATCTTGTCTTCACTTTTCTAACCTCACGTTATTTAGGTTATATGAAATTATAAATTCCGGTAGTTGCTACCGAGCAAGATCTTTTTTATACTTAAATACACATTGTAAAATTTGTGTGTTTAGTTTATTAAACATGAGGTAATGGAATATGTTCACAATGAAGGAAGTCTGTAAACAGACCAATATGCAGTATGAAACCCTAAAATTCTACTGTAATCAGGGACTTGTTCCGAACGTTCAAAGAGATAAAAACAATTACCGAGTTTTTGACCAGCATGACGTGGAATGGATAAAAAGTCTTGTATGTCTCAAAAAATGCGGTATGAGTCTTGATGAAATGAAAAAATATCTTGATGAAACACTGTCGGCGCAGGAGCGTGCCGAGGCGCTGGTCGCTGAAATGACTATCGAGGAGCAGGCAGGGCAGCTGAGATATGATGCCCCTGCCATCGAAAGGCTGGGCATACCTGCCTATAACTGGTGGAACGAGGGCGTTCACGGGCTGGCAAGGTCGGGTGTTGCCACCATGTTCCCCCAGGCGATAGGTCTGGCGGCTATGTTCGATACAGCCCTTACCCAAAGGGCTGCCGGGATAACCGCCGATGAAGCCAGAGCTAAATATAACCAGTATCAGAAGCAGGGCGATACCGATATATACAAGGGTCTTACCCTCTGGGCGCCCAATATCAATATTTTCAGAGACCCACGCTGGGGCAGAGGTCACGAGACCTACGGCGAGGACCCCTTTCTCACCGCTGAGAACGGCAAGGCTTATGTGAGGGGCTTGCAGGGCAGCGAAAGGGTGCTAAAGACCGCAGCCTGCGCCAAGCATTTTGCCGTCCACAGCGGTCCCGAGGCTATACGCCATGAGTTTGATGCAAAAGCAAGCCCCAAGGATATGGAGGAGACCTATCTGCCTGCCTTTGAAGCCCTTGTTAAAGAAGCCCGTGTTGAGAGCGTTATGGGAGCTTATAACTGCGTTAACGGCGAGCCTGCCTGCGCTAACAGCTTTCTTATGGAGAAGCTCAAGGAGTGGGAGTTTGACGGATATTTTGTCTCCGACTGCTGGGCTATACAGGACTTTCATATGCACCATATGGTGACCTCAGACGCTGTTGAGTCGGCAGCTATGGCGCTTAAAGCAGGGTGCGATGTCAACTGCGGCTGCACCTATACCAAGGTGCTTGCAGCGCTGCAGCAGGGGCTTATCGAAGAGTCAGACATAACAAGAGCCTGCGTTCACCTTATGCGCACAAGGATAAGGCTGGGAATGTTCGATAAGCAGACCCCCTTTGACAGCATACCCTACAGCTTCGTTTCCTGCCGTGAGAACAAGGAGGTATCATACGAGTGTGCAAAGCGCTCAATGGTGCTGCTCAAAAACAACGGTCTGCTGCCCCTTGATGAAAGCATGGTCGATACCATTGCCGTTATAGGACCCAATGCTGACAGCCGCATTGCCTTGGAGGGCAACTACTGCGGCACTGCCGACAGGTATGTGACGTTTCTGAATGGCATTCAGGACAGGTTCAGCGGCAGGGTGATCTATGCCGAGGGCTGCCACCTTTATAAAGACAGGTCGTCAAATCTGGCTCAGGCAGGGGACCGCTTAGCAGAAGCGCTGGCAGCCGCCGAATACGCCGACGCCGTTATACTCTGCGTGGGGCTCGACGCCACTATCGAGGGTGAAGAGGGTGACACAGGCAATGAGTTTTCATCGGGGGACAAAAACGGTCTGCTGCTGCCCGACAGCCAGCGTGAGCTCATAAGCAGGGTGACTGCTCTGGGCAAGCCCACCGTTATAGTCTGTGCCGCAGGCAGCGCTGTTAATACCGAGAGCACTGCCGACGCCGTTATACACGCATGGTACCCCGGCTCTGAGGGCGGCAGAGCTCTGGCAGCACTGCTTTTCGGTGACGAGTCACCCTCGGGCAAGCTGCCTGTGACCTTCTATGAAAATACCGAAAAGCTCCCCGAGTTCACCGACTATTCCATGCAGGGCAGGACCTACCGCTATACCACCGACAATATTCTCTACCCCTTTGGCTTCGGGCTCACCTACGGCAGCGTTAAGGTGACAGGGCTCAGCTGCAGTGACGGCATTGCACGGGTCACCGCCGAAAACACAGGCGCCCCCACCGAGGAGGTCATACAGCTCTACATAAAAGACTACAGCGAGAACGCAGTGCCGAATGTGAGTCTCTGCGGATTTAAGCGCATAAGCCTTGGCAGGGGTGAGCGCACCACTGCGGAGATACCTGTGCCGAAGCGTGCCTTCACCGCCGTTGACCAAAGGGGCAGAAGAGAAAAATTCGGCAGCAGCTTTACCCTGTATGCAGGCACCCACCAGCCCGATAAGCTGAGCACAGCTTTAAGCGGCAGCGAATGTGTGAGCATTGACCTGAAAGAATAATTAAGGCAACACCGCACAACTACCGCCTTACGGCTTTGCACGTCATAAACTTGCATATTTTCCGTCATAGTACACAAAGTCTCCTTGACTTGCGCCGGCAAGCCTGCGTCAACTTTATGCACTCTGACGAAAAATCTGACTGCGTTTCTGACGCACAATAGTTGTGCGGTATTGCCTTAATTGCGGTTTTGTGCACTATGACAACGTTCTCACCCACTGCGGCGCAGTGATATTTGTGAAAAATCACCTTTGAAAAATTGACTGAAATGTGGTATGATTATATGTGGAAGAGTATTGCTTAAAGTCTGAGGATATCAGAGAGGTGATAATATGTTTCAGGCAGGAGAGCTGATAGTTTACGGTAGCAGCGGTGTTTACCGTGTGCTTGATGTGGGAAATATAAACATCTCGGGCTGCGAGGATAAGCTTTATTATACCATGACCCCCGTGTTCGGCACAGGCACCTCATATGTGCCCGTTGACACAGGTGTGTATATGAGAAGCATAATGACTCACGAGCAGGCAGAGGGGCTTATTGACGAGATACCCACTATATCTGAGGGGGAGTTCTATGACAGAAATCCCAAGGCTATCAAAGAGCATTACAGCACATCTATAAAGAGCCACGACTGCAAGAAGATACTTGGCATGATAAAGGAGATATACCACAAGAGCGAAAGAGCAAAGCGCCTTAACAAAAAGCTCAGCCGCATAGAGCAGCAGTATATGACCCAGGCAGAGGACCTGATATACGGCGAGCTGGCACTGGCGCTGGATATACCCAGAGACAGCGTGCTTGAATATATCAGAAGCAGACTGGACTCAAAAATGTAAAATAAAATAAGTAAAACAGCGTGCAGCAGAAGCGTAAGTCCGGCAATCAGAACTTATGCTTATGCTGCCGTTTTTTTGCTGCAAAAATCAGAAAAGGTGATAAAATGGAAAGATCAAATGCACTGGGCGTTTTGCCCGTAAAAAGATTAATGGTGTCAATGGGAGTGCCCATGATATTGTCTATGCTGCTGCAGGCGGTCTATAATATCGTGGACAGCGCCTTTGTATCCAACATGGCAGAGCACGGCGAGGAAGCCCTCAACGCCCTTACGCTGGCATTCCCCCTGCAAATGCTGATGGTGGCGGTGAGCATAGGCACGGGTGTGGGGGCAAATGCGCTGCTCTCAAAAAGCCTTGGGCAAAGCGACCTTGATAAAGCCAGCTGCACCGCAGGCAATGCGCTGTTCATGGCGGCGGTGATATATGTTCTGTTTTTGCTCTTCGGTCTGGCGGGAGTCAAGGGCTATATCGCCACACAGACAAAGTCGGCGCTCATATCCTCAATGGCGGTGAAGTATCTCAGCATATGCTGCGTTTACTCCTTCGGCATAGTTTTTTTCTCGATATACGAAAAGCTGCTGCAGGCAACGGGCAGGTCGCTTTACTCCACCATAGCCCAGGTCTCGGGGGCTGTTACCAACATAATTTTAGACCCCATACTTATCTACGGGCTGCTGGGTCTGCCAAAAATGGGTGTGAGCGGAGCTGCCTATGCAACGGTGGCAGGTCAGGTGGTGTCTATGGTGACAGCGCTGGTGTTTCACCTTAAAAAGAATATTGAGATATCGAACAAGGCGGAGTATTTAAAGCCGCAGCTGAAGCTCATCGGCGAGATATACTCAATAGGTCTGCCTGCCATGCTGGCACAGGCGCTGATGTCGCTGATGACCTATCTTATGAACCTTATACTTGGCAGCGTCAGCGAGGCAATGGTGACCGCTTACGGGCTTTTTTACAAGGTGCAGCAGTTCATACTCTTCGCAGCCTTCGGACTCAGAGACGCCATAACCCCCATAGTATCCTACAGCCACGGCATGAAGGATAAAAAGCGTATAAACGACGGCGTAAAATACGGTCTTATCTACACCGCCGTGATAATGCTGGCAGGCACGCTGGCGGTGGAGCTTTTTGCCCTGCCGTTCTCAAAGCTCTTCGGGCTATCGGGCGAGACCCAGGGGCTTTGCATAAGCGCCATGCACATCATCTCACTGAGCTTTGTGTTCGCAGGGGCAAACATAGCTATCCAGGGCATTTTTCAGGCGCTTAACGGCGGCATACAGTCGCTGGCGGTGAGCATTTGCCGACAAATGCTGTTCGTTATACCTGTGGCATGGGCGTTTGCGCAGGCGGCAAAAAACTCACAGACAAGCCCAAGGATTATATGGCTAACCTTCCCCATAGCCGAGATACTGTCGGCAGTGATAGCAGTGGTGCTCATGAAAAGAAAATTTGCAGCAATGGGTCAAAGGCTTTCATTTAAGGCTATTGAATGAGAAAACCACAGCCACCCTTTCAGCACTTATATTTGGCTGATAGTTGTCTATTATCCTGCCGAAGTTGGAAAAAATAAAGCCGGGAACAAAAAAATCTAAAAAACCCCTTGACAAACTGAAATAATTAGTGTATAATATATTAGTCGGTTACAGATCGGCTGATATGCTGCTATGGCTCAGTAGGTAGAGCACGTCCTTGGTAAGGACGAGGTCACCGGTTCAAGCCCGGTTAGCAGCTTGATGATAAGCCCCCGAAACTGCGCAAATGCGTTGGTTTCGGGGGCTTTGCTTTTTGTTATAGATGTTGTGTATATCGGTGAAAATCCGTGAAACTCAGTTTATTGGTTCAGCAATTGGTTCAGTTGGCTCAGACTTTTTGTGTGTCAGGGCAGCCATTGCCTGCTGCAGGGTGGCAGTGTTTTCATGGATATATATGTCAGCTGTGGTCTCATATTTTGCGTGCCCTATTATCTTTTGAAGATGCTCAGGCTGCATACCTGCCTTTACGCACAGACTGGCAAAGGTGTGGCGGGTGCAGTGCGGTGTGAGCCTTGGATTTTTGTATTCCTCATGACCCGTCTTTTCCGACTTTACAGGCGGCGATATCATTCCCAGGTCGGCAAGCGCCGAATAAAAAACATTGTTCCTGAATGACTTTACGTCCATATCTATCAGCTTATCGCCTTTGCTTTTATAGTACAGCCGCTTCACAAAGGGCTCTATCTGGGCTTGTATAGGCACATATCTGTCTATTCCTGCGGCAGTTTTCTCACCTGCGATGATGTAGTGCTCTGCAAGATCGACATTTTCGATCCTGATGCTGCATATCTCACCTATGCGAAAGCCTGTGTAGATCATGATAAGTATGCACTGCACACGTTCGTCAGCGGAATTCTGCCAGAGCAGGTCGATCTCTTCGTCGCTGAAGATCTCACGCTCTTTTTTGTTCACCTTGGGGAGCTTTACAAATTCGGCGTAGTTTTTGTTTATGATGTCGTTCTGCATGGCGAATTTGCACAGCTGTGAGCACAGCTGCTTGACTTTTTCACACTGAGCCCGACTGAATTTTGCAGCACAGCTGTCGATACATTTTTGCAGGTCGGCAGATTTCACATCTGCCATTCTCATGCTTTTTATCGGCTCCAGCCACTTGTAAGCGGTCTTATAACTCTGGGCGCCCGACTTGCTCAGGTGCTCAAAATGCTGAGTGCTCCACATATCGTATACCCTTGCTACAGATATATGGCTAAGCTCGCTGAATATTCCCTGCGAATAGCGTTCAAGTGCCTGCTGTGCCTCGGCAGCTGTGGGAAAAGACCCGAGATATTTACGTCCGCTGCCATTGGGCGTCGATGGTGCATAGGCTAAGTATGGGTTAGACCTGCAGTCAGATCGGTATCTTACGGTGCCGCTGCCTTTAGCTCTTTTAGCTTTTCTGCGTTTGGTCCTTTCCTGCTTTTTCCCGCACCAATTGCAAAATACCGACCCCTCGGCGATCTCTCTGCGGCATTTTTTGCACAGCATAGCAAAGCCCTCCTTTTTTCGTCAAATGTGCTTAAAATTTCTTGACTTTTTCGGGAGGTCGTGCTATAATATAACTTACTGAAGGTCGTGTTTATAGCATGACTTCCTACGTCCTCGGTGTTACCAGCACCGGGGGCGCTTTTTTTGTTTTTATAATCAGTTATCAATTAGTTTCAAGAAATCATTTTCGCTAATAATACAAATTGATTTGCCGCTGTCATTAAGCTCAAAGGCTTTTTTTATTTTGCCGCCATATGTACCGCATTTCCATGCTTGGCTGCCATTGCTTCCTACTATAAGATAATCAAGCTTTCCCGAAACACCTGACCTATTTATCATTCCGTGTTCTTCAAGTTTTTTAGTCATCTGACCCTTAGTGCCGGAAGCGAAGTCTCCGGTTAGGCAAAAGGATTTATCTTTAAAGTCAATGTTTTCTGCCACCTCAGGTGTTGGCTGTGAGAATCGTGGGTTTACAAGACCTTTGAAGATCTCAAGCATTTCTTCAAGCTCATGAAGCTCTAAAATGTTATCTTCCAACGCTATTTCAATCACTTTAAGTGCTCGGTCGAAAGGATACTGACCTTTTAGATCGGAATTATCATCAAGCCATTTTTTCAAAGTGAAAACTTCGTCCTCTGTGAGAACATTATCACAGGTTATATCAATAAGCAGCTTGTGAAGCTCTCTAAGCTTCAACGACTGGCTTTTATCATCTGAATTTGTTGTGTAGCTGATTATATAATTAAAGCTATCATGTTCGGTTATGAACTCAAAACCGATATTATCTGCGATATCTGAGAGCTTTGCAAAGCATTCCTGAGTAGCAAGACAATCAGTCAAAGCCCTGTGTTCGTAAGCGTTTTCGACCGAAAGCAGCTCGCAAACATCACTTAACCTGTGATGGTCAAGCTCTGGGAACAGTTCCCTTGAAAAACGAAGTGTGTCAATAAAGCTTGTATCATAATCTATATTCAACTGTCTGCAATTGTGGTATATAAAGCTAAGATCGAAACGGACATTGTGACCGATAACAATATATCCTTTTGCAAAATTTACAAAGTCAGGGAGAACATTATCTATTCTGGGCGCATTGAGCACATCAGCATTTGCTATTCCCGTCAGCTGTAATATCCTATAAGGTATTGCGATATCCGAATACACAAAGGACTGGAATTTGTCAATTATTTCACCGTCCTTTACTTTAAGCGCCGCTATCTCAATTATTTTTTGGGACAAAACATCAAATCCTGTAGTTTCTATATCTAAAACAATATATTCATTCATGCATATATACCTCATTTCATTATTATCTTTGCAATTTCGGCAAGCTTTTGTTTCTGCTCATCGTCCATACTACTTATGAGCTCATCAAGCTCTTGATTTTTATTATTGATATCTGCATTATGCTGTGAAGTAAAATATGTAGTTATAGCCCCTGTAAGCATACCTATTAGACCAATACCGAATATCATAAGCAGCACTGCAAGCACTCTGCCTATGCCTGTAGCAGGGGATATATCTCCGTAACCGACGGTGGTACATGTAACTATGCTCCACCACAGCGCATTTGAAAAGGTCATCTTCTCAGCAAATGTCATTATAGCTGATGAAAGCAATATCATTGCGATATTGGCATAGAGAACGTATAGAAAACCGTTAGTCCTTAGTATACCGCTTAATTTGTTTTTAAGAACTCCCATAAATGCCGCAGCTCTTACTATTCTTGATAATTTTGCAAGCTTAGTTAATTTCAGCAGCCGAAACAGCCTGAAAACTCTAAACGCAGAAAAGATAGAATTAAAGGGAATTATCGCTACAAGGTCAAATATGTTTTCTTTAAAAAAATTACTTCGTTCTTTTGAAACATAAAACCTTATACCGTAGTCGGCAGTGAAAATAAGCAGTATAGATATATCAACAGCTTTAAACGGCTGGACATTAAGACTTATTACCTTGCTCAGATCGAGAATGACAAGCACTATAGAAAATATTGCAAGAAACGCAATTATGATACTGTATATTTTTTTCATATTGCTTTACTCATCAGTTCAATCAATCACGCTCATAAAATAAACAGCCTTGCCCAGCACTCTCACCTGGTCAAGCTCCTCGTTGCGGTAGATCAGGGGTCTGTATTTCGGGTTTTCTGCCACAAGCTGCAGAAAATTATTTTCCCTGTCATAATAAAAACGTTTCAACGTAGCTTCGTCATCAATTATAACAGCAGCAATATCACCGTTATCCACAATGGGCATTTCCTTGATAAAAACAATATCTCCGTCATAAATACGAGCGTTTATCATGCTGTCGCCTTTAGCGGTAAGGCAAAAATCCGCATCAATATCCATATCAGCCATAACATAGCTTTCTTTGTCCTCATCTGCGTAGATTGGCTCTCCGCAGGCAATTTCACCCAGCATGGGAAAACGCTTTAGCTTTATGGGCTTGATATTGTCATAATGTTTGGTCAGCCCTTCCACATCATTATTTGTTTTTTTATCGTCCCAGCCCAATAGATATCTGGCGCTTGTGTTAGTCACATCGGCAATTTTTTCAATGCAATCAATAGGTATTTTTTTAGTCTCACCTGTGGCATACCTTTGCAAAGATGATTTAGAAAAGCCTGTTAGCTTTTCTAAATCATTGTAACTATATCCACTTGTTTCGATAGCTTCACTTATTCTCTTAGCCCTCAAAGTTTGTATATCCATTAACTGCACCTCCTTTGTTGTCAGTATTATAACACAGATTTCCCAATTTTGCAATAGGTTTTCAAAAAATATTTTGAAAAAATCCCAAAAAAGGGTTGACAAGTGATTGTAATTGTGCTATACTGTAGCTAATCCCAAAAGTGGGACGAAAGGAGTTGATAATATTGCTAAATAAAAATCTCTTAAAAGGAGCAATTGCAGAAAAAGGGTTAACTCAGGGAAGACTGGCTGAATTGATCGGAATGTCTGAAAATACCCTATCAAGTCGTATGGTCGGTTCGTCACCGTTTAATACAGATGAGATCGACGAGATCTGCAAGGTGCTTGAGATAGAGAATAACAACAAGAAGGCTGAAATTTTTTTGGCTTAAATATCCCAAATATGGGATAGATAGCAAAAGCAGGCATGAGAGGGAGTGAGGGGCGTGAAAAAGCACATAGTTATTTACAAATGTGACCCTTCCAAAAATGTCACTTGTAAAAAGACATTATGTGGAAGCGAATGCAATGGTACATCAAAGCGTGAGTACGCACAGCTTGACGAAAACTGTAAACCGATAGTTGTCTATGACAGTGAAAATCCGCCGCCTTTGGAAAGACGACGTAAAAGACCTAAGAACTGAATTTTGATATTGCAAAATCAAATGCTTTGTCTAAAATAAACGGAATAGCTTTTTCAATCATTAATGTTTTTAATTTCTCCCAGCGGCTTTGTTCACGGATACTATCAAGGAACTTACTACCACGTTCTGTTAGGTCGTGAATAATTGCAACATAAAGAGGATCATTGTCTGCATTAACTACCATTGCAATTATGTAATCGCCCTTATATAACTGCAT
Source organism: uncultured Ruminococcus sp. (assembly GCA_937894495.1). GTDB lineage: Bacteria > Bacillota > Clostridia > Oscillospirales > Ruminococcaceae > Hominimerdicola. The sequence goes on along the minus strand of CALCRR010000258.1, from coordinate 263 downwards.
AAAAGAATTAGCTATTTCGCCTCTTGAATAGTTTGGCAGCAACTCTATAATCTTTTCAAGCGGCAGAGTTTGCTGTTCCATATCATCATTGAAGCCTGTATATTCTTCGACAAGCAGCAAGATATCACGAATGCAATCAAGATTTTGGTTCAAATCAAACACCCCCTTTCCTGCATACATTATAGCAGAAAAGAAAAAGAAAATCAATGAGGTGACACTATGAACCCAACGACCGAAATACCCAAAATAAAAGTGATCTCCAC
>CALCRR010000257.1 GCA_937894495.1 uncultured Ruminococcus sp. | reverse complement strand
TGACCAGGAGGAGGCCGTACACCACCGTCGTCACCTTCTCGGCAAAGGGCATCAGGTGCGAAAGCGGTTGACCGTCAGGGCCGAAGAGCTGCTGTCCCGTCTCCGGGTCGAGGTCCGGCACGACGGAAGGCACCAGCAGGGAGATCCGGGAAAGGTGGTTCTCGACGGGGGAGATCTCGGCAGAGGTGTAATAGACGTTCAATCCGTCGTTGCCCACATATTCGACATCGGCATCCACGGCTGTCAGGCGGCGGATGGTTCCGAGGTCGCGTTTGACGCGGAAACCTTCTCCATCTATGCCGTCGTTGTGACCGAGCGGTATATCGGCGAGCCGCAGGAAGCTATCGAACGAGCGATAGCCGATAAGAACGAGATAATCTTTGCGGTATCCGAGAGCATGATACCCGACGTGCTCAAAGCCGCCGTTCAAAACCCGAATGTGAAGTTCATCTGCTGCTCGGCGGGGCAGAAGTATTCGTCGATCAGATACTATCACGGCAAGCTCTATGAAGCGACCTTTCTTATGGGCATTCTTGCTGCCAATATGCTTCTGCGTGAGGGCGGTGACGAGCCGAGACGTATAGGCTATCTTGTAAACTCTGCCGATGAGCTGAATTATCGTGACCTTAATGCCTTTGCAGTTGGTGTATCGCTCATAGACCCCGAATGCAGAGTGCTGCTGGCATACGATAACGGAACAGATTCCCGTGAGAAATGGTCGGCACAGGGCGTGAAATACTATGCCGATTTTGACTACTCGGGCAGAAATGATACTATGAAGCGTCCCGGGCTTTACCGTGTGGGCAATACTAAGGACGAATATATCGGCACACCGTATTTCAGCTGGGGCAAATACTATGTCCAAATCGTGCAGTCGGTGCTTTCGGGCGCATGGGAGCTGGGCGAAAAGCTGAAGAATAAAAATGCTGCCGGCTACTGGTTCGGGCTTTCGACAGGCGTTGTGGATATAAGAGCGAACAACCTCGACTACCGTACAGACAAGCTGCTTGCGTTTTTCAAGAATTCGATAGTAAACGGCGGATATGACCCCTTCACGGGCGAGCTGCACACAAATTCGGGAATGGTAATGCAGGCTGAAACAGAGCGTAAGGTGGGCATACCCACCGACCGTCAGACCATGAAAACAAGCGATATAGTTTCTATGGACTGGCTGAACGACAACATTGACGAGCTATGAAGATACTGATCTTAGCAGACGAGGAATGCAAGGCTCTGTGGGACTATTTCACTCCCGATAAGCTGGAGGGCATAGACCTGATAGTTTCCTGCGGCGATCTCAAAGCGGAATATCTGGAATTTCTGGTGACTATGGGTAAGGTGCCTGTGCTGTATGTTCCGGGCAATCACGATACAAAGTACACTGATCATCCGCCTGAGGGCTGTGAAAGTATTGACGGCAAAATAGTTACCGCCTGTGGACTGCGCTTCTTAGGACTTGGCGGATCGATGAAATACGGTGACAAGCCATATATGTACACCGAAAAAGAAATGCGCCGTCGAATCTGGCACACTAAACAGACTATCTTCAATAACTCAGGATTTGATATTCTTGTCACTCATTCCCCTGCAAGAGGTTACGGTGACATGGACGATCTGCCGCACATGGGATTTGAGTGCTTCAACGAGCTGCTGGAGCGCTGTCAGCCGAAGTATATGCTTCACGGACACGTTCATGCGACCTACGGCAGCCGTTTCAAGCGTGTGCTGAACCACCCCAGCGGAGCAAGGATAATCAACGGTTATGAAAGGTATATCCTTGAAACGGGCGATGACTGCAAGAGCACTCTTACCAGAAAGGATATTGTGCAAAGAATGATAACAGCTTTCTTATAAAAACAAGCGGCACTTGGTGTTCAGATCAAGTGCCGCTTGTCATATATAAGGAGAAAATATTATTGCTTTTTTCTTAAAACAATTGCAATTCCGGCTGTTACTAATAAAGTAACTATTGGTGGAGTTGAATCGCCTGTAGCTGGATTGGTATTATTTGCTGCGGAATTACTTGACTGCAAACTGATTTCAGCTTTCGATGAACTAATTTCGGGAGTAGAATTTGATGAAGCTTCTAATGAACTGCTTGCAGCGGAAGAACTGTCGGGAATGCTTGATGAACTACCGGGTATACTTTCCTGGCTGCTTTCCGATGAACTTTCAGGCTCTAAGCTGCTGTCGGGTACTGAACTGCTGTCAGGCTCAGATGTATCCTCGGTATAGTAGCTGTCCAGAGACTTCACAAGCTCCCAGTTGTACTGCGGCTGGTGTTCGCTCCAAAGCTCATCAAAATTCAGAGCAAATGTTGCCACATGATACAGCGGTCTTTCCTTGAACTTGATATCATAACCTTTTTTATAGCCGTCCTTGTATCCCTGAATGTACTCCTCGGAATAAGGGCCGCTGTCCTCATATACCTCCGGCTCATCGTTGTAGCTTGTGCCGTACTCATTTTCGTTTTCCATATCCTGAGCAGCCGCCTGCTCACCCCGGTACTCGCCGTCATCTATGCCCTTCTGATAATCGGTCCTATGATCCTTCAAGCCATCAGCGTACTGTATTTCATATTCTTCCTTGTACGCCTGCTTATAGGCTTTAAGATATTCCTCTGTGTGTTTCTCGCCGTCATCGGGTACATCGTTGTAGCTGGCGTATTTTTCTAAGCCGTTAAGTCCGTCACTGTAGCCTACCCAAGCGGCTGATTTTCCGTCAGCTGCTCCTTTTTCGGCTTCGGTCACAGGCTCAGGCTCTTCCTCTTCTTCCTCATAATATCCCGGCTCATAATCCGGGTCATTAAAATCCTCCGGAAGAAAATCATCGGTGTTCATACCTATATGGTAGTGCATATCCTTGACTACCGCAGGACCCAACTGTCTGAACAAAGGATAAAGCGAATCCAGCACTGCATTGAAATCTTCCTCCGACAGACCATCATTTCCCTTTGTCTTTTCGGCATTGTACATATCCGTGAGGATAACTTTCAGATCATTGGTTAACTTCTCATACATTTTATCTGAGTTATGATCGAATATCCCGAAAAAGACATCATCTGTCAGAAACCCCATGAGAGCTTCATTCTGCTTTATTGCCTCGGCATCCGAAAACTGCTCCTTTAAGCTGCCAAAATAATCGGCGAGCGCCTGTCTTTCATCGGGAGTCTTGCCGAAATACAGCTCTAAAAGACCGCTGACAGCTCCGTCGAAATCGTCCGAAAAATTTTCTCTTGTAAGCTCACCCGACAGCCAGTCCATAAACTGCTTGACAAATTCTTCCTTTGTGATAGTCTCGGCGTCTCTGACAACTACGCCCTGTATCCCAACATCGGCTGTCTTTGAAACTATCGTCTTTTCTTCGCCTATCCACTGAACATTTCCGTTGGAATGGATACCCCAGCTTTCGGGATAAACGTAATTGATAATATCATTTTTGTTGCGGGTCTCGTGGATATTGTCATATACCTTATCGCTTTCGGAAGCTGCGGGAGCTTCAAAGGTGTAGACATACAGATCATCGGCAGAGGTCTCAAATTCGGCAGTATGCTCGTTTATGTAGACTGCCGTCAAGTCTGCGACCGAGCCTGCCCTCGAATAGCCTGTTATCCACAGCTTTACATCTGTAAGCTCATTATCGGCAAGATAAGTCTGTATCCTGTCATTTACCTTTTTTGAGGCATCGGAAAAGCCTTTAATATCGCCATCTACTCCTGCGGTGAGGTTTGAAGACCACTCGCTGTCATATTTTGAGCCTCGAATTGCAACAGCCACGATCTCCTGACCGTCCACATTCTTATGACCAATAGCCGTGCCGATGGTGTCTTTTGTAGGCTTTTCATTCATATCTCCAATAGCAATATCTTCAAAGCCTATGTCTCCCAGCAGGTCGGTAACGTAAGACGAGCCGCCGACCTCCATAGTCGAGAGCGCCAGCGCCATAGACATAGTCCTGAGGTGTGTGTTAAGACTGTCGGACGATTCGGCAAAGTAGCTGTCGCTGTAAAAATACGGTTCCGTTGCCGCTTCCTCGGCGAATGCAGGCATATAGGTAAAGCTGCCCTTGGTGACGTCGTCTGTATCGACAGCAAGAACGTTAAAAGGCAGCGAATAGGTCAGCATAACGGCACTTGCGGCAATACTTACGGTTTTGATAATAGCTTTCATAGTTTTCCTCCGTTTTTATGATAAAATGAGCCTTTACTCGATTTTGATTTATTATACCTTTATTATATCATTTTTTGAGTTCAAAACACTCAGCGGTTTGGTGAATTTCTGCCGCACTTAAACCATTTTATTTGCGGTATCTCGGGCTACATTCAGGTCTATGCCGAGAGCATCAGCCTTGTCAATGGTGATCTTGCAGCCGGGCTTTATCTTCTGCATTATCAGCTTCATAGTAGCCTCGTTCACCGCAACACACCCGCCCGTATAGGGCTTTACAAGACTCATGCAGTGGAAAAAGAAGCAGGAGCCTTCCTCGGGTATACATTCCGTATTATAGCCCATATCGAGAAAATAAGTATATTCATAGGTGTAGTCGATAAGATGCTCACACTCGTCGGGGTCAAGCCCGGGAACGTCGTTGATGTTGACAAACTCGTTGAAGTGCATTCCCTCACGCATATCACCCGACCAGTAGTCGTCCTCTGTCACCTTTGTGTATTCTATCTGACAGCCGGGGTCGTCTGCGATACCGTAGGCTTTGCCGACCGTGAAAGTCCCGATAGGCGTTATGGCATGGTTACAGTCTGCATCACCCATACCTTCAAGCCCGATATAGCCCGGCATCTGGAGCAGCATTTTCCAACTGCCATCCTCGTCCTTTTCGTGCATACTCACATAAGCGGTGGTGTCACCCACGCCCGCAACGACTATTATCTGCTCGGCGTCCTTGACTGCATCGAGCTTAGTCAGCCACTCGGGGGAATCAATTACCTTCTGATTCTGTATTGAGAGGTCATATCCGCCGCTCGTTTCCGATGCTTCTGAAACTGTGTTATTCATTTCTGCCGCAGACGTTTCAGCTGCCTGCGTTGTTTCGGTCTTATTTACCGCGTCCGCTTTGGTATTTGAGCCCGTGTCCGCGTTCCCGCAGGCTGCCATCATTGCTGCCGCGGTAATGGCAGCGATACAAGCTGCAAATGCTTTTTTCATTTCAGATCTTTTCATAATACATCTCCAATATTACAGATTTCGATGGTCGTCACTTTTCGTTCATCTGACTTGCGGCCAGGTGCTGTCGGGCCATTCATCGGTTCCCGCCAACTTTTCGTAGGAGTTGATCACCACTGCCGTATTTTCATCGACATTTTGCATGACAAACTTCATATGCTCCTCCGGTATGGCAACACAGCCGCCGGAAAAAGGCTTCGCAGGTCCGAAGCAGTGCAGGAAAATAGCGGAGCCGAGTCCGGGAGTTCCTTCCTCATTATAGCTGATGTTCAGACAATACTGATAATGATAAATGTAGTCGGTGATATGCTCACATTCATCGGGATCGAGCCCGGGAAGATCATTTATATCCTCCACCAGCTCATTATACCGGAAGCCCTCGCGGGGATCGCCAGACCAGTAGGTATTGTCATCAGCCTTGAAATAGGGTATCCTGCTGCCCGGGTCGTCGGCTATTCCGAATGCGCGGTTGAAGCGGTACTCTCCTACGGGTGTTTTTGCATCGCCCTCCTTCGTTTTGCCAAGACCGTTCTTTCCGATAAATCCCGGAGTTGTCATTATCATGTGCCAGCTGCCGTCGCTTTGTTTTTCGTGAAGTGATACCCACGCATCGGTGGCGTCTTCGCTGAAAGCTGCAACCACAAAGATCTGCTCTGCGTTCTTTGCAGCGTCAAGCTCACTCACCCAGTCGGGCGAAGCTGTGTCGATACCCGAATAGCTATTCTGCGATGATGTAGTGATGTCGATTTGCTTGCTGTCCGTTGTAGTTTCGGAAGATACGATATCTTCCGCTTTGGCTGTTTTGGTCTGTGTATCGGTCGCTGTCGGGGAGGCGCTTGATGAATTATCCGAGCCTCCGCATGATGTAAGCATTACCGACATAACGGCGGCAGCGGTAATGACGGCTAATGCCTTTCTTTTTGCAGATATATTTTTTTTCATGGTGTTTTCCTCCTATTTCCCGATCACGGTGATAAACACGGTTTCAATCATCTGCTGTGCCGTCATCGGAATCTGTATGGTCTGTCCGTCTGAACACCGCCGCAAGTATCGCTCCCGAGATGTTGTGCCATACCGAGAACACAGCCCCCGGTACGGTCGCCATTGCAAGGTCGGGAAAAGCACTGCCTGCAAGTGTGGTGGCAAGCCCGGAATTCTGCATACCTATCTCGATAGCAACAGCCTTTTTCCTCGGAATATCCATTCTGAACAGCAGCCCGATAAGATAACCGCAGGCGTAGCCCAAAAGATTATGAAGTATGACAATTGCGAAGATGACCGCACCTGTGGTGAGTATCTTTTCGCTGTTATGTGAAACGACAGCCGCCACGATAAGACATATAGCCGTTACGGAAACGCTCGTCAGTATATCCTTTGCCTTTTCGCTGAATTTCGGTATCAGCCTGTTTATCAGTATGCCAAGCCCTATGGGGATAATGACCACCTGAATAATGGATATAAACATCGCTTTCACATCAACGTTGACCGATGTACGCAGGAAAAGGTATGTAAGTGCGGGAGTGAGCAGCGGCGCAAGCAGTGTGTTCACGCTGGTCATACCCACTGAGAGCGCTACGTCGCCCTTTGAGAGATATGTTATGACGTTGCTTGATGTTCCGCCCGGGCAGGTGCCGACGAGCATGACTCCCACAAGCAGCTCGCTGTTCAGCCCGAACAGCCTGCCGAGCGCAAATGCCAGCAGCGGCATGATCAGGAACTGCGCCGTGCAGCCGATGATTATATCCTTCGGGCGTGAGAACACCACACCGAAATCAGCTGGCTTCATGGTAAGTCCCATGCCGAACATAACTATCATCAGCAGGTAATTCACCCACGAGGTCTGTATCCACAGGCAGCTCTTCGGCAGAAACAGCGCAAGGGCGGCAACTGCGAGCACAATGACTGCCATGTACTTTCCTATAATATCGCCTACTTTTTTCATATGTTCTTTTCCTCATTATACGATTATTTTAAATGCCTTTACCAACAAAATGTTATCGGCATTTATGCGCAAAGAAGTGTATCCTATAACTCAATTATATCACTTTTTGGAGTTAAAAACACTCACCGGTTTGGTGAATATCGGCTTTATTTCTGTGCAGTTTTAATCCTTCTTCTTCCGATTCTTAAAACTCCCATACAGCCACTCCTCAAACTCCTGCGGCGTGATTTCCCCATTCTGACACCTATCTCTCATCTCACAAGCCTTGTAATTCCACTCCCTGAACTTGTCGGGCTTGATTTGATTGACCTTTGTCCTCGCATAGTATCTCTTGTAATATTTCCGGAACAGAGCAACGGCTTCGTCTGTTTTCAGCCTTTCATCATACTTTCTCTGCGCCCCGATCTGTTGGCAAGTACGTGTATTACCCTCACGAACTCTGTTGCAAAAGTCGGACACATAATTGCCTTTGATGATGAAATATCGCCCGCAGATCTTACACTTGTGCAGCCGAATGTCGTACTCCAGCATTTTCGTAAACTCCAGCTCCAGCATATCGTGGATCGTGCTTATGCTATACTCTGCCGCCATGAATCTCGGAACATGATAGAATATCTGCACTCTACCCGCTTCGAGCCCCAGCGCTTGCTCAAGCGGGCTTTTTTCGTTTGTCGGTACATGACTTGTGAGCCGCTGCACGATCTCCGCAGGGTCAATATTCCCACGTTTAAGCTGTCGGGCGCTATAGTTGCCAAGCATAGTAAATCGTTCGTCGCGGTTGAAAGAAAGCGGCGTATCGTACACATCGGCATAGAGCGAATATCTTTCGCAAGGTAGAAATTTCGACAGCTCGTCGGGATAGAACTCGTCATCAAACACGAACTCAATGCGACGCATCATTTCTTTCTGTACCTCGGTGATGTAACGAATAAATGCGGGAATGGTCTCTTTGGTGTACTCGTAGATGTACGGCGGAAAAATGCTGCTGTACAGCGACTGGTAGAGGTAATCACCAAGAGTTGTGAGCGTTTCTTCCATATGTTCAAGCTCGACCTCATATACATCTTCACTGTTACGAACTATCTCCTGCTTCTTTTTTCTTTGACTGAATAACGCTCCGAACAGCAGTAAGCCGTCCTGTTCCTTAGTGAAATCGGTGTAGCAAAAGTCGAGGATACCCTCACCGACCGGGAATGAAATGTCAAGCCCGGTGAATGGATTCAGCTTCCATGTAGGTGCGGTATGATTCCGAGTTTTCAGAGTGAAAGCGTCACGATAAACATAATCGCCCTTTGCATTTATGATGTCGAGCTCGTCAACGAGTTTAATCGGTTCACGTTCCTCACCCTCGGCAGACGGCGTGTAGTCCTCCATCTCGTACCGGGTGCTGACGTGGATATGTGCTATGTGCTCCTCCTCGTCGAAGTAAACCTTATTCGGAAAACCGTCGTAAGCGATGTCAGGGCGGTTCGTGCGAATCGCATGATAGATCTCCAGCGGCGTGTATTCGTAGGACTCTTTTTTCATTTTTATAATCCGCCTTTCTGCGAAAGGCACCAATAGGGTTATGAAAAA
>CALCRR010000256.1 GCA_937894495.1 uncultured Ruminococcus sp. | reverse complement strand
TCCCTACACGACGCTCTTCCGATCTCAATCCCCAATCCCCAATCCCCCAATGTATAAAATGAAAAAATAATTTATTATTTTCAATAAATAAAATAATAAAACAAAATTGATATATAGTAAAAAATTATAAATATTCATTAAAAATATATTAGAAAATATTAATTCATTTTTTTTTGGAACCAATATAAACTATATAATTCTCTTGAACTTTTTATTTTTTTATCAAGGCACACGAGTTCCTGGTGGTTCTGCCTTGGGTCGTAGGCATCGTGGGCATCTGGTTCGTGATTGCCTATTTCTCCAACGCATCGATGATCCGCAACGCCACTGGTGCCCACCCTATCAGCCGTCGCGACAATCCACGCATCTATAACATCGTAGAGATTCCACTCATATAATATCTCCAAATGTTACATTGCCACGGATTCCCCTGTTAGAAGGGAATAGCAAAGTCTGCGATTCGTATCCTCGTCATCCATATCAAAGGTATAACTTTTAAGTTGCTTCTGCATCTTCGAAGGTAATTTAGCCAAAACTTCATGGTTAAATCCATTATGCTGACTCATTGCAAACCCCAGCGGATAATTACCATTAAGCTGATGTGTCAGCATCGTATAGATCAGATCGTAATAACGTGCATCGTCTGTGCCACGTTTAACAAATTCTTTAAAAAAATCGCACACCGCTTGTTCTCCAAATGCCTTAAAACCAGTTAAAACATCATACTTCTTCATGCATGCCGGTGCCTCAAGAGCCGCATGTACGGTTTCTTCAATCACCTCGAAAGGAACACTCGGATCCGCCGCTGCTTCCAAAAGCTTACGGAAAACAATGTTTCCCATTGCAAACCCAGTCACTCCATGGTACCTTTCGGGCTTAGTCATATCCTTAAGAATTCTGACGATATCCTGAAGGGACCAATTCCTCCAACCCCCAAACATCCCAAGATCATCAGGATCGTCGAGAAGCTTAGAAAGATTAACTTGTACTACATCCGCATACACCGGATTTACATTGGTATTCACATTTGCACTTGTTTGTGACATCATATTTTTATTTAGGCTTACTAATTATATAAAATAAGATATTTTAAAATAATTAATTTTACTAAGTTGATAAATCATTATAATAATAAAATATTAAACTAAGAATGAAATAAAATATAAATGGGCACATGTGATTGTAATGTGAAAGACATAAATGATTATTTAATAAACGATTCAAATCATTTAAAATTAGCCGATTTTCACTTATTATGTCCCATAGGACGAGGTGGTTTCGGTCGTGTATGGAAAGTTCGTCTCAAACGTCAATTTAACTTGAATATATCAGATATCCGTCTTCAAAAAAATAAATCTCGAATTTTCGCTATGAAAGAAATGAGCAAAGCAAAAATAAGTTTAAAAAAAAGTATAAAAAGTGTCGCAAATGAAAGAAAATTCCTCGAAAAATTTAATTATAATTTACTCTGTAATATGTACTATGCATTTCAAGACGAGGATACTTTATATATAATAATGGATTATTTATCCGGAGGTGATTTACGTTATCATATATGTCGTCGAAATTATTTCACCGAAGAAGAGACAAAATTCATTGCAGCATGTATCACATTAAATTTAAATTACATCCATGAACGAAACGTAATACATAGAGATTTAAAACCAGAAAATTTAGTTTTTGGAGGAGATGGATATTTGCATCTGACAGATTTTGGAATTGCGATGGAATACCACCCTGGAGAAGAAGGAGTGGTGAGTGCGAGTGGTACTCCGGGATACATGGCACCTGAGGCTATAATTAATAAACCGCATGATTTCGCTGTGGATTATTTCGCACTTGGAGTTATCGTTTATGAATTAATGATGGGGGAAAGACCTTATCAGGGAAGAAATAGGAAAGAAATAAGGGAACAAATGTTTAGTATAGAAATACAATTAGATAATGATGATTTACCGGATGATTGGGAAGATGCAAATATTATTGATTTTATTAATTGTTTATTAGCGAGAAAAAAAAGGAAAAGATTAGGATATAAAAATATCCATGATGTTAAAGAACATCCTTATTTTAAAGATATATCCTGGTATCAAATTGAAAATTTGACTATGAATTCACCTTTTGTCTTTGATTCAGAAGATAATTTCGATGATAGTTATGTACAACAACAAGAAAACGATTCTATATATGAAGGAAATAAAGAATTATATATTTTTGAAGTTAATGAATCTAAACTTTTTAAAAATTTTTATTTTAATATCGAAGATAAATACATGAAAGAAAGTGAAGAAAAACAAAAAACTCAAAAAGAAACAAAAACAAAAACCAATTTCACATCTAAAACAAGTAATAGAAAAATAGGAGATGATTCTGAGATTGTTATTCATACAGTTAGAAATAAAAGTGATAAAAAGAAAACAGCCGTATTTAAAGGGATATTACCCGATAGTGATAATAAAGTGATTAAAATAATGAGAAAAAACAGTAAACCTGGAAATATTAAAATTAATTTAGATAAATTTCACGATGATTCAATTTAAATTATAATATAATTCTCTTCGTGTAGAATAATTTTGCAAAAGTAAGTGAAAGGTTTTAATTTATTAATAAATATTTTGAATATTAGTTGAATTAGTGAAAATAAAAATTGCATATAGTATAGGATATTTTTTAAATTTGATTTATTTTATAATTTTATAAATAAGTTAATATTTTTGTTGTTGAAATTAAAATTTACAAAGCAGTTTTTGCCGAAGCTGGTAAAGCACCCGTAATCAAAGGTTATGGGCGAGAGGATACAGGTACCCTCGCCCATTTGAGGAATAAGCTCTTTAAGTATGCTTTCACGCTTCTCCTTTTCGTCCTCATAGGTGTCGTTATAGTCCTTGCAGAGCCTGTGCGCCTTTAGTCTCAGCCTGTCCAGCTCAGGGTCTGAGGGGTCATATATCATGCCTGCCAGCATTTTCTCCTGTTCGGTCATTTCAGCACCTCACCTGCCCACTGCTTCAGCTCCTCCTTGGTAACAGAGGGCGAAAAGAGCTTGGCTGCTATGATCTCGCCCTTGCCGCCCAGCAGGGGAGTAAGCTTGTCAGCGGTCTTGCCGATATCGCTGCCGCCCGATGTGGCAAACAAAGCGATCTTTTTGCCTGTCCAGTCATATTCCTTGACAAAGGTGTTTATGATGTTGGGCGCGCCGTAATACCAGATAGGGAAGCCGATGAACACCACATCATAATCCTCAAAGCTTTCTATCTTATCGGCTATCGCCACGTCCTTTTTGCCTATCTTCTCCTTATTGCACCGTGATAGGGGATTTTTCCAGTTGATATCACTGGTGCTGTAGGGCTTCTCGGGTTTTATCTCAAAAATATCCGTCTCAGCCTGCTTTGCCAGATTTTTAGCTACCTTGGCAGTAGTGCCCTCAGCCGAAAAATAAGTAACCAATGCTTTGCTCATAGTAAATTACCTCCATAATTGCAGATCAAATTCCCCGTTCACCAAGGCACAGCCTGCGGCGAGGAAATTTTTACAAAATAAGTTAACAGATCAATTCTCAAACCGTCTGCTTCTCCCACACCAGACCCTTTTTGCTTGTAAAGGCTCTGGTCTCTTCAAGGGGCATGGGCTTGCCGAAGTAGTAGCCCTGGGCACGCTCGCAGCCTATCTTATTCAAAAACTCAAACTGCTCCGCATTTTCAACTCCCTCACAAAGGGGAGAAAGCCCCATGCCCTTTGCGCCCTCGACAATGTATGTCATAAAGGTGCCTGTTTTATCATTGCTTTCAAAGCTTCTGAGGAATACCAGGTCCAGCTTTAAAACATCAAAGTCATATTCCACCATAGTGTTGAGAGATGAATAGCCGCTGCCGAAATCATCCAGCCAGATGTGATAGCCCAGCTTTTTCATCTTGTCGCACTCGGCTTTTATGTAGCCCACATTATCGTTCAGCGCACTTTCGGTTATCTCAAGGTCCAGCATATTTCTGGGAACATTATACTGCTCTCTGGTAGCCTCGATAATGCCGAAGATATCGCACAGCTCAAAATCAAGCCTTGAAATATTTATCGAAACAGGCACCACAGGCTCGCCTGCGTCATAAAGCGCCTTATAGTCCTCACAGACCTTTTTGATAACGTATTTATCCACCAGATGTATAAGATGAAACTGCTCCAGCGTCTCAATAAAATCCCCCGGGGACATAAGCCCCATTACAGGGTCTACCCAGCGCACCAGCGCCTCATAGCCGCATATCTCGCCGCTTTTCACCCTGATAACAGGCTGATAGAACACTTTTATATAGCCCTCGCTGACAGCCTGGTCTATGTGGTCAACCACATACTGCTGCTTGCGCAGTCTCTCACGCAGCAGCTCGTCATAAATGCAGTAGTTCACATCATGCCTGCCCTTTATGCTGTTGCAGGCTAGCCTTGCATGGTCGCAGGATAATCCCACCTCTGCATAGCGGTCGTCGAGGTAATAAATGCCTGCCTTTATCCTCACCTTTTTGTTGACGTCATCGTTAAGCAGCATTTTTTTGTAGACCGCTTCGACCTTTTTGATAACACTGTCACGGCTGCCCTGGGTGCATACAAAAAAATGGTCGTCTGAAAACCTCGCAACGGTGGCACCCTTGAACTCTTCACGTATGGTCTTAGCCAGATCGCAAAGCAGCTCATCCCCCAGCTTGAAGCCGTGGCGCTCGTTATAGAGCTTGAAATTAGGTATATCAAAATGCACGAAGGATATCTCGCTCCTTCTGCCCTCGGGAGATGACAGCAGCATCTGGGTCTTGTAGTAGAAAAACGACATATTAAAAAGCCCCGTAAGGGTGTCAGTCTCCTGGTTGCCCGATAGTATCTCAGCCTCGGCATAGGAATTTCTGCTGCGGTTATAGTATTCGTCCCGGTCAACCTCAACTATA
>CALCRR010000255.1 GCA_937894495.1 uncultured Ruminococcus sp. | reverse complement strand
GTTTTCATCTATCCTATAGCCTATCGGGACAAGCCCGCCGTTGTACTGGCATTTCAGCGCATTCTCGGTCATTCCCCTGATTACCTTTTCAGATAATTCCGCTGAATAATACTCTGCAAATCCTTCAAGCACGGATTCAAGAATAATTCCCTCTGCGCCCTCGGAAATGACCTCCGTTGCTGAGGTTACTTTCACACCGTTACGTCTTAATACCGCTTTGTAGTGTGCAGAATCATAACGATTTCTTGCAAAACGGTCGAGCTTCCAGACTATAACATAGTCAAACAAGCCTTTTGCGCTGTCATGTATCATCTGCTGAAACTGCGGGCGGTTATCGGTCTTAGCGGACATTGCCCTATCAATATATGAATCAACTACGGTATATCCCTTGCAGTCGGCGAACGCCTTACATTCACGAAGCTGCCCCTCGATACTTTCTTCTCTCTGATGGTCGCACGAATATCTTGCATATATTACTGCCTTCATAAAACCTCCCTTTTGTCATGTGGTATATACCCACCTCTGTCCCGTACCTTAACGTACTTCCATTATACCACACTTTTTAGATTTTGTCAACTTGCTTTAAAGTGCTAAACAGTAATATTTGCCACTTGTATTTATGCGGCTCCATTACCAGCTCCACTATCATCATTATCATTGACCTCGGCATGGTTGGCAAGTCCAGCCTTTTCATCAAGATATTTCTGATACTCCGCTTTACCCTCTTCGCTTGCAAAGTATTCTTTGATCGTCGGGTAGAAGCTTGCAGCAAGCAAGTCGATCTGCTGCTGTGTTAAGTTTGTTCTTCTCAAATTAATCTCCTTCCACAAGAAAGGAGATGATAATTATCGAAGTGGATATTTGAAGATTTTACAATTAGTTATCGGGGTTAGCGAGACCCCGAATAGATTTCCGAAACGCTGTCAGTTAAAGCATTGGCGAACTGCTCTTGCCGACAGCGATTAATAGTGCATGGGTATCACCTCGTTATGTTGTCATTCCTCAGCGCCTTATATTTTTCTTTGACGCTGTTGGTTTCTGTTTTTCGTTAGTCTGATTTTCGGCGTTTTTGTGTCTGCGCTCCCGCTCCACAAGGTTACTGATATAGTTACCTTTGCTGATCTGAGCATAAGTCGCTTGTATGTCGGCATACACAGCCTGATAGCTTTTCAGACTTTGCCTATACACCTCAAGCTGTGATAGATAGTCTGCATACTGCTTTTGCTTATCCCTCAGCTTGTCAATGTCGGCTTCAGAATGAATATCGTTGTCCTCCATTGATTTGCGGAACGTCTCCAGCATCTGCAACTCATAGTCGGTCGGATTCTCTATATCTTTGTACTTGAAATACTGCTCAGCGTGGTAGATAACTTCCTCACGCTTAGACTGTTCAAAAGATACCTGTTCTACCTCTTTCTGCAAGCGCTCCAGTTCTTTTGAAATCTGCTGACTCTTTCCCTCGACCTCGCCTATCGAATTTATGTCCTTCTCGTTCAGAACATAAAGTATCGCATACATTCTATCAAGCTCATCAGCGGGGCTATCATCAAGTTTATAAATCCCATCTGTAACCTCTGCATAGGCTTTGTATAATTCGTTGGTGTCATACTGCGCTATCGAAAAGCCGCCCTCGACGTAGTTGAATCTGATTCTCGTCGAAAGACTTTCCTCGGTGTAATCCTCACCCAACGTCTTAGTCATGACAAACCGCTCCTGCCCCGGAGCTCTGACCGAAATATATTTTCCATGCTTAATTTCATATCCCAGCGCTTTCAGCGTTTCGTTAAGATCGTCAACAGACCGCACCTGCGGAATCAGCTCATCTATCTTTTCAGCGATTTGCTTCTTCCATGATGTTCCGTCTTTTCGGTGCAGCCACTCATTGTATGCGATGGTGCCTCCGCCTCTGCCCTTGCCTTTGTACGGCTCAATTCCGAAGCGCTCGCAAACCTTATCCGAGATTGCCTTAGCATGATTCAGGGTGTGCCAGTTTGAGTAGAGTTTCTTTCCTGAGATGTCATAGCTGTTCACCAGAATGTGCAGGTGAGTATTGTCGGTGTCAGTATGCGAGGCTATCACACACTGGCAGTCCATTCCGAACATCTTCTTGACAAACTCCCTGCCGATGACCATTGCCTTTGACGGGCTCACATTGTCTTTAGGGTCAAAGCTGATAATATAGTGGATAGCTTTTACTCTTGCCTTGCCTGCCTTTGGGACAGGAGCGTCAAAACGCTTACCGCTGCGCTGCTCATACACAAGCTTCATCATGTCATAAGCTGCTTTTGGGTCGGTCAAACAGTTGAGCGAACTCATGTACTTACCCTCAGTCTTTTCCGGGTCGAGAATATACGCTAAGCTACGATCGACGGTAGCATGGATACATACTGATTTAAGATAAGGCATAAGGCTTGCACGCTTTCTCGAAGCTGATTCACATCTTCTGCATAGATGTTATGCGTCTCATTCGCCATTCGGGCGATCTGGTTCACGTTGTTGCCTATCGGTCGAATAGCGTTTACAAGAGGCATGACATCACCCATGTTTATCTGCACAATCTTTCCGTTGAGAGCCATGCGTCTCATGTACTCACTCGTTGTCACGCCTGCTTTCTTGGCAAGGCGCTCTACCTGCTTAAACTCCTCGGGGTCGAATATGACCTCTTTTCTCTTTACTGCCTTGTATTTTCTCAATAAACGTTGCTCCTTTTTCAAAATATACTTACAAGATTTGCGGCGCAAGCCGCAGGGTCATGCGATTAGGAATTAAAGGTGCCTAATCGCCGAACAAGAGGGGGACGCTCTTGTTCGCTGAAAGAATACGTATTCTTTCTATGGCTTGCTTGAAATTGATTCTTAATCAAGTATCCGTATTCCATTTTGAATCATAAATTCTCGCATTTTTCATTTGCACTCGATTTTCCTGTTACACTTTTTATCTGCCCATTGGAATTAACCTCCTTCCGTTCTGCACTATAATCATTATATCATATCTATTGTGTCAAAGTCAGGACAATTAAAAATTTTTCTGCGGTTCACATGAACCGATAACTTTCATCTTCAAGAATATTTGACACAATATAGCTATCCCTCTCAATTATTCTTTCTGATTTTTCTTCATAATCTCCGTACCTATGTTCGATATTAGAATTATATCACAAGTGTACTTTACTGTCAATAGGTTTTTAGAACATTTGTTTAATAATTCAAAATTATGAACTTTGAAGTTCATATCTTACACAGATTTGTGCAAAAAAGTGATACCCCCATAATATCAAGTGCCGCACTTGAAAACTCAAATGCGGCACATATCGTATTTTTATATCTATTCTAATTGTCAGATGTTCAATCCCTCAGCAGCTTCACCAAGCAGTTTTTCTCACAGAAAGCAACTCCATAGCAAAGAATTGTCCTATAACCGTTTGGTATGCTCCTTGCATACTGGAGATCTTTAATCTGCTTTGTGGCTTCATCAGCAGCTTTAGGGAGCTTACTTTCATCATCAACTCTTTTCGCTTCAATGATCAGCGCCCTGCGGTTATCACGATCCTTCAAAACCATATCCGGTCTGC
>CALCRR010000254.1 GCA_937894495.1 uncultured Ruminococcus sp. | reverse complement strand
GTGCCGCAGTAGCTTTAGAAAAGGCTGTTGTTGAGGAACAAAGCAAATATACTAATCAGATACACTCGCTGTATGAAGAAATAGACAGTCTTAGAAAGACGATCATGGATCTGTCTGCTGCTGAACCGGCAAAGTCCAAAAGCAGACCGAGCAAGAAAAATCCCACAAACTAAGGGTCCTGTGGCAGTGCATCAGATAATGAACAGAACCGCCGATTATGATAATCGGCGGTTCTTGCATTACTTTATATCATTTTGAAGCATTTGACATAGATATGCAAAGCGTTTTTCTTTAGCGGGAGCATAAGCATTCATCTTGTGTACTTGCTCTATCAGATAGTTACACAAGTCTAAATGATTGGTAGAAGGAACAGCTTTTAAGACTAAATCCTGTATAACTCTAACTTTTTCGGGAGAAAATTCATTATTGAGTGCTGCATCGCCAAGAAGATTTGCAAGTTCACCGCCATAGTCCACATCGTTTGAATCTTCTTTGCATAATTGGGTATTTGAGATATCTTCGAGAGTAATCTGATCCGGCAAGTTCTGATCGGTCAACATCTTATCGGCGATTGTCTCGATTGTAAATCGAATTGCAGTTATTTTCCGTCCTTTTCCTCTGATAGGTTCATAAGAATAGCGAAGATTGGTTTTTTCATTAATTTCCTTATGACATTTTTTGAGAATCATATCATTAAATCTTTTGTATTCCTTGTAAGTATCCGCCGTACACCTAAGATTTGCTTTCAGATCGTCAAGGGGAATTGTCCACGATTTACTGAATTTACTCTTTCTTCGACTTTCCAAGTACAGATACAACACATAGCTGTATCTACTTGTCAATTCTATGATATTTTTCAGCATATATGGAAGATATCCCATTACGTCGATATTAAAGATATATTCCATAGCAGAGGGAGTGCAGGCAAGATCGACTTGCCAAAGTCCATCATCATCCTGTTTTGCTTCTGCTTTTTCAAACAAAGCTATCTTTGTAAAGCCTTTATCTTTATGATGATCTCTTATCGTCACTACCCGAAAAAGACCTTCCAGACGAGCATCCAGATCGTCTTTCAAGATTCTTGATACACCAAGTATTTTTTCAAGCTCTCCCTTTTCAAATCTTACAAAGCGCTTTTCTTCATCATGACTGTCGATTTTACTCAAATAAGCATCTAATATTTTAAACTCGGCAAGCGACATACCGGTCTCGGATAAAGACTTTAAAGGATTACTTTTTTGAACAATCAACTTACTTTCATCTTTAGGAATCCCCGTATAATCAGGAATCGAAGGAAGTTTCTTTCTACGCGGCATAGGATCATCTCCAATCATTCTGCCTATATTATATCATAAAGACGTGTTTTTGTCAATATAAAATCAAGACCTTTCGTGAAAAAGTCTATGACCTTTCGTGAAAAAGTCTATGACCTTTCGTGAAAAAGTCCACGTCCTTAAATGAAAAAGTCTATGACCTTTCGTGAAAAAGTCTATGACCTTTAAATACTAAAAATCCCGAAAATACGCGGTTTTCGACCTTACGATATCACTAGTGTATATCACTAATATATATCACTATTATATCACTCTATCTATCACATTCTACCATACTGTTGAATGTATGATTTCGATTGATTGATTGATTGATTTTTTAACATATAGTAATAAATATATACATTTTATTGTTTTTTAATAAGCCGCTAAGAAAAAATATCATTAAGACAGTTCTCTTTATTCAGGTCTATTTTTGAAAAATAAAAAGAGTTTTTGGAGTTTATCCGAGGAAATAATCTTCGGAATCCACTGATCAGATTACTATGACAAAGTTACAATAAAATAATATCAGGCAAAGAATTAAAAATCTACCTCTAACAATGGCTTTTTGGTAAATATTACTAAGTTTTTTTTTTTTAGACAAATTGTGTATTGACACAAATACAATAAATATTGTATAATTTTACCATACAAACAAGTTGACCTTGTTACCGATAATAGCAAAACTGCTGAAAAGCAGCGACGCAAAGCTAAAGGGTCTAATCTGTATCAACAGAATGACAGCCAGCTGCCGAAGGAAAGAAATCATTTCCGTAAGTTTCCTCGTGGCTGATTGTTAGTTGGCAATCGGTCTTTTGTTTGTATTTGAATGAAGAAATACATAGGAGGATGGTTTTATGAAAAAAATGAGCGTTGAGCAGACTATGATGGCTAATGGCGGCGGATATTGGTACTGTACTATCTGTAAGACAAGAGTTGGTACCAGCTTTCTGGGTAACGGAATACACGCAATACGTTATCACAGAAAAGGGACTGAAAATGGGACATTAAAGAACTACATTATATGGAAAAACTATTGATCATCTGAAATTTTGACCATAAAATGAAGCTGAAAATACTAGTCATATATAGTCATGGTTATTGACTTAAGAATACTTGCAGGGTGTCTGAACTTAGGTGCAGCCACCCTAAACTTTTTTAGGAGCAAAACAATGAAATATCCTCATATTATCCAACATGATGAAAAAGATTGCGGAGCAGCTTGTCTTTCTATGATAAGTGAATTTTATGGATTAAAGTTACCTATATCCAAGTTTAGAAGTCTGATAAAAGTAGATAATCTTGGGGCTAATATATACGGAATAGTTACCGGAGCTGGAGAAATAGGGCTGACAGCAGATGCTCTTGAAGGTAATTCAGACGAACTTATGGAAGGAATACATAATAAGGATATATCATTTCCTTTTATTGCAAGAATAGTCAACGAAGATATGTTTGAACATTTTGTTGTGGTTTACAACATAAAAAATCAAATTGTTACAATAGGAGATCCCGGAAAAACTCAAATAATCAAGATGAATTTTGAGGACTTTTGTACCCAATGGCAGGAACAGATAATAACCTTTGTACCAAATAAAAAATTTCTTAAGGGTAATCAAAGAAAAGGTTCACTGACAAAATTCTTTAAGCTGATCACAAAGCAGAAAAAAATACTTGTATCTGTATTTATTGTTTCTTTGATAATATCTTGTATAAGCTTATTCAGTGCAACTATATTCGAATATATCATAGATGATGCTATAAGAGTTGGGGATGTTAATGGAGAAATAATTTCAGAAGAAGAACATGATCATAGTCACGAGGATCATGACGAAAGTGAACATAGTAAGGCTGAATTGATTTTTGAAAATATAATGGAGAAACTTAGTCTTATATTCAAAAATCTTAAGACAGTGTGTATTTCAATAATCATTCTTTTTATAATCCGTTCGGGTCTTCAAATGTTGCGAGGATATATGCTTGCAATCATGTCAAAGAACGTAGATGTTCCGTTATCTATGGGATATTATGGACATCTTATGGATTTGCCTGCTAACTTCTTTGGAACCAGAAAAACAGGCGAGCTTATGTCAAGGTTTTCAGATGCGTCGAATATAAGAGATGCCGTTTCTAATGCTACTCTTACGATAATGCTCGACACGTTAATGGCTATCTTTACAGGAATTTATCTTTTTATCATAAGTTATAAGCTGTTTTTCGTAACGGTAATAGTTATGGCTATTTATGCTATAATAATGTTTTTATTCAGAAAACCCATCCATGCGATAAATCAAAATATAATGGAAGGATTACTAAATTTTTTGAGAATGTTAGCTTCATTTGGATTAGTCTATAATTTCAGATATAGAGATAAAAAAAAATATAAGACAATAAATGGAGGTTTTTTCTTCATTCTTTACTTAATTGTAGTTTTCGTTTTAGGCATCTTAAGTTTTATTCCTTTTGCGACAAGAAAAAATTATACAATAGTATACTATACAATGAATTTAGCTCAGACTGAAGAAGTTAACGTATTCGAATCCGAATCCAATTTTGCCTTAGGTTTATCTTGCGAAGCAGAAAGTAAGGAAGATAATGAAGAAAAGAATATATTTGATTTATTGGACTTGAAATCAAGTTATGTTAAATATCAAAAATTTTCGGATGGCTCTTATAAAAAGTTTCCAAAGGAATTAATAACTCATAAATGTACATACAATGACTTTTATAATAAATATAATAAAGAATTTGATTTTTTGGGCTTGTCGAGTTTTGAATGTATTGATGATAAAAAGGATACAATACAAGGAATTTATTCGAATGAAATATTTTCTTATTTTGAATTTAGTATTTTAGCTAAAAATCAATCTGATGATTTACAAGACGAAATCGAAAGGTATTTATTTAAAAATGATTGTAAATTAAATTTTGCATATACTGATATTATAATTGATTTAGATAATTATAAATCACCAATAACAGAATATTTGAATCAATTATTTATTCAATTAAATCCGGAATTATTCATCAAAAGGAATATTTACTTTATGAATCAGTATTTTACTACTGATGCTAATTTAATGTATATTTATGGAGATATAACCCCAGATAAAAAACCTTTATATTCCAGATATGAAGAATATTCCTTATATCAGGGCTTAAATAGGAAAGTGAAAAAGCCGCCGAAATTTGAATATTATAGCAAAGTATATTTAAGAGCAGATTTAAAAAAGACTATAATAAAACGAAAATACCAAAGGTTAATGGAATTTTATTCATCTGTTTCTTGTTTATTAACAGCTATTTATAAAATATTAAATTTATTTCTAAGTGAAATCAATTATTTTTATGGATATCATTCTCTTTCAAAATACATATTTTTTTTCAAAGAATTAGAAGATAAAAATACTTTTAGTATAAGCAAAAAAACGAATATGATTAAAGAAATCATTTCTATAACGAATTCATCAATGAATTTAGAAACTGAATCTAATTATAAAAAAACAAAAAAAATAAAGAACGCTTCATCTAAAGGAAAAGAAAAGGAATCACAGAAAGATTCAGTGGAAGATAATATAGAAGAAGATATAAAGGAGATAAATTTATATAATATGAACAAAAAAAAAGAAGAAAATAATAATGGTAGAAATACTCCAATAAAAACTTTAACTTTTTTCACAAGAGACACCTTGGAAGAAAAAGAAGAAAATAATGACAAAGATAATAATTATAATAAAACTAATAAACCAAAGGATAAATTATTTCTAAACAAAAAAAAAATTAACAGTAGATTAAGAGTAAATGTTATAAGCAATAATAATTTGTATAGTAGTGAAAAAAGAGTAACTGATAATGACAAGGTTGAAAATAGTTCATATAACACAAAAAAATCAAAAAAAGGGGAGAAAATAAATAATTTCTTTAATTTGTTTGAATTAATTTCTTCACAAATTTTTAAATTTTGTATGACTAATAATTTAGCTGTTAAAAATAATGCAGTTAATAAAGCAAAAAAAATTTTATTCAAACATTTGGATGTTGTTACATATATAAGAAACAATATATTAAGATCGGAAGAGCGTCGTGTAGGGAAAGAGTGTAGATCTCGGTGGTCGC
>CALCRR010000253.1 GCA_937894495.1 uncultured Ruminococcus sp. | reverse complement strand
AAGGGCTGTATATCGTCTATTTTTTTACAGTGGGTGAAAAAATAGACGATATACAGCCCTTTAACACCAGAGATTTTGTTGAAGCGCTGTTTGAGTAAAAAATATTTGGAGAAAAAAACAGGGTCGGGGGAGAAGCAGAAAGCAAGAAAATGCGTCTGCAAAGCGGATAAAAAAATATATTCGCCGCAGGCGTACCTAAGTCTTGCCTCTTGCCTCTGAATATCTTGCCTCTAAGGAGATCAATAATTGATCTCCGTGCGGAGAAGCCCGATACCTGATATATAAAAATTGGTGATCTGAATTTTTTACGGGAGGAATAATTGTGGAGAAAAGAGTTCTTTTTGTACTCAATATGCAGGAGTATTTCGTCGGCAAGACCAGAGATGCAAGCGCCTTCCCATATAACGGTGAGGAGCTTGTGGATAAGATCAACGACAGAATGAAGGAGTATCAGCCTGAGGAGATATATTACATCATAACCACCAAAAAGGGCTTGTTCGGCTCAAACGCCCCTAAGGAGGGCACTAAGGAGGCTAGCTTTCCTGCAAAGCTGAAGATAGTATCGAAGAATATCTATCAGAAGCATAAGCCCGACGCATTCTCAAGCGTGGTGCTTGAAGATGTGTGCCGTGCCAGAATGGTGAAGGAGATAGAGCTTGTGGGCGTTGACGGTGTTGACGCTGCCAGCACAGCTTCGGGTGCTATCGACTGCGGCATGAACGTTATCTTCAACGAAAACTGCATAGGCACTGCCAATAAGGAAAAGGCGCAGAAGATAAGGTCATCGCTGAAACAGAATAAGGTACAGTATATGTAAGAGCACAGAGGCAAGACAAAGTAAGCCTGCGAATATGATAGTTATCCGCTTCTTGCTTCTTGCTTCTTGCTTCTTGCTTCTGAAAATCTATTTAAGAGGTAAGTGACATGAAACTTGTTATCGCCAGCAATAATAAAGGCAAGATAAGAGAGTATAAGCAGCTTTTAGAGCCGCTGGGCTATGAGGTCTGCTCACAAAGTGAGGCAGGCATTGATATTGAAGTGGAGGAAACGGGCACCACCTTTGCGGAAAATTCTGCCCTTAAAGCAAGGGCGGTCTATGAGCTCTGCGGCTGTGCGGTGCTTGCTGATGACAGCGGTCTGTCGGTAGATGCCCTGGGGGGCGAGCCGGGGGTGTATTCGGCACGCTACGGCGGCTCCACCACCGATGAACAGCGCATAGCACTGGTGCTAAGAAAGCTTGAAGGCGTGACCAAGGATAAAAGGGGAGCGCACTTTGTGTGTACCATACACTTTATAAAGGCTGACGGCAGCGAGATAGCTGTCGAGGGCAGAGTTTACGGCAGCATAGGCTATGAGCCGCTGGGCGAAAACGGCTTCGGCTATGACCCCATTTTTATGTATGAGGGCAAAAGCTTCGCACAGGTGGACGCCGAGGTAAAAAATCAGGTTTCCCACAGAGCCCAGGCTCTCAAAAAGCTGCTAGAGGAGCTTAAAAAGCAGTAATACGGAAGGAAAATAATATGATAACACCAAAGCAGAGGGCGGAGCTCAAAAGCATCGCCGTGAATATAAAGCCTGCCTTCCAGGTGGGCAAGGGGGGCGTTAATGACGCCCAGATAACCCAGATAGAGGATTATCTCAGGGTGCATGAGATAGTGAAGATAAAGGTGCTGGATAATTCGCTTTACAGCGCTAAGGAAGCCGCTGCCGAGATATCCGAAAGCGTGAAAGCCGAGGTCGTGCAGGTGATAGGCTCAAACTGTGTGCTTTATAAGCGCAACCCCAAGGAGCCTGTTATAAGGCTTAAAAACAAGTGATATGCGCATAGGTATATACGGCGGCACCTTTGACCCCGTGCACAGGGGCCATACAGCCATGCTTGAAAACGCTGTCAGGGCGGCAGAGCTTGACAGGGTGATAGTTCTGCCCGACAGGATACCCCCCCACAAGGCGGCTGACAAGCTGGTGAGGGGCGAGGACAGGCTGAATATGTGCAGGCTCGCCTTTGAGGGCTTTGATAACGTGACCGTATCCGACTGGGAGATAAGGCAGCAGGGCAAGAGCTATTCTGTGCTGACCCTCAGACATTTCCATGAGGTCTACCCCGATGACAGGCTGTATTTTATAATGGGCAGCGATATGCTGCTGAGCTTTCACAAATGGTATCTTTATGAGGAGATACTGAGCCTTGCAGCCATTGCCGCAGTGTCACGCTGCGATGATGACTCGCCCCGCCTTGAAGCCTATGCTGACAGTCTCAGGGCAAAGGGCGCTGAGATAATTATATCAAAGGCTGAGCCCTTTGAGGTATCGTCAACTGACATAAGGCAAAGGCTCACGGCAGGCGGGGACTGCACCGATGTTATGGATAAAAAGGTCTTGGAATACATAAAAACACATAAGCTTTACAAATGAGGTAAAAATGAGCGACATAAAGTCTACTGGAATATACAATGCTTATCTAAAGGAGCATTTGTCAAAAAAAAGGTATAACCACTCGCTTAACGTTGCAGATGCGGCGGTGACGCTGGCTAAAAAGTACGGCGCCGATGCTGATAAGGCGTACTGCGCAGGGCTGCTGCACGATATCGCCAAGGAGCTGCCCGTGGAGGAGCAGCGAGAGCTGGCAGTAAATTCTCCCCTTGATGTTGACGAGGTGGAGAAGCACTCGACCCCACTATACCACGCCATTGCAGGGGCTGAGCTGGTGCAGACCCTTTTCGGCATAAACGACAGTGAGATAATAACCGCCATACGCTATCACACGGTGGCGTGCGGCAATATGTCAAAGCTGACGGCGGTGATATATCTGGCGGACCTGATATCTGCCGACAGAGATTATAAGGACGTTGGCAGAATGAGAAAGCTGGCTGAAAAAAGCCTGGAGCGTGCCATGTGCGAGGCGCTGCGGTTTTCCGTAGGCGACTCGGTGGAAAAGGGCAACAGCATACCAGTTTCAACCCTTGAAGCTTATAACGACTACATAAAATATAAAAAATAAAGGAGATATACTATGGCAGATATTACTACCGAGAAAAAACTGGAAATAATTATCAGGGCGATAGACTCAAAGAGGGGGGAGGATATACAGGCTATTGGCATTGGCGACCTCACCATTCTGGCGGATTATTTTGTTATCGCCAACGGCGGCTCAACGGTGCAGACCAAGGCTATGGCTGAGGAGGTAGAGTTTAAGCTCTCACAGCTGGGTATTGAGCCCCACCATACCGAGGGCTACGGCGCAAATAACTGGATAGTGCTGGACTACAGAGATATAGTGGTGCACATTTTCTATAAGGAGACAAGAGACCAGTATAAGCTGGAAAGGCTGTGGTCTGACGGTAAGAGCGTTGATGTATCGCAGTATCTCAAAGACGAATAGCTTTGAGCTTACACTTTTAAGAGGGTGATAAATTGGACTATAACTATGCAGAGACTGATATCTCCCCACAGGAAATGTACAAAAAGGGCAGATCACAGGTGTTGGGCTTCGGGGCTGACCTTATGCTCACAAGCCTTGCAGTCGCCCTTGTGTGGGCTTTGGCGCTGGTGCTTTTTGGCAGAGAGATAAGCATACAGTTCTGCACGCTTATGAGCGCTTTGGGGCTGGGGGTGCTTGTGGGTGCGGTGATACTGATCTTCAAGCCTGCCTGCTGCCGTCAGCTCATGGTGATATGCGGCGTGCTGAGCGTGCCCGTTATGGCAGTGTGCATGGTGCTGACCGCCCTTGGCTGGGGTTTTTTCGACTTCTCAGACCAGGCTGAAAAGGGCTTTGTGCTTGTGTATTTTTTGCAGGTGCTGGTGATAAACATCATCGCCCTTATAGTAATGCTGGGGTGCGCTGCCGCTTATGCAAAGGTATATATAATGGGCTATATCGACCTGTTTGAAGCCAAGGAAGCAGCGGTGTATATTGACCGCAAAAGAAATAAAATAAGTGAATAATTTTGTAAAGGATTGATATAAATGAACAATTACGATTTCGCCTCCACCGAGGCAAAATGGCAGAGGTACTGGGAGGAGCATGATACCTTCAAGGCAAGTGACGACCACTCAAAGAAGAAGTTTTATGCTCTGGTAGAGTTCCCTTATCCCTCGGGTCACGGTATGCACGTGGGTCACATCAAGGCTTATTCGGGTCTTGAGGTTGTCAGCAGGAAAAGACGTATGCAGGGCTATAACGTGCTTTTTCCCGTCGGCTTTGACGCTTACGGTCTGCCT
>CALCRR010000252.1 GCA_937894495.1 uncultured Ruminococcus sp. | reverse complement strand
AGCATGGTTACGGCAGCATTGTATGCGGTTTGGTTGTGCTCGTATAGGTGCATTGCTATGATCTTTCCCTCCTTTGAATAAAGCACCCCGAAAGGTGCTTTAATAATTTAGTCTCTTCTGAAAATATCTCTCGTATAGACCTTCCCAGCTACATCATTAAGGCAGCTATAGGTATCCAATTCGTTGAAGCAGCTGACACTCATAGCGATTTATATATTAGCAAATAGCTTGACCGCTTCTGCTTCAGTGAAGCCCATAACAGAGTTTCAATATTCTCTTTGATAGTCCCTTCTCGCAGAAGCTCGGAAAAGTTGTGAGCAACCTTCACCAAACGCTCGTTGTCCATATCTGTGCCGACTATAATGCAGCTCGGATAAAGTTTATCGTAAAAAGCCTTTCTTTCACGGAGAAATTCGGGGCTGCTATTAGACTATAAATATTGAGCCAGCTTTCAGTCTTGTAAACGGGATTTTAGTCTTGGGATCAACGCCTTCAATGCGAACAGTCACATTAGTAACACCACTCTTTAATCCTTCAGTTTTTTCAAGCACATACTCTCCATCGCTTGAAAGCGCCAACTGATGAACGCTGACCTTCTTGGCATAGATGTCTCTGCCTTCAGTTTGCATTATTTCTGATCTAAGTCTATCATATGTGTTCGTAGGCTCAGAGCTGTTTGCGCTGTCTTGTTCAGATTGAATTGCTTCAATTTGTGCTGCATATTTATCATTGATTTCCTTTTCCGACAAGAACGGCGTACTGATCTCCGCTGTCACTCTTGTATCATTCATAATATCGGAGCCTTTAAGTGCTGATACACGAACTTTCAGAGCTTCATCCGCGTGGATACTTTTAGGCAGTATGAGGTTAGTTTTTATATCCGTGTAGAAATCTACAGCACCAATAGTTCCCGTAATGCTTTCCGTTGTGGAATACTGAATCAGGATCTTCCACACACCGGGCTTCATATTTTCAAGATTATAGATGCAATATCCTTCCTCTGCAATATCAGGCTTGATATCAGTTTCATTATCATCCGGATCTATCAGAATAACATTAACATTATACCCTCTGGGATAACCGTCTGTGTACCTATAATTCTTATTCGACCACACGACATTTAGCTGTGAGCAGTTGTCTCCTGCTGTAATCGTGAATTCCTTAATTAAATAATCAGAGCCTTGCTGATAAGAATCAAGTGTGTTCAGAATCAATTCATTCTCATTTGCATCTGCTACTATATAATTGAACATCTTCATCATCTGATGGGCACTCGGCTCATTATAGAACCTGCTTTTATTATTCTTTACAACAAGTCGATCAAAATATGACTTGCTCACATATCCAATTGCTGCTATATAGACAGGAGGCTCATTTCCAAGGACACTGACAGGATCAACACCTTGATTATGACGACCGTCACTTAGGATCACATAAGCTCTCAACCCTGCTGTAACATCAGATCTCTCAAGTATGTTGTTGCCAAGGACAATCGCTTCACCCATATTGGTCATATTGTGCGTGCTAAGCGCCTCAATATAGCCTGTAGCCTTTTGTGTCTCATAAAGTCCCTCAGTTATCGTGATTAGCCTCGGATCACTTCCGGTAGGGTAGACCCAGCCTGCATTATCTGAGAATTGATTGATTGCAAATTGATCTCCTACCCTTCCTTGTCTAACGAATGCTTTTGCATCAATCTTCACCAAATCTATACAGCCGTCCATTGAACCGGAAGTGTCAAGCATCATCACAAAAGCCAGTTTATTATCTGCCATAGTTATTCACACTCCATTAAATATACTTGTTCGCCGTTTAACGTAATCAGTTTTTTCCGTCACTCTCACGTCTTGTCTCTCGTACTATCATCATCTAAATAATCAGCCAATATATCTCCAAGAACCATATATTCTCTGATATTCTTTTGAGAATATGTACTATCATCATTTTGGTATAGCTTTAAAGTAGCCCACAAGTAAATATCGCCTATAATAGATAACTTTTGAACAAGGATCGCTTCCCAAAGATATTTGTCAAAATAATGATTAACATAGGTATAAGAATCTGCTGAAGCACCTAAGAAAGCAACTGCTTTATACTTCCTGATCCAGCAAGCTCCAAAACATTCCGGTACATAAATATTATTATTGTCGCAGGCAATACTCAGAACAATCGGTGTATCCTTACCAACGTCGAGTTTTTCCACATCTTCATTTTTCAGTCCATTGGATGCCGACCACCTCGTATTGCTGCCGTGCCCTCTATAATTAATAAAGCTAACACCGCTTTCTATTGCATTGATAACCTCAGCTTTTTTATATTTGCCATCATAGCGCTTAATAACCGCAAAAACATTCTCCGCATTTGCTGCTATTGCTTCTTTACACTGTTCATATCCTCTACTACTATCATTGTAAGATGTAAAAACAGCCGTGTGCCTTTTGTACTCATCATAGAAACGATCATAGTATGTGGCTATATCAGTCTGACCATTAAGCTCTTCACGATTTCGCGCCGGAAATCTTGACAGAACGAAGCGAGGAAGCACCGTTGTTCCGTCAGTACAATAATAACTGTCGGAGGCAAATCCTTCAGAATCCTTATGAGTAGGTATCTGATCTACGTCTCCGCCTAAGACTACATAGCTTATGTTGTCAATTTGATACCTTGCATCAAGAAATGTTCTGATTGCTTCATCCTTTGACAGATTCGGATACTGAGCGTAAATATCGGATGTAAGGACCAAGTCCACATCATAGAGAAACTTTCTCTTGCCTTCATATATCCTCATGGAGTATTCCAATTCGTCTGTTGTAATAATCAGCAACGAGGGCAGAACACTATTTGACTCAGAGAGCAGCGGTTTCACGACCTCATCATATCCCAAAATAAGATTACTGCTCATTTTGTTATAAGAGGAAACTTTTGTTGTAGTGCCGGTAGTCCCTGCTTTGTCATCTTCAAAGTGAATTTGCACTTCAAGATCACTCGTAAGAGCTACTGTTCTATCCATCGGATTATAGTGCATTGGATAGATGAACAGGTGAACACAGTTTACGCCCATTATGTTTTCAACACCTGCAAATTCGGCATCAACAGCAGGGTAGATTGAATTGGAATTGTATATGTTATCATTCTTAATATAGTGAGGCTCCTCAGTTTCCAGAGTCGGTTCGGGTACAGGAAGTATATCTTGATTAGAATCGATCATAGAATCGGTTTTCTTGACGATTTCAATATGGCTATACTGCTTCCCAACAGGGATCGCAATGAAAACGCCTTCACGAACAAGCATAGGAGCGCCAACATCGCTGGTGTTTCCGGATTCAGGCATATCATACATTACATGACCTGGATTACCCATCGCATCTGTGATCTGCCACACACCATTAGACCTGTAAATGATTGTTGCTGTTGTATCGGCATAGGAAATGTTTTTGTGTGCTGGCAGAGATTCTGCTGCATTTCCTATCGAGAGCCATTTCATGTTCATAAGGTATACCTCCTTTTAGCTTTTACTACTTTTGGCATTGTATGTATCCATATAGATTCTACTTTTGCCAGTTCCAGTTATCCCTGCATATCGCATCAATACCATATTTAGCTTTCCGCCCTAATAATTGCTCCCCCTTGCTATAATTTCATTTTAATCCCGTCCGAAAATATCTCTTGTATAGACTTTATCTGAAATATCTTCCAGACAGGAATCGTAACGGTTTGCAATAACAGCATCAGATCGTGACTTGAATTTCTCCAAATCATTTACAATCAAACTTCCGAAGAAGGTTTCGCCGTCCCGTAATGTCGGTTCATAAATGATAACTGTTGCACCTTTCGCCTTAATTCGCTTCATTACTCCTTGAATGCTACTCTGGCGGAAATTATCGCTATTTGATTTCATCGTCAGGCGATACACACCGATAACAACAGATTTTTCTTTGTTCCGGTCAAACTCGTTATTAGCCTCATAACTGTAGTACCCCGCCATTTCAAGCACACGGTCAGCGATGAAATCTTTCCTCGTTCTGTTTGATTGAACGATTGCAGTCATCATATCCTGCGGAACATCAGCGTAGTTAGCAAGAAGCTGCTTTGTATCCTTCGGCAGACAATATCCGCCATAACCAAATGAAGGGTTGTTGTAGTGACTACCGATACGAGGGTCAAGGCATACACCGTCAATGATTTGTTTAGTGTTCAGACCTTTTAACTCGGCATAGGTGTCAAGTTCATTGAAATAACTTACACGCAGTGCGAGGTATGTATTTGCAAACAGTTTAACAGCCTCTGCCTCGGTGAAACCCATGAATAGGGTGTCAATATCTTCCTTGATCGCACCCTCTTGGAGAAGCTCTGCAAATTTGTGAGCTGCCTGCACTAAATGTTCGTCCTCCATGTCTGTGCCAACTATGATACGGCTCGGATAAAGGTTATCATAAAGTGCCTTGCTTTCACGGAGAAATTCGGGGCTGAAAATGATATTCTTGCTGCCCATTTTCTCACGAACGGACTTTGTATATCCAACAGGGATAGTTGACTTGATAACTATGATCGCATTCGGGTTGTACTTCATAACAAGCTCAATGACAGCTTCAACGGCACTTGTGTCAAAGAAATTCTTCTTGCTGTCATAATTTGTGGGCGCTGCAACGATCACAAATTCAGCGTCTTTGTATGCTGATTCAGCGTCAAGTGTTGCGGTCAGATCAAGTTCTTTTTCGGCAAGATATTTTTCTATGTATTCGTCCTTAATGGGCGACTTTCTGTTGTTTATAAGCTCGACCTTTTCAGGAATTATGTCAACGGCTGTTACCGTGTTATGCTGCGCCAAAAGCGTTGCAATCGACAAGCCAACATATCCTGTTCCTGCTACTGCTATTTTCATATTTTCTTATCTCCCATATAGAATTCCTTGTACCACTCTGCAAAATGCCGCAGACCTGTGCGAAGGTCAATAGTCGGCTTGAAGCCAAAATCTCTTTCCAAAGCTGAAGCATCGGCATAAGTCACAGGCACATCACCCGGCTGCATCGGCACAAGCTCTTTGTGTACTTCAAAGTCATAGTCAGTCGGAAGCACACCAGCACGAATAAGCTCTTCGCTGAGTATCTGAACAAAATCAAGCAGATTCTCCGGCTGACCTCCACCGATGTTATATACCGCATAGGGCGGTAACGGCAAACCGTCCTCACCAGTTTTCTTCTCAGGTGGTTTATTCATCACTCTGATTACACCTTCAACAATATCGTCAACGTAAGTGAAGTCTCTTCGGCAGTTACCATAGTTGAATATCTTTATAGTCTCACCCTTGACCAGCTTATTTGTAAAGCCAAAGTACGCCATATCCGGGCGTCCGGCAGGACCATAAACTGTAAAGAAACGAAGCCCTGTGGACGGAATATTATACAGCTTAGAATATGCATGAGCCATAAGTTCGTTGCTTTTCTTCGTCGCAGCGTATAGTGAAACAGGATTGTCCACCATATCATCTGTGCTGAATGGAACTTTTTTGTTGCCACCATAAACGCTGGAGCTGCTGGCATAGACCAGATGCTCAACAGGGAAATGACGACAAGCCTCAAGGATATTGTAGAAACCGATGATGTTAGAGTTTATGTAGGCATCGGGATTTTCAATTGAATAGCGAACACCTGCCTGAGCTGCGAGGTTTACTACAATATCGGGCTTGAACGCCTCAAATATCTGAACTATCAAAGCCTTGTCGGCAAGGTCACCTTTTATGAACTTATATGTGTTATTCGTATGGGTAGCTACTTTCTCTATCTGATCAAGGCGGTATTCCTTGATGGCAACATCGTAGTAGGCATTCATGTTGTCGAAGCCGATTAATGCGCAGCTGTCGTTCTCTTTTAGCAGCCTGAGCATTAGGTTTGCTCCGATGAAACCGGCTGAGCCGGTTACAAAAATCGTTTTATTATTGAACATCATCTATCCCCATACATTTTATCGTAGTAATCCATATACTCCCCGGAAATGATAGTCTCCCACCACTCCCGGTTGTCAAGATACCACTGTATCGTCTTCTTGATGCCGTCTTCAAACTTTGTCTCAGGTAGCCAGCCGAGCTCGTTGTGTATCTTGGTGGGGTCGATAGCATAGCGCATATCGTGGCCCTTGCGGTCGGTAACGTGAGTAATGAGGCTTTCGGGCTTACCGAGTTCCTTACAGATCAGCTTCACGATGTCGATATTACGCATCTCGTTGTGACCGCCGATGTTGTATACCTCACCAACTCTTCCCTTGTGAATTACAAGGTCGATAGCCTTGCAGTGATCTTCAACGTACAGCCAGTCACGGACATTCAGACCCTCGCCGTAGACCGGCAGAGGCTTATCATTGAGACAGTTGGCAATCATCAGCGGTATCAACTTCTCTGGGAAATGATAAGGTCCATAGTTGTTTGAGCAACGGCTTATCGTTACTGGCAAACCGTAGGTTCTGTGATATGCAAGCACAAGCAAATCAGCACCAGCCTTTGAGCTGCTGTAAGGGCTGCTGGTATGTATGGGGGTCTCCTCTGTAAAGAACAGGTCAGGTTTGTCAAGTGGAAGATCTCCGTAAACCTCGTCAGTCGATACCTGATGGTAACGCTGAATGCCATACTTGCGGCAAGTGTCCATAAGGGTCTGCGTGCCGAGGATATTTGTTTGCAGAAATATTCCCGGATCCTCGATGCTGCGGTCAACATGGCTTTCAGCAGCAAAATTCACAACGATGTCGGGATGCTCTTCCTCAAAAAGCTTTTTGACAGCCTCTCTGTCGCAAATATCAGCCTTTACAAAGCGAAAATTTGGGTTGTCCATAACTGGCTTTAGCGTTGAGAGATTGCCCGCATAAGTCAGCTTGTCCAGACATATGATGCGGTAGTCGGGATACTTTTTCAGCATATGAAAAATGAAATTTGAGCCGATAAATCCCGCTCCGCCGGTCACGATCATTGTCATATGTTTTCTCCTATTTTATGATACTTACTACTTTTCCGTTCGCTACAGTTTTAAGATGTTCACCATATGGGGATTTACCATATTTTTCCGCTGAAATAAGTAACTGTTTCTTATTGATCCAGCCACACCTAAATGCAATTTCTTCGGGAGCAGATATTTTTACCCCCTGTCTTTTTTCAATCATATGTATAAACTCAGCAGCTTCAAGTAAACTTTCCATCGTTCCAGTATCAAGCCACGCAAAGCCCCTTCCAAGTAACTCAATACCCAAACTATCTTTCTTTAAAAACATATCATTAAGCGTCGTTATTTCCAATTCTCCTCTAGCCGATGGAGTAACTTTCTTTGCCATTTTAGAAACACCCGAAGGATAAAAATACAATCCTGTAATCGCATAATTTGATTTAGGACACTTGGGCTTTTCTTCAACAGAAAGGACTTTCCCTGAATCGTCAAACTCAACAATGCCAAAACGTTCTGGATCATTAACATAGTATCCAAATACTGTAGCCTGCCCTTTTTCTGCATTCTGAACAGCTTCTCTTAACGTGTACGAAAAACCATTTCCGTAAAAAATGTTATCACCAAGAATCATTGCACAGCTATCATCACCAATAAAATCTTCACCGATTATGAAAGCCTGTGCCAAACCATCCGGCGAAGGCTGTACTTTGTACTGCAAGCTAATGCCGAACTGTGAACCATCTCCAAGTAAATTTTTAAACCGTGGTGTATCCTCTGGTGTTGAGATTATAAGAATATCCTTAATTCCTGCTAACATTAATGTGCTCAACGGATAATAAATCATAGGTTTATCATATACAGGAAGCAATTGTTTTGAAGTAACCATTGTCAAAGGATAGAGCCTTGTTCCAGCTCCTCCTGCTAATATTATTCCTTTCATAAGAACAGCCCCTCACTTTAGCATTTATACCCTACAATAAGAGTAATAATATACGAAATCACTATTTGTGGCAAGGACAGTTACCCCCCCCCGTGGTAATATTTGCCATTTTACTTATTTGCTTTGCTAATGGAACGTTTACTACATAGTGAACGGTTATTGAAACGACCACAACAATTATTAAAGACAAAAGCATAACAATGTAATTGTCAAGACTTATATTGTTAGTCATTGATACGATAAAATACAGCAGATAATATGTCGGAACATGCCAAATATATATTTCAAAAGATATATCTCCAAGAGTTCCGACAGGCTTGAAACAAATCTGCTTTACGTTTATCAGTAATAATAGTAAACCAGGATACACGAGTAGGGTTAAAGAAAGTCCTAATTGAATGCGCATAGCAATAGCCACAACACCAATTAATAAAATAATAGCACCGATAAGGAGTCTATTCTTTTTTTCAAGCTTTTCACTCGTATAATATAGTAGAACGCCTATAAAAAAAGCGGTATAGCCTCTTCCGTTGCTTTCATGAAGGAAAGGGAGATCTAAATGAAGAAATCTAATACCCATTCCTAATAACATAAATCCTACATAGCATATTATTTTGAATATGTTCCCTTTATGATATTTTTTCTCTGCAAAATCACTCAATTTATTGATCAAATAATAAACAATATACAGCCACAACAATACACATAAATACCACGTTGGATTATTGACTCCGATAAATTCAATTATCCAACCTTGATGTACCATTAATAGACTGGCAATTACACAGGGATCAGAGTAGCTTCGATCCAGAAGATGTGTTCCGATTATCATATAATAAACAACAAAAACAATATATGCCGTCAATGTTGCGATTAATGCATATGGAAATAACCTAAGCCATCTTTTTTTGACATTATTTACAAACGTATCTTTGTACTTGCTTTTTGCTACTAAATAGCCTGATATAATAAAGAACAGCTCAACCAAATAACCAAATGGAATCTTTCCACCGTAAAAGTTTAATCCGTTGTCGTATTTCACCTGAAATGCTTGCTGATAATGATGAAGAGCAATACATAATGAAGCAATGAACTTTAGTAAATCAAGATTGTATAATCGCTTATTTGTAAATTTGATTTCCTCCAATATTTTCCTCCAATATGCCGATTAATTCGATAACGCTTCGATTTTATCTAAAATCTCCCTATTTATTCCTGATTTAAAAAGATTAATGTTCGATTTTATAATTTGAGGATCAATATTCCACCATTGAATTTTCAAAAGGCGACTTATTTCATCTTCACTTGCTCTCATTTTTATTACTCGACCTGGAATTCCAGCAACAATCGAATAAGGCGGAACATCTTTTGTTACTATTGCACCTGCTGCAACAACAGCTCCATCCCCTACTTTTACACCTCGAAGGATTTGCGCTCCAGCGCCTATCCAAACATCATTTCCAACTTCACATGGTTCAGAGAAACGATCGTGCAATTCTTCGTCCTTTGTAATCATATCAAAGTTAGGATTATAAAGGAATGCGTGCGTAGTAATATTATTGTAATTATGATTTGCTCCGCCAATGGATACATTCCAAGATATAGATGAGTATTTGCCTATTTTACAATGCAGTGCAGTAAAATTCATTCCTCCATAAGAATAGATATCAATATTGCAGTTTCTAATCATAGAATTTCTGTTGATATGAACATAATATCCCAGCACAGAATCTGTTACCGTAGATAAATCTCCGATTGTAACATGATCGTTTATTTCAGAATTCACTACTCTGCAAAAACGATACATCTTGCAATCGTTTCCCAATTTAGAATTAGATATATAAGATGATTCATCTATAATTGAACTCATATTATCCCTTTCTGAAAATTATTTTATGATTATTTCAATATTATTCATAGCATCATCAATAATTGATTTTGCTTCCGCAGCACTATCTCCTATAGCTATAATTTGACCGATTCTATCCGGTCCTTTTTGGAACTGTCTAACTTTATCACCAATTGAATAATCAAAGGATAGATCAACTATTTTATCATTTTTAACGTTACTCGTATTAATTTGTTCGATAATGCCTGTTTTGTCAGAAATAAAGAGCATCTCCGCATTGGGTTGGTATTCTGAGATTGAAGGCTGAAAATCCGGTTTTATCCCTATAGATGCTTGTATTATTTTTTCATAATAGTTAAATCCGTAGTATAATCCCGTCATTTCAACTAAGCATGTAGCTCCAGCTCTGGCTCCAATTTCCAATACATAAGACTTTCCATCACATAGAATAAAATCAGCATTTATCGCACAGTTATTTAAACCTAAAGCGCTGACCGCAGCATTTAACTGAATCTTTGCATCTTCAATTATTTCATCAGAAATATCAAATGGCGCATAATGTCCTATTGGTACACCGGTATCTCCTTGGAAAACATAATCCCCATGAGGGAGAATAAACTGAATTTCTCCATCATAAATAAATGCCTGAGCACCAAATTCATCACCAGAAAGATATTTTTCAATAATATAAGTTTCAGATCGTGTATTCATTTTCACTTGTTCATAAGCATATGGAATATCGTCAGGAGAAGAAACCTTTGTGATACCTCTACTTCCAGATGAATCTATGCTTTTGAATATTACCGGAAAACCGATACCAATACATTCATCGACAGGATATTCATTTTCAATTGATACATATACTACTTCTGCCGTGCGCACATTATTGCGAATAAAAGCTTTTTTCATGTCTGCCTTATTTTGTGCTAATACGGCTGCACTATAAGATGGACCTTTTAGGCCCAATTGATCACAAACATAACCTTGAGTGGGTACAGCAACATCAGTCCCGCATACTAATATTCCATCTACGTGCTCTTCTCTGCATTTATTCAAAATAGCTTCTTTATCTGTAGTATTAATATATAAAACCTGATCAGCCATATCAAAACCAGGATATTTTCCAGGAATACTTGCAACATATGTATATAAACCCATTCTTTTTGCTTGTTTAATTAATGGAACTTGGTATATTCCTGCACCAAGGATTATTATTTTTTTCATGGATTTATCTCTCCTTATTCTGATTATTAAAATAGTTAAGTGATAAATCAATAACCTTTCTTAAATCATTATTATCCATATTATAATATAAAGGAAGTCTTACTAATCTCTCACTTTCCTGAGTTGTAAAAACATCTTCTCCGTTGAATCTTCCGAACTTCAATCCCGCAGGAGCGCTGTGAAGAGGAACGTAATGAAACACAGTAAGTACACCATTCTGTTTCATATAATCAATAAACATTGATCTATCTTTAATATCCTTGAGTTTAAGATAAAACATATGGGCATTATGAACACAGCCATCAGGAATAAACTGAAGTTCGATTCTTCCGGTATTAGCTATCGGTTCAAAAGCTTTCCGATACTCAGACCACACTGCGAGTCGATTGTCGTTTATCAGATCTGCATTTTCCAACTGAGCCCATAAATATGCAGCATTCAGTTCACTTGGAAGGTAACTGTCACCGAAGTCGACCCATGTATATTTGTCTACTTGTCCACGAAGAAATTTTGAACGATTAGTTCCCTTTTCTCTAAGTATCTCAGCACGTTCATTATACTTCTCGTTGTTAATTACAAGAGCTCCGCCCTCACCCATAGAGTAATTCTTTGTCTCGTGGAATGAATAACAGCCGAAATCTCCAATAGTTCCGAGGTATTTCCCTTTATATGTACTCATAACACCTTGCGCTGCATCTTCAACTACCATTATATTGTGCTGATGCGCAATATCCATTATTGTATCCATCTCACAAGCAACACCAGCATAATGCATTGCAACAATTACTTTTGTCTTATCTGTAATTGCAGCTTCAATTTTAGTTTCGTCGATATTCATTGTATCAGGTCTGATATCCACAAAAACAAGTTTTGCACCTGCAAGTACCGCTGATGTGGCTGTGCTTGAGAATGTATAGCTAGGAAGTATAACTTCATCGCCTTCTTTCAAATCACAAAGTAACATTGCCATATCAAGAGCTGTTGTACCGCTTGTTGTCAAAAGCACTTTCTGAGCATTGAATCTACCTTGAAGCCAGGAATTGCATTTCTTTGTGAACTGACCGTCACCACATATCTTTCGATTTGCGATTGCTTGTTCTATATATTCAATTTCTGTTCCGATATAAGGAGGAATATTGAAGCTTATCATATTTTCCATATTATTCTTTCCCTTTCTTCCTATTAAAAAACGGCTTAATCAGATTAAAAATATAGTAAAAAGAGTCATTCTTTGTTATAATTGATAGGCCGACATATATTACAACACCTATCAAAATTTGTACTAAAAATAATACTAATGTTGGAAGTTTGATCATTCCTATTAGCTTTACACATATAGCCATAATTAATCCAATACACAGGTTGGGCAAAATATCTTTAATTTGCTGAACAAAAGAGTAATTCAATAGTTTCTTTGTGGGCCACGCACAAATAACCATTCGAGGAATGGTACTCAATGCGTACCCTATTGCGATTGCCAAAGGACTAATAAAGACAGTAATAATTAAAACTATCAAGTCAAGTCCTGTCTTCCCTATCTCTGTCTTTAGTTTAAGATCGCTTCGCCCAACAGAAATATGTGCATTTTGATTTGCCGTTCCCATTTGTCCAAACATAAATGCTATACAGAATAGTTGGAGATAAGGAACACATGGAAGCCACTTGTCTGTAAGAATAACCTTTACAAAAGTGTCTGCGCATGCAGCAAGGCCAAGAACAAATGGACAAACTACAAACTGACTTGTTTTGATTGAACGACTCAACATATTTCTAACATGGACTTTATCATCCTGAACCCTCGACATAGCCGGGAACATTATGCTGTTAATACTTGCGTTAAGGTTTGAACTTAAAAGATTAGGAAACTGATATCCTTGATTGTAATAGGCCAAATCAGATTTTGTATAAAACTTTCCTACAAGCAATTGACGTAGTTGCTGATATCCTTGAAAAATAACA
The DNA here is from genome assembly GCA_937894495.1 of uncultured Ruminococcus sp. Taxonomy (GTDB): domain Bacteria; phylum Bacillota; class Clostridia; order Oscillospirales; family Ruminococcaceae; genus Hominimerdicola. Next base: position 13,668 of record CALCRR010000252.1, on the reverse strand, counting down.
CTGCTTGCCAAAAGCTTCCAAGCAAAAGGAAACAGCAACTTAACTCGCTGCAATGAAAACTTAGCTTGAGGTCGCCATTTAACAAGTATCCAAAGAGCAATAGTATCCACCAAATTATTACATACATACTGAGCCACTAAAGCCCATACACCAAACCCGTTATATGCCATTGTTAGACCTACAACAGCAGCGCAAACCGTTCCAATTAAGGTAGCAAAAAAGAACTTTTTAAACATCATATGTTTTGTAACATATGATTGCTGTATATTCTTTACACCTGTAATGAATACTGAAATACCCATTACCCTTACCACATTTGTCAGTTCGGGCAAATCAAAGAAAGATGCAAGAACTGGAGCTAATAGGAACAATAAAACATATAACAGCGCTGAAAAAGCTACATTAAAATAAAAAATTGAAGAATAATCAAGTTCATCTGCGTCTTTTTTTTGAATCAATGCATTGCCAAATCCACTATCAAGAAAAATATCCAAAATTGTAATTAAAACTGTTACTATTGCTATTGTCCCATAAACGCTTGGATCTAGTATACGGGCAAGTATTATTGATACAATAAACGATAAACCCAATGCACCCCAACGTTCGAGAGAGCGCCAAATAAAATTAGTAAAATATGTTCTTTTATCCATTATTGGTTTGTAATGCTCCTTCGGTTTCCCAATTATTATTTTTAAAATCCCGTTTTGCACATGGTACCTAAAATCAACGTGAATTCAGGCACTTTTTAGATGCTAAAATACCAATTTGAAATTTCGAGAACCCGAATTCGTCATAATCGCAATTGTAAAAGTTCGTAATTATGCTGTTTTATGCGATTTATCAGCTAATTCAGGTACTGTTTGCAAATCGGGATTTTTTATTTTTTATGATGAATGATCCACTTTATCAAGCTGGGGCAGGTCAATGAAAGATAATATGCAGCCTTACGAGAGAACGACATCTTTTTACTACTTCTCAGGATTTTCTTTTCTGGATAATAAATATTATTTTGAATACTGTTTTTAATAAAATCCATATTCTGCTTATAACAAGCTTCTACCCCATCTTGAGGATAATAAAACTCCATACTATCCTGTACTCTTTTGACAAGAGCTCTTTCAAGAGATTCACTAATAGGTCTTTGAATATCTCCATCTTCACAATGACAAGCATTTGTGACTTCGTATCCTAAAAAACCGTTTGCCAAATAATTATTGCTGTCGGGGACAATAACTAGGCCATTTTCATATGCGACAGCTCTTGCGCTTCCGCCGCCAGCTATAAAAACATCAACTTTTGCAAAAAGACTTTTTGGGATTGGTATCAAAGTTCCAACCATTTTGAATGAAAGATTTTTCGGTTTCTGATCAATTGAATTATATAATTTTATATATTTTTCTTTATCTCCAAGCATTATAAACTGCACAGATTTATCGGGATGATTTTTAGCAAATAAAACTACCTCATTTATAATTGTAGGAACATAGTTTTTTTCAGGACGACCAATATAACATATATTCCAGTGTTTCCTTATAAGGCCATCTATCACATTACAAGTTACATCTTGAACAGGATTCTCATCTATTAGATAAACATATTTTTCGGGTGCTGAAACAGGTTTGTGACCTTCAAACAGTTTAGAAAAAGCTGCTTGAGTACCTCCTATCTCTCCTCTGGAATATTTAAAATAGTAAAACCCTAATTTGTCCTCATAATATTTTTCTTTACCTCTGAATAGTTCATTCAATAAAACAACAATGTGTTTTGCCTTAAGCTTTGATGCTATTATCTCACCCCATAGAGCAAGCGAATCATTGTGAGATTCTATTACTACCTCACCCTTTTCTTTTCCAATACAACGCATTGCTCGCTTTAGTATTCTATTGTATTCGAATTTTGACCATAAAAATGGAGGTATATTTATTCCCTGTACCATGCTGTTCCTGAAACGGTTTAAAGAAGTCACTATACATATATCGTTCACATAGCTTGAATACAAGATTACAACTTTCCAGCCGTCTTGCTCAAGAAATTTCACTTTTGAGGATATATACATTTGAATACCGCCAAGACTAGTGATATCCGTTGTTAAAAAAATATATGTTTTCATTAATTTACTTCTTTCTCATATTTGTTTTTTGCTTTTATCTTATAGTTGTCTATAATTGCTAGCATAGTAATGTACAAAACAATGAATTTATCTCTATGTCGAATGGCTGTTCCTGTATTACTAACACCCCACGAAAAAGTGATTGCTGTAACCAGTGCAATCAGTGACAATAAAATAAGCAAGGTTCTATTTCCACCTTCTAACTTATTTCTGAAAATGTATTTTACTGATAGAATAATAATAGTAAGATATAATACGGAGCTGCTGATAAAAGAAATAATATCTCCCATACCTCGCCATTGCCACGGAAACGGTGAGAACATGAAATATATATACCGTGGAACAAGAAAAACTGTAAACCTTAATGGAGTTCGACTATCTCCCACATACTGTGCATAGCTTGATCCACCGAGGCTACTTGTTTTGGCAATAGTAGATATATCACTTATATTATCTAATTTAGTAAACAAAACATCTTTATAATTGTTAAAAAGAAAAAGAAATACTCCAAAGAATAATAACGATCCAAAAATGTTTGTGATTTTAAGTTTTATTTTTTGTGAGGAAGGATTATATAGAATCATTGTCATTATATAACCAACTGCTATTATTCCAGTTCCTCCGTGAAATAGAGATGCAAATACTGAAAATAATAAACATTTTACAAAGTTAATTATTCCTTTATTGTCAACCCACTTGATATAGAAAAGTAGCGATATCGATACGCAAAGAATAATTATCGATTCTCTTCTTAACATAGTTGAATATAATAGGGTGTAAGGTAAAACAGACAATAACCAAATGCATTTTTTTGAAGAAGAATAATTAATTTCCAATTCCTCATTAATCAAAATCGTAATATTAATACTTAAAACAGAAAAAAAGCTAACAAGAAATTCACCAAGTAATCTTGAGCAGCCCACTACTTTATAGATTGATCCTAGGAATGTTACAAAAAATCCGCCAGTAAAATTTGAATTCCCATTTACATAGCCAACAGCATTTGTATAGAAACTTAATGGATCGCTGAATAATTCCTGACTTATTACTGGAATAGACATAATATTGTTCAAATAAATATATCTAAATACATACAAGATAACCAATCTAAATAAAACCGCAAAAAACAACGGTTTGATGTATAATTTAAATCTTTTGCTTTTAGAAATATCAATTAAATAACACGTAGACACAGATAATATAGAAAAATAGACTATTATTTCATATATAAATGTATTATTAAAAATAGCAAGCAAACAGCCTGATAATAATATTGCAAAGATTGAAAACATTTATACATCACCATTAAATTAACTAATTGGCATTCAAAATCAACATTATTGTCAATGGTTGGAAAGCATGAAATGTTTTCCAGCTATAAAATCAAATTTGTCTGGGTCATATTTCATATACCCGCTAGCATTGTAAAATGTCAGCTCTCCAAATCTAATTGTTCCGTCAACGTTATATAAGTCAACTCGTACATGAGGGAAATCCTTACCTAATTGTTCAGCTATTTCAACCATTCGGTAATAGTTTCTAGGTTTCTGCATCTCTCCTGCGGGTAGATCCCCAACTCGGAGAACTGGGATTTTTTTGAAATCTCTATTGTAGATGTTTACTCTTACGCTTTCACCTATTACCCTCTCATCCATAGCATAGACAAATTCAACTTTTCCATTAAAGCAAAAGAACTTATAATCTATAAGACTATCATTATCAGGTTTAATATTTTTTTCGATAATGATTCTGTGATTTTTCCCACTATAATATGGCCATTCTCTTCCCCTATCTTTTTTGTGAGCATCGATTCGAATCCATTCTGACATTTTTTTCAACAACTGACTCTTGTCAATTTGATTTTTGTCATCGACAATTATAACCGAAGTTCCGCCTCCACCAAGCGTATCTTTGATGACGAAACTATTTGGTAAAACATCCCAGTCCAAATTTTCTGTAGTCTTATAAACTCCATAGCAGGGTATAAGGATTTTTTCGAGTCCTTTGGATTTTACATACGATCTGACATCGAATTTATCAACACACTGTATCATCAAAGGATTCTTATAATTCAATTTATACCATTGTATTTTTTCAGTAAATCGCTTTGGTTCCTTTAGATTTAATTTTCTCCCTGTTTTTAGCCTATACTGTAGTTTAATCATCGTTTTGTCAGGAATAAACGATAGCAACCTAAGAATAGATAGTCTAACAGACCTATTTCTTATTATTTTTTTATAGTCCATTTTATGCCACCTCCCTAAAAAAGGTGGTAATATTTCGTGAACTATTTATTCTTATTAAGAGGATCCCCCCCCCACTTTATCAATTTAAAGTGGTTACCTGCATCCTTATCAAATTCATCTGGGTCATACCGTACATATCCACTCCATGGATAAAACGTCATCTCTCCAAAATATATCTTTCCTTCAATATTATATAAATCTACTCTTACATAAGGAAACCCTTTTGACAACGTTGCGGCAATTTTCAACATTTCATCATAATTCTTCGGCTTCTCAATTTCACGATCACTAGCTGGACAATCACTTGTAACATAAAGATTATTCCAATCAGCATCATAAAAATTTCGTTTGTGACCAATATATCTATCAACATCAACTACAATAAACTTGGGCTTTCCATTATAACAGAAGATTTTATAATCATTCACTCCTGCCTCGGGATTATCTTTATTTACAAGTAACTCTTCTACTACAATACCTGTCTTTAATCCGTAATATGCCCATTCACGTCCTCCGCCATTATATTCAACTCGTTTTTCTTTGAAATCAAGTTTCTCACGTACTTCATCAAGATTCAAATTGCTTTTATCCGTACAAACAACAACGTTAAGACCGCCACCACCATGTGTAGTTTTTATAACAAAACTATTGGGCAAAGATTCAAAATCAACATCGCGAATGGATTTATAGTGGCCATAGAGATCAACAAGTGTATTTTCAAGTCCTCTGCCTTTAACAAACTTTCTCACTGCGTATTTATCAACGCACTGATGCATGATTGGATTGCGATAGTGCATCTTATACCATTGAAGCTTTTCTGTAAAACGCTGTGGACTCTTTAAATTCAGTTTTCTTCCAAGTTTAATTCTATATTGAATTTTTAACATAATTGAATCGGGGACAAAACTCAAAACTTTAAGAATATAAAACCTTGTTTTTCTATTTTTGATTATTTTCTTATAATCCATTTTATTATTTCCTCAGTTCCAACATATAATTGTTTACCGCAATATTCCTATCAAACTTTCTCTGCACCTTTTCTCTTCCCGAAAGACCCATAGCCTTTCTTTCATCATTAGAAAGAGCCATAAACTTCTCAACAGCCTCAATCAGCTTCTTACTATCCCTCTGCGGAATCATATATCCATTCACGCCATCATCAACAACCTCACGGCACCCTGATCTGTCTGTAGTAATGATCGGTCTTCCGGAAGCACAGGCTTCGAGAAGAACGTTACTGATACCTTCGGGGTAATATGTTGGGTGAATGACGCAATGAATGTTTCCAAGAAAATCAGCAACATCACGGATCATTCCGTGATAGATCACTGTACCATTATCGTTGTATTCATTCAGCTTGCCTTCGTACTCCGATTCGCAGAAGCCGCAGATATGGAATTCTGTGTTTGGATACTTGGACTTGATTGCTTTTGCCGCTGCGAGATACTGCTCAATGCCTTTTTCCTTCATTATTCTTGAAATAAAGGCAAATCTCACGACACCATTTTCTTCATCGGGATATTCTCTTAATGGGAATCTTTCAAGATTAACTCCGGAGCCGGGAAGCAGCTTATGTTTCCCCAATGCGATTTTATTATCAATAAAGAACTGCTGGTTTTCAGTGTTCTGGAAAAATACTCGTTGAATACCTCTGAAAGCATATTTGTAAAGAAGAACAAACACCTTCTGCTTCCAGCCGCCGTTTTCAACAGCCGTTCCAAGACCGGTTATATTTGCCACGAACGGTATCCTTGCTTTTCTTGCTGCTATCGCTCCGTAAATATTAGGCTTGATAGTGAAACCAAGAACAATATCAGGCTGAACAGATTTAAGCAGCTTCTTATATTCCTTTAGCAGCTTGTATTCAGAGATAGGATTCATTCCATGCCTATCCATTTCAATCTCATGGTATTTAGCTCCCAAAGCCACAAGATCATCAATCCGCTCACCGTAGGGCGATGAGATATGCACATCGTATCCTTCTGCAAGTAATCTCTCAACTATTTCAAGTCTGAAATTGTATATTACAACATCGTGGTTTACCAAAAACAGGACTTTTTTCTCATTTGAATTTGCAGATAATTCTGTAAGTACAATGGATTTTTTTAAGTCAGCAACCCTATAATTCTGCTTATACGCACTTATCGTCTTATCATAATAAAGATTCCCAAACGCCTTATCCACAAGCCCGGTAAAAAGCCCCAACAGCTTCAGCGCCCACTCAAACCCACGAATGAGCCTTACCTTCTTGCCGTGAGCCTCTCCGATCATCTTGACCATTTCGGAAGTATTGCTGAACTCTCTATTCTGCGGCCAGAATGTCCCGTGCTCGTCGTTTTCGATCATCAGGCGAACAAATTCGCAGAGATTTTCGATATACAGCATTGAGCGTCTGTTCTTGACGTAGGGGAAGATCGGCAGCTTTTGCGCCATTTTGGACATCAGCGGATAGTTGCCCTTGCTGCCCTTGCCGTAGATCATCGGAGGACGCAGGATAACCACCTTGAAATTATCATCATCAAGCGGTCTTAAACCATTCTCTGCCTGAACTTTGCTATCGCCATAGCAATTCGCCGGGCGCACAGGTGTATCCTTCGTAATCCGCTTGCCCTTGCCGATAGGTGCGCTGTTGCCGTAAACAATTGCGCTGCTCATAAAAATGAACTGCTTAACCCCATCTGCTTTGGCTTTTTTGGCAGTTTCAACGGTGAGGTCAGTGTTCACGGCGTAGTACGGCTTTTCCTTTTCCTTGCTGATCTTGCCGTTGTCGGAATGAGCGATACCAGCCACATGAAACACACAGTCATACCCGGAAAAATCCTTCTCCCTCCAGGTGCCGTCGATCATATCCACGGTATCAATCTGATACTTGTCACCAAACTGCGCCATGTATTTTTCAAACGAGGTGCCTATGTAGCTATTCGCACCCGTTATCAGAATATTCTTCATTCAGCCGACACCTTTTCTTTCTGCTTATGTATCACGCCAGTTCCGCCCTCAACAACTCCATCGCTCTTTAGAACCGCCTTGACCGAGTCCACAAACACCTTAATATCCATCTTCAAGCCCGACCAGCTGCTTTTTTTGAGTGCCGCCGCATACTCGCCGTCCAGCTTTGCCTTATCGGAAATCTCAAGCTCGTCTCTTCCGTGCGCCTGAGCAAGACCTGTCAGCCCCGGCTTAACATCATTTGCACCATACTTATCACGCTCTGCGGTCAGATAATCCTGATTCCAAAGTGCAGGACGGGGACCGATGATGCTCATATCCGATCTAAAGATGTTCCACAGCTGGCCAAGCTCATCTATAGAGGTTCTGCGGATAACTGCCCCCACGCGGGTCACGCCACCATTTTTCAACATATGAGTAGGCACATCGTCCGGTGTGTTTACAGACATTGATCGCAGCTTGATGACATCAAAATAGCCATTATGTTGCGAAATCCTTTTTTGTTTGAAAAACACCGGACCCGGATCATCTATCTTAATGGCTATTGCAGTCACAGCATAAACAGGAGCAAGAACAACCATGCCGCCAAATGACAGAATAATATCAAGGCTGCGCTTTATGTATCTATCATAAAAAGTCGGAGTGTAGCTGCTGTCTCCGATAGCTTCAAGATGCCCTCGCTTTCCGTCGGCATTTTCGGGTTCCGATTCATTTTCAACGAACTTGACTCTCTTTTTATACATAGGATTTTGATCATTAGTATTATTATATTTATTGCTTTTACGTTGTTTACTTGCAATTATGCTCATAACAGTAAACGCAGTACCAAGCACAACACTACTGCATATAGCAGCCTTTTTTACTTTTGTCCTGAAATTGGCCATAATTCTCACCCATAAATTCTTGATTAGAATACTTCTCCGCAATCCAATTTAGTCTTTTTTGGTACATTACTGTTAGAACGTATAGTTGCGTTGCAATTGATATGACAGCCCTCTCCAATGGTCGAGTTATGATTTACAACAGCACCGCTTGATATGATAGTGCATCTGCCAATCTCAACGCTGGTGCTCACTGCTGCCATCGGCTCAATGACACAGCCTTCGGCGATTTTAGCAGATGGACTGACAAATGCTTTGGGGCTAATGAAGGACTCTATCTTGTATCCGGCAGCTTTCAGCTTATCTGAACAATTTAGTCGAATATCTGCATTACCGACAGCTACCAAGGCACAGGGATACTTTTTGACAAACTCCGTATACTCACTGATCTTTCCTATTGCCTCATCACTATTATCATCAAGAAAATCAATTCTATCATAGATGTTAAGCGCTCTCGCTAATTCTTTTATCATAATGCCGTATTGACCGGCACCGATTATAAGTAAATTATCCATCAGAAAAAGTCCGCCTGTTCTTCACCGATCCAATTCACATCGTTTATCCTATCATTCTTTACAAGCCGGATAATGATTTTATCGTTCTCAGCGAAAATCGAATCTATAGTCATCGGCTCACCGAATGCTGCCTCAGCCAATATCTCACCGTCAGGAAAGTCGATAGAATTATCTCCGATCCTTACAGTAACAGCAGATTTGATCTTTTTCACAAACTGTTCGATCTTATATGTCATACATTTCTCCGTTAAAATATATCGCTAATTAAATCATTTACAGACAATCCCCCGAAAATACCCGAGATTAAAGGCTTTCACCGCCACCATTGACCACACCTGACGGCAAAATGACGTTAAGCCGACCACTTCATCAGCTTCATGCAGGATCGCTTGCGGTCGAGGTTTGAATGCACATAAAGATTCATTGTGAGCTCAATTTTCGAGTGGCCTAAAATCTCCGAAAGGGTCTTGATATCAAAGCCTACCTCTACAGCTCTCGAAGCGAAAGCGTGGCGCAGACTGTGAAATCTGACTGACGGCAATTTAGCGTTTTTCAGTATCCGGGCAAAGGCATACTGCATTTTGCGTGGCTCAACAGGCTGCGGACTGCCGCTTAAAACGTAGTTTTCGGGCTCTATTTCGGTATTTTTGAGCAAGGCATAAATGTCATCGGGAATGGGAATTTCCCTTGCGGAGCTGGCACTCTTGGGCGATGATATTATCACTTTGGTCTTTTTGCTGCCGTCAGGCACAGGCACTCTCTGTACAGTGCGGCTGACGGTCAGAATACGTTTTTTCAAGTCGATGTCCTTCCACATCAGCCCGCAGACCTCACCCACACGAAGCCCCATTGACTGCGCAAATATAACGCCCATATTTATAGGCGCAGGGTTTTGTAAAATGCAGCGTCTTAGCGTTTTCTGCTCGTCAGCTGTAAGCAGGCGCACCTCGGGCTTGGTGCATTTTGGCATGAACACATCTTCAAAGGGATTTGCAATGCCGTACTCACGCTTTGCGTACTTGAACAGGGACTTCAGCAGTATCATAATATCCGAAACGTACCGGGCAGAAAGCCCCGCAGTCAGCTTGTTTTGCATAAAATCATATGCCGATCTTGAGGTCACATCATAGCACATCTTGCCGCCGAATGCAGGCAGGATGTGCTTTTCTGCTTTCATACGGTAATTTGCCAGAGTAGACAGCTTAACTCTGTTAGCTATGATCGACACCCATTCTGAGTATAGCTCCTTGACGGACATTTCCGTTACAGCCGGTTCAAAAGCAAGGCAGCAGGCCGCAATTGCCTTTTGTTCGGCTTCTTCTTTAGATGAGCCGTAAAAATAGCGGTATGTACGCTTGGAATTGCAGTCAACTCCCTGCAAGACACGTGCTTCCCACCTGCCGTCCTTGCGGTGATAAGCGTTGATATTTCCCATAAATATTGCCTCCGTTCATTAAATAATCAAAAATAGTTCGAATACCGATGTAAATTATGCCAAAATGCCGATTTGCGATGTTTTTCAAACTTAGACACTTGACACTCTTAACCGTTTGTGATATAATAAATTAGTTGAAATAGGTGTTTTTGTGGTATGATAACTATTATAACCTATTTTATCGTGAATTGATTTATTTAACGATGACCCATAATAGCAAAATCGGCGCTATTATGGGATTTTTGTTATTCCAGCAAATTTACTGTTTTCTTGCCCTGCTGCTCGGCATACCGAACGGCTTTTGCCGCCCCTCCGCTGTGCTCGATTGCACAGATCACAAGGTCGCTGCGGTCGACCATGCTCTTGTTTCTTTCAAAGATAGCCGCCTTCGGGTGAGCCTGTGACGATTCATAGCATATCTGCACCTCGTCATAATACTCCTCAAAGCTCTCCTTGTTATCTCTATACTTCGCCCGTTCATAAGGCAAAACGAGTATCAAAGAAGCATTGCCGCTTGCATACTCCCTTATTGCAGCCTTCACTGTTGATGCAGCAAGCTGGTCGAAATCTCCGTCCCTGCCGACAAGGAATTCTACATATTCCTTGCTGTTTATCAGTTCACGCAGTATTGGCATCAGTTTATCTTCCAAAGCAAATAGGTTAGATATCTCCCTATGTCCGAAAAAGCTGACTGTATAAACATCAAGCATTTGTCCACCTCCACTCTTGCATAGCTGTTGCCAAAAGGTATATAATAAACCTATGACTGAATTTCGCAAAATTCAGTATTCGGAGTAAAAGGTCAACAAATCCTCCGAATACCGAGCTTTTTGCATAATCAAAATACGAACCGATGACGAACATTTGACGTTAAGCGGACAGCGATAGCAGATTCATGCAAGAGCGTTTCCTGTCCATAGAACTATGGATATAACGGCTCAAGGTAACTTCTACAGAGCTATGTCCAAGAATCTCGGAGAGCGTCTTGATGTCAAATCCGATCTCTAGTGCGCCGGTGGCAAAAGCGTGCCGCAGGCTGTGGTAGTTGATTGACGGCAAATTTGCGTTATTTAGAATCTTCTTGAACCGATTCTGCATGGTACGAGGCTCGACAGGCTTACAGGAGCCGGAGAGAATATAGGCATTAGGATTGCCTGCAAACTGTTTTAGCATGGGCATAATGCATTCGGGGATAGGAATAGTGCGTAACGAATTGGTACTTTTGGGTTCGCTGATAACAAGCCGTGTCTTGTGATTTTCCTCGAAACATTGAATACGCTGGATAGTCTTGCGGACAGTAAGTGTGCAGTTCACAATGTCGATGGGTTTATCGTTATCATCGAGTTCCTTGACCACTATCTCATACTCCGAGCCTTCACGCAGTCCCGTTATATATGACTTGCTGTTGCCCTCAAATTTGATGCAGATGTTCTCGGTATAACCGGTGCTGTCATCAGTTGGGGTTATCGAAAGCTCGTAGTCTGTTCCTTCTTCACCGTCCCATTCGGCTTTTATACAGCTGACCGATATTGTGGAGGCGGAAAGATTTTCGACCCTCGGCGGCTCTGGCGGAGCAGTCATCTGCTGTCCGAGCATTGCCCCTGCCATTGCCGCCTTTATAAACTTGTCTATGATATATTGTGCTAATAACATTTATTCCTCGCTTTCGTCGCTGCTATCTTCCTCACTGCTGTCATCGGGCGCGTTTATCTCGTCAATAGCGTCCTGTACCGCCTGCGGATACTCGATACCCTCATAGGTACACCAGCTCGTCCATGTGCCTTCCGACACAGCCTGCTTTGTTACATACCCGACTGTTTCATCACAGAACACAACCTCGCCCAGCCCGATATATATGCCGTGCTTGGTGCCGTCGTACAAGCCGATTCCTGCCACCTCGGTCATTGTGGTGATGTCGCCCTGCTCGGTGTAGGTCAACGTGTCATAATCCTCAGTGAAGGTCTTGCTGTCGGGATTATAGTTCAGATATCCGATCATCAGCCCTGCATTATCGCACCGCCTTATACGCTGCTCGCTGTCCTTTTCACCAATGAAACCCGACATATATCCCCAGCCTGACACATAAGCGTTGTTTGCCCAGGCAGCCATATCCTCGGCATTTTTGGTTGTCGTATCTGTAAACATATACGGATTTATCGTGCTGTTCATCACAAAAGTGTAGGTGTGCATATACTGTTCGTAGTCTATTTCAAGTCCATAGTTCTGATTTATACTGTCTATCAGAGCCGCATCATCAGGTGCTGCTTTGAACAGATTTGCAAAAAAGTTCGCATCAAAATCCTCTACATTCTCGAAGAATGAGGCATATATGAGCTGTGCCTTTATGGTCTGGTCGGTAATATCAAGGTTGGCCATTTCGGTCTCAATAGCTGTGCCTGCGTCCTGCATTGCGGTTATCTGCGCCGCCTGCTCGCTGTCAAGTGTCGCCATAAAGTTATCCTCTGTGAACTGCGTCATATCTATCCCTGCGGTGTCAAGGTCAACGGAGCCGAGATTAGATATGATGATGACCGGCAGGCAAAGCAGATAGATAAACCCGAAAGCTATGCTCAGTACCAATATGATGATCTTCTTCCGCAGCTTTTCGTCTGACAAAATTGTGAGAAGTATCTTTATCAGCTTCGCACTCATGCGGACACCTCTATCTCACGCACCTCGAATTCGGTGTTGTCATTGCAGCATTTCATTTCTTCGCTGTGCTTGTATTCCAGCGCTGCATACTCTGTAAAAAACAAAACGGGTGCGCCGTCCTGACGCACCCAATCTTCAAATGTGTTTGCTACATTCTGCGTGTAGCGAGTTTTCCAAATTCCGTATTTTCTCAAGCTATCAAACCTCCTTTACTGCATTGTCATTCCCTCGTTTTCTTCCAACTCAAAGTCAGTATCAAGATCATGCTTGTCATACAGGTCATATACCAGATCGCTGAAGGTCTCTCTTTCTGCAATATTCATTGGGTCATATCTGTATGCAATAGAACTGATGAGAGCCTCGAGCGGGTTCTTGAACTGCAACAAATATTCAGCCGCATCGTCAAGAATGCAGTCATGTGCATTTGCCTTTATGAACTTGGCCGCCGCTATCTTCTCGGCGTTCTCTATCAGTTCATCGGCGGTCATGTCCCACCAGCGTTCACGCATGGCTTCGTATACATTATTGTATTTGATAGTGATATGATTCCCATTACAACATTTATTTACCAACCGAATGAAGCTAAAAAGTCTATAGCCGCTTCTGGAAAAATAAAGCATATAGAGGAAATAAATGTCAGCACTTGGGAAGGACTTCTTGATTATTATAATATAGATAAATAACCATAAATTCTGATTTATCTTAGCAACAAAAACTGAATATCAATATCATATGCAGAGCAACACCAGCTCTGCATTTTTTATGCCCATTTCAAAATTCCCCATAACAATTTCACGATAAGAAAAGTTTTATGGCGCACTCAACTTCATGCGCACTGCGAATAGACTTTCACCCCGAAAGTGCGCTATAATTTTAGTAT
>CALCRR010000251.1 GCA_937894495.1 uncultured Ruminococcus sp. | reverse complement strand
ATAATATTAAAGAAATTAGTATTCCCATGAATCCAGGTAAAAATTGTGTATTTGACAAATCAATTTTTAAAAGGGATCCGTCTTTTAAATGGGCTTTTAGTTATGACTATTATTATAATTGTCCTGAATTTCCAAAGTATTATAATGAAATAAAGAAATTAATGGAAGATGAAGATACAATTATTTTTGGATATGCTGTAGATAATGATATTAGGTATTTATTTGATTCTTGTAAAAGGTATAATCTTAAAGAAATAAAGTATAATGTTTATGATTTAAAAATTATAAAGAGAGAATATAGTGAAGATAGACAAGAAGTACGAGGTCTTCAAGGAGCATGTCTAGAACTTTGTGATTTTAAGGAATTAATGAGTTTGACTGCTCATTTAGCAAAAGATGATGCCAAAATGACTATGATGTTATTGAAGGCAATGTGCGAAAACTTAAGTTTTACAGTAAATGATATGATTGATTTATGTCCTAATGCAAGATTCGATTCAAAAGAATATATAGATGGTTTTTTGTTTCGAAAAGATGATAAAGTTTTACATCCGGAAAAATATAGAAGGCCATCAAAAACTCATCCGAAAGATGAATGTCAAGTACTATGGGGTGAGTTTTATAAACAATATGTAGATGTAAAAGAAACAGAAGATGCTGTGGGAAAGATAGTAACAATAAGTTCAAAGTTAAAAGAAAATATGAATATATTGAATATTGTTATTGATTCAATTAAGCAAAAATCTCTAATAGCTAGTGATAAGTTGGGTGACTCTAATTTTCTAGTAGTATTAGACGAAAGTGATAAATTAAGAATGGAAAGTATATTTAAATATCCTTATACTGGGAAAATCGTATTATTAAATGATTTTGCAGATGCTTGTTAGGAGGAAGAGTATGGTTGTTAATCAAATCGATTTAAAATTAAATGCATTTGATGATATTAGCAAAGATGTGCTAAATGCGCTTCGTGATGGCGTATATCATAAGGTTAAAATTTCTACTACAAAAAAGATAGTTGAGAGAGATAAAAAAGATGAACGATTTATTTCTGCGTTAAAAAATGTTAAAATTGCAATAAAAAAAGCAGATGGTGGAATATTAATTTTAATAGGCCACTTGCAATGTGATTTTAGACAACCTTTTGGTGGAGCATTCTTCTTAAGAAAATTTGCAAATGAGATTACTGATTTTGATTCAATTAAAGGTGTTAGTACCGAGATAAGATTTGTTACTATACAACAACCTGTGTCTATCTCAACGATGCAGTTAATATTAGATAATATTTCAGTTGATCCAAATTTCGAGTATAATATTGGTCAATTTGATGAATTCATGGAAGTCTTTGAGTTCTATAAAAAATTATCAGATGAATTAAATAATAACATATCATATGATATCAAGCGTATTTCAGATTCTTATTATTATATTCCATTTGATGTTAAAGACTTTGAATCAGATTTTAAAGAAGAGATTAAAGATCAAAATGGTGTATTAAAAGGATACAAGTTTGGAGTAGCAGATTATTATTATTTAAAAAATGATGTTAAAGAACAAGTTAGAGAATTAATTGATATCAATATAGAAGGTGGCATGGAACAATTTAATAGAATTAGAAAAGTTGGTTCAGAAAATATATATTTAAGTAATGAATTTAAAGTAAGTGAAGAAACAGCCAAAACACTTAGACAATTTGTACTTGTTAATATGAAAATTGTTAAGGATGAAATTATTCTATCTGGCGAATTAAAAAGTTCGTCTTTCTATGAAGATGATTACAAGTATTTAAATTTATATGATATGGGTCAAAAAATTAAAGTTGAGTCTATCGATAATTCATTAAGATTAATAAACCAAGGTGCAACTGGAGCTGCAGCTGAATTACTTAGATATCTAATTGGTGATGAAATGATGCCAACATCTGATTATTCTATAAGTGAGAATAAAGAAAAATATATGGAGGGATTAAATGAGTCCCAAAGAAAGGCATTTTTAATGAGCGTTGATGGAAGTCCTGTTTCATTAATAAAGGGCCCTCCAGGAACTGGCAAAACTCATGTTATTAATGCTATAGTTCAGTATTTGACTAAAGAAAAAGGTGAAAAAGTCATTATTTCATCTCAAACTCATATTGCTATAGATAATGTTTTAGATAAACTTATAGCTAATTATGATCTAGTTATACCAAATAGAATTACTAATAGAAGAAACAAATATTCAGGTGAATATATTGATGAGACTTTATATAGAACATGGGGAAGTAAGTTTTTACGTCATAATGATAGATCAACGAATATTCAATTAAAGGAAGCAATGGCTTCTAGCATGAATAATTTTAAAGGAGAACAAAGGTTTAAGTATTCTGAGTTGACTCAATCAAATGATTTTTCAGTTATTGGTGCAACTACTACTACAAGTGCTATTGCTGGCAAAAAAGGTTTGGAAGTATTAAAAGGCTATGATTGGTTAATAATCGATGAAGTATCAAAATGTCCAATTACTGAGGTTTTGCGTTATCTTCCATATGTTAGTAGAATAATAATGGTAGGAGATGATTTTCAATTAGCTCCTCTACTTGAATTTTCAAAAGAAGATGTTAAGGATCTTCATTCTTATAATGAAGAATTATATGAAAAACTACAAACTATTTACGAACAATCAGTATTTGCTAAAGTACTAAGGAAAGCTCAAAAATCAAATAGACTCGTCTTATTAAATGAGAATTATCGTTCTGTTAATCAAGTTCTATCAACATACAATGTTTTCTATGATGGAGAATTAATTGGTAGAAGAGAAGAAACAAGACCTGAAAAGGTGCATTTTGAAACAGTGGATAATGACATAAATTATGAAGACAAAGACGCTATGTTCGTTGAAGTTGTTGGAGGACAAGAGGTTAAAGATGGTACTTCAAGATTTAATGTAGAAGAGATACATGCAACGGAATATATTCTAAAAGATTTAATGAAGAAAGTAATACATCCTGAAAAAGTGTCAGTTTCAGCAATATTTCCTTATGCTGCACAAATTAGCCATTTTCAAAAGAATAATATTAAATTAATTAATGATGCTAAAATGGTGTTCAAATCATTTGAAATTGACACAGTGGATGCATTTCAAGGAAAAGAAACAGATATTGTATTAGTTAATACTGTTGTAACAGATTTATCACAAGGTAATTTTCTAAATGATTTTAGAAGAATTAATGTTTCGATGTCAAGGGCAAGAGATAAATTGATTGTTTTTGGTAATCCATTGGTTCTCAAAAGAATTAATATGAAAATAAGTGGTGGACAAGAAAGACAATACTTTAAAGAAATAATAGGATATATTGAATCTGAAGGAAGCAATATTAAATATGATGGAGGAAAAATATACAATGGAAATAAGAGCAAAAGTTGCTTTAAGCTTGCCTAATACGTTTTATAAGATAGTGCTAAAATACGATACATTTGAAAAAGCAACATACGATTCATATTTGATTGCTTCATTAGTTGCTAATACAAAAAGCGAAGAAGAAGCTTATAATTATATAGATGAAATAACTGGAAAGGGCTCATTGAATCCACATTTTAAGAAATTATATGATCAAATTAGTAAATTCACTTTAGAACAAATCAATAACATTATAGAAAACTCGTTATTCCCAGTTACAGTAGTTGATACGAAAAATCATTTTAAGTATTATCCTATTTTTGATGCAACAAGAATGAATGATAAAGTATATGATGGTAATTTAAGAGATAATGAAGAAAAACTTAAAAATCTTATAATGCCAAAAGGAGATAAGATTAAATTTTTAAGTATGGAATATTCTGAAGAAGAAGGAACATTAAAGACTGATAACTATAATGCAATTTTTAGTGATGTAGATATTAAGGTTGATTTAGATAATGGTCAATATTATCCAATTTCAAAAGATAACTTTGATTTAGTTCATGAAAATGAAGCAATTAATCTTGAAGGATACTTAGGCGACATAAGTGATAATATAACTGAAGGAAATTGGAATGTATTGTCTAATTCAATCGTTGGAACGTTTTCTAAGGCTAAATATGTATTTAGAGATACAAATAAACGGCATTGTGTTATAAATTCTGATTGTATTAAAACAACAGAAGTAATAAATGTTTTTGGATTGTATTTCTATAAGGATAGCAAGTATGATTTTTCTTCAAAGAATGCACAACTATGTGAAGATGCAATAAATTACTTGATGGATTCTAAAAATATAAATGAATTTAAAACAAAATCATTAATATGGATTCTTTCAGCTATTGATGAAAAAGTAGCACAAAAAGTAATACAATATATTTTGGGTAGAAAAGATTCAAAAGAAATAAGTGAATTAGCTTTGCGCATTATCAAATCTGGCCTTGAAAAAGGATGGAATCATGATGTTCTTTTCTCGATTAAAAAACAAGTTTCATCAGCGGATTATAAATATTTATATCGCTTAGATTCAGATCTTGATTTTGCGATAGAAGATATTTTGGGTATTGATGATATTGATTTAACTTCGCATGACCGAAAAAGAAAACAGGAGTATATTTCTAAGAAAGAAAATATTCTTAAAGAAATTAATTTAATGATTGGAGAAATAACTAACTCAGGTGTTAGAGAGAAGATTAAATCATTATCTAAATCTAAACTAAAGGATAGTGTTAAAAAGTTTGTTGATAAGCGAACAGGACATAATAAAAAAGATTATAATCTGATGAGTCTTGAGCAATTGGAAAGAGAGTATAATGAAATAAAAGGCATGTATTATGGTGATTATCATGAAATTCTAAAAGTAATTAATGATAATAATTAGACACTTTTTATAAAATGATTTATAGGAACTATGGTATTTAACGTATCATAGTTCTTTTTATAAGCCTTCATAAGATTTATTCTGGTGAGATACTCATTGGCAGAGTAGACCCCCACAAGACCTTCTCCCTCGATACCCATAAATCTGGGCAGACCTGCGCCCGAGCCTACAAACACGGCTTCATAGCCCATTTCCATAAGCTCGTCGATAGAAAGCACCTTGCCGATGACCATGTTGGTCATAATATTTACACCCAGCTCCTTCAGGCTGTCTATCTCCTTCTGAACTATGCTTTTAGGCAGTCTGAACTCGGGTATGCCGTACATGAGCACGCCGCCTGCTGTATGAAAGGCTTCATAAACAGTTACCTCATAGCCCAGCTTGGCAAGGTCGCCTGCTGCGGTAAGGCTTGAAGGTCCTGCACCTACAACAGCCACCTTATGACCGTTGCTCTCAGGCTTATGTACCTCCACCTTTTTGTCGTTCATATAGTCGGCGCAGAAGCGTTCAAGTCTGCCGATAGCCACTGGCTCGCCGTTTTTGCCTCTTACACACTGACCCTCGCACTGGTTCTCCTGGGGGCATACTCTGCCGCATACCGCAGGCAGCGCATTGGTGGACTTTATTATCTTATATGCCTCTTCAAACTCACCTGCTGCCACCTTTGCGATAAACTCAGGTATCCTTACGCTGACAGGGCAGCCGTTCATACAGGGTCTGTGCTTGCAGTTAAGGCAGCGCTGCGCTTCTGTAACAGCCTCTTCGGGAGTATAGCCCAGCGAGACCTCTTTGAAATTTTTAGCCCTTACCTTAGGCTCCTGCTCTGCGATAGGGGTCTTGGTCTTACTCATATTAGGCATTATCTCACACCTCCCGTAATTCTGCAAACATGGCGCATCTCTTCATCTCTGTAAGCGCCGTTTCTTCTGATAAGCTCATCGAAATCTACCTTATGTCCGTCAAAGTCGGGACCCTCAACACAGGCATAGCGTGTAACGCCGTCTACCTTTACCCTGCAGCAACCGCACATTCCCGTACCGTCTATCATTATAGGGTTAAGGGACACCAGTGTTTTTATGCCGTATGGCTCGGTGGTCTTGCAGACGAATTTCATCATAGGCACAGGTCCTATGGCGATCACCTCGTCATACTGCGCACCGCCCTCTATGAGCTCCTTGAGCTTATCGGTAACAAAGCCGTGATAGCCGTAGGAGCCGTCATCTGTACAGACAAAAAGCTCGGTGGAGGCTTTTCTCATTTCCTCCTCGATAATAATGATATCCTTATTTCTGAAACCTGCGATAAGGTCAACATGAACGCCCATATTATAAAGCTTTTTAGCCTGCGGATAAGCAATGGCACAGCCCACGCCGCCGCCCACAACCGCAATGCGCTTTGGGTCCTCCACATACTCGGTGGCAAGTCCCAGAGGACCCACCACGTCCTCGATATACTCGCCCTCGCCTATTCTGGCAAGCTCGGTGGTCGAGCCGCCGACTATCTGATATATAACGGTGATAAGTCCTTTTTCTCTGTCATAGTCTGCAATGGTAAAGGGTATTCTCTCGCCCTTTTCATTAGCTCTGATGATAACGAACTGCCCTGCCTCAGCCTTAGCAGCAATAAAAGGTGCGTCGATAACTATCAGCACCACATTATCATTCAGCTGTCTTCTTGTAACTATCTTATACATTGAAAACCACTCCCAAGTTAAATTAACAAAAGCTTACTTATAGTTTATTATACTATATTTCGCAGATAATTACAAGTAGGATAAAGCAAACATTTATAAGTTGTAACAATATGTCAACTGTTTTTTTACATTTCTGACTGTTCATCTGCAAGGGCAGCTTTTATAAGGGCATTTTCCTGTGAGATACGGTCAGCGAGCTCTGTATCGGGGTCAAAAAGGCTTGAATAGGTATAGACGGCGACCCCTGCGCAGTCATCGTCTGCCAGAACATCGCTCAACTGCTGTGCAACGATACCGATGTTATAGGTAAACTCGTCCTCCTCCCCTATTTTATAGGCTGCTAAGCCTATGACAAGCTTAACATCTTTACAGGTATTCATGCTTTTCCAGCGTGAGAGTGTTTTGGCAAAAGGCATTATGCTGTTGTTGTAGCCGTAATATATCTGGGGCAGAATATAGTCGCAATAGCCTGTCTGAGAGCACCATTTTTCCACATCGGCGTACATATAGCTATAGTTGTTATCGACATTGCCCTGGGGCGAGATACCTACTGAAATATCTTTATCCACCGCTTTTACGGCAGAATATATCTCGGTGCACATGGAAGAAATATTGCTTAACCGCCAGCTGTCAAGGTCTTGACCTTGACTTGTAGCAGCAAAGCACTGACGGTCAAAATACTCGTCGGTGGTGGGATAAAAATAATCATCATAGTGAATGCCGTCAATTTCATAACCTGCTGCTATCTCCGCTGCTCCCTGTGCGATAAGCTCTCTGACCTCGGGATATGCGGGATTGAGCCACAGGTGGTCGTCATTTTCCACTGCCCTAACCTTATCGGAGTCTGACTGATACCAGTAAGCCGTTTTATAGCTGTCACTTATCTGCGAAAGCTCCCCTGCCGTTTGCAGTCTTAACGGGTTTATCCAGCCATGAACTGAAAGCTCATAGCTGTGAGCGGTGTCGCAGATGATCTCTAAAGGGTCAAAATCGCCATAAAGATACGCCGAGGTGGGGTACAGCGACGACTCATAAAGTGCGTCGCCAAAGGGTCTTAAATGCACATATACCGTGTTCAGCCCGAGAGCTGAGATATTTTTACAGGCTTTGTCAAAGCTTTCGCAAAACTCAGCCTCGTCAGCCTCATAAAGCATTGCCGAAAGGTCGATATATGAGAGCCATATGCCCTTTTGCACCTCATAATTAAGCGGCTCATAGCCGTCATCAAGCTGCTTGTCCCTGTTTTCTCTCACAACAGGTATTACCGAAGAGCTTTTCATGTTTCTCAGCCGCTCGGAAATATCCGTCTCCTGCTCGTTATTGTTTTCGTTACACGAGACCAGCATGAGCGCTGCCATAATAACTGCCCACAGTCTTTTTATTTTATCATCTCCCGAATAAATTTATATTAAATTTATTGGCAGATTATTCTGAGTTATTCCCGATAGACATAAAAAAGGCTGCACTTAAAGCGCAGCCTTAAAACATCATATTTTCTTTGTATTTAAGAATATGAGCGATATCGCCGCAAATACAAGGTTATAGGCGATGACCAGCGTTGGGGTTATCTGCGAGAACGAGCCTAGTATCACAGATACTATACAGATCAGCGCCCCCAGAACTATTGAGCCCACCTGGATAGCAAGCCCCAGCTGTGACGCTGCTTTTATTCTCTTTACGCCTGTTATCAGCATTGCAAATGAGGGGAAATGTCCGCCGCAGAGCATTGAAGACGATACCCTGCTGTTATAGTCGGTCTCCTGCTCATACTCCTTATGGTATCTGAAAGGCAGAAGCTTGACTGCGCCCGGCTTTAGTCCGAACAGGTCTTCAAGATAATCCTCCGACAAAAAGCCGTCAACCGTCCTGATAACTGTGACTATGCCCTCTCTGTGCAGCTCCTGCAGCCACTTTCCTATGGAAATACCGGGGGTAACACGGACCACGAACATGGTGGAGATAACTCCCGAGATGGACAGGTAGATAACTATGTTGCCCTTGCCGTACTCATTCTCCTTAGCGACCGAGGGCAGACCGTCTATCGAATGGTTTATCATATGCTGCCTTGTGCCCAGCAGAACACGCTTGTTATTTATCCAGCCCGAAAGCCCCATGCCGTCCTCATAGATATAGCTCTCAACGGGATATAGCATTTCGGTCTTGCCCTTTAAAATGCGGTAGAAAGCATTTTTAAGGACGCTGCCTGCCTGACAGGACAGGCTCGCTGCCATCAGTATACACTCTTCAAGGGAATTGGTGGACAAAAGCTTTAAGTTAACAAGATCAACGCTCTCCTTAGGAAAAAGCTGACCTGCATCGACCACCACAGAATTGGTATCTGAATATTCATCAACAGCACTGTAGCCTATCAGCACGGAAGAATACTGCAAAAACTTCTTCATAGCCTTGGTTATGGGCACATTCACCGCCAGCATCAGCGATACCGACGAGCACATGGTAACAGTACCCGAGAAGGTAGCCAGCAGCACATAAAGCTTGGTAATGCCGCTGTCGGCGTGCTTATCGAAGATCAGCGACAAAAGACCTGCCACAAGCCCTGACGCAAGAATGAACGGCGCAGCCTTTTTAGCAAACTCGTCCGAGATATCGGGGGAATAGCTGTTTTTCATAAAGTCCTCAACGAACTCAGTCTTTTGCATGGTTGTTGTGTGTACAGGCTGCTCGCAGGCGCCTCTTGTAAAGTTCTCGGCAGCTGTGTCATCAACCTTTTTGACGGCATATCTGTCAAACTCCCCTGCCACATATCTGAAATTCTTTTCAGTCCTCTGCACTATCATCATCTTGCCGAGGGTGTTGAAGATAAGCCCTGCAATGGCGGCGGATATATAAACGTGATAATAATTATCTCTTATAGACTCAGGCTCAAACAGGGTGACTATTCCCGATATGACCGTGACAAAGATACTAAGCGCCGCTATCGAGTCACAGTCGGGCTTTCTCAGCACCATGTTCTTCACACCTGCGGTCATCACCGTATACGAAACTCCCACAGCCAGCAGACCCAGAATTGTGTTTGCAAACAGGAATGCCGAGGGTGAGATCGACCTGTCAAATATCCTTATCAGCGGCAGCTCAAAATCGTTGGCGGCTGTTATCAGCAGGCTGAAAATGCCCGAAAACAGCAGCACCGACAGCCTTAAAAACAAATTGCTCTTTACCTGCAGGATATCGTTTAGTATCCTTGGAGCTTCCTCAAAGCTTTCAAGCTCCTTCTGACCGTTATAGGTCTTGCCCGACTTTTCAGGCTGCTCAGGCTCGTCGGCTGCGTCAAGCACAAAGTTTTCTACCTTTTTCTTACGGTGCTCATGCAATGCGGCGGATTTCTCCTCATAGCTGGCATTATCGGGTATATCGGGGCGGTCAAACTCCTCAGTTCTGGGAATTATCTTGCTTTCAAGCCCCAGGTCGATATCCTTGACGCTTGCCCTGTTGACAGGCGCTACATTATCATCTTCCGTGCTGTCAGCACCGCTCTCTTTTGAGAGCTTGCTTATCATCTTAGCTGCTTCCTCGGCAGTGTTCTCGATAACAGCGCTCTCCTCAGCAGCGTCAGACTCAGCAGCAGTCACTGTCTCGCTGTCTGTGCTATCAAGCTCAGCCTTGAAGCTGTCGCTTTCCTTTTCTGCCGTATCGTCCTTTTTTATGGCAAACGAAAGCTTTTCAAGCAGGTCATCGTCAGCCTCAGCTTTTTTGCTGACCTCTTTATTCTCCGCTTTTTTGGGAGAAGACGGGAAGATCTCCTTGCTTTTTGGACGAAAGCTTATATCAAAATCTTCCTTGCTTGGTTCGGCTTTCTTCATATTCTTTTCAGAATTATTATCGTCTATGGAAAATTTATCAGCCAAAAATTATCACTCCATATTCCTTTTGAGTTCACGCTGTCTGACGACCTCGTACATAAAAATGCCCGCAGCCACAGATGCGTTGAGGGAGGTTATCTCACCAGCCATTGGCAGACTTAAAAGAAAATCGCACTTATCCTTCATCAGCCTGCTCATGCCGAAGCCCTCAGAGCCGATCACCAGCCCCATAGGACCTGTAAGGCTCACCTTTGAATAGCTCTCCCCTGCGCCGTCGGTGCCGTAGATCCACACGCCGTTTTTCTTCAGCATATCCACCGCCGCCGCAAGATTTGACACCCTTGCCACAGGCAGCCAGCTGGCAGCACCTGCAGAGGTCTTGAAAACGGTGTGGTTGAGTGAAGCGCTGCGCCTTTTGGGGATGATCACGCCATGCGCCCCGGCAGCCTCGGCAGTTCTGATAATAGCACCTAGATTATGAGGATCCTCGATCTCATCGCATATGATGATAAACGGGTCTTCACCTTTCTGCGCGGCTATATCAAGCAGCTCCTCAGGCTCAACATACTTAGCGCAGGCACCTATCGCTATAACGCCCTGGTGCGCCGCACCCTTAGCCATTGCGTTGAGCTTTGCCTCCCTCACCTGCTTGACGGGGATATCCCTGTCACGGGCGAGCTTGTTTATAAGCGTTATTGAGCCCTTAGCATCGGGGTTGACAAATATCATATCAATGAGCTTATCGGCTTTCAGCGCCTCGATAACGGGGTTGCGTCCAAGTATCAGCTCCTCGCCGCTATCGTGAGAGCTTTTGCCGCTGTCAAAATTCTTTTTATCATTCATGTTCAAATTATCCTTGCTGTAAAACAATACATATATTCAATTTATTATAACACAAAAATCCTTAAAAGCCAATAGCCTTCAAGGATTTTTTAGCACATTAGACAATTTGCACATAAATTTTTAGTGACATTGATGAAACACCTACAACACCGCAGCCATTATTATGATACCGACCAGGGCGGAGGACAGAAATGCTGCGATGACAAACTTATTTTTATTCGGACTTTTCTCTTTTTTGCCAAGAGCCGAGCTTGTGACCTCACCGGTAAGGCTGTTGGCAAAGGCTTTTGCTTTATCGTTGAGCATCTCGGCATCATACAGGTTTGCCGAGCTGTTCACAAACAATAAAGCTTTTTCAAAATATTCATTATTTGGACATTTAATCTCGATGATTTGTTTACTTATTCCTTTGATCATTTAATATCCTCCCAATATTTTTCAGAAATTACATATCTCGCTTTACCATATAAAAGTTTTCAAAATTTTTAGTTGAAAACTTTGAAAACCTTTTCAGAAAACACTGTCCCATCAACCATTTTGTTGAAAAACCTGTTGAAACCGTTGAAAAAGCCGAAGATTTCCACAGTTTTCAACGCCTTTGGCAGTTGTTGAAAATATGGTGAAAGTTCAAATTTATGTACAAAACTGAAAGAACGGAGGGATTTTCGTATTATTTTCAGGTCTGAAAATGTGAATAAATAATTAACAGCAGATCGGGCGTTTGATGTCGGTAGTCCTCTACCCCAAAAACAAGGCGGTTTGCATTTCATGTTAATTTGTTAGACCATAATTTTCCTTGAAAAGTACAATAAATTGTACAGATATCCTGCTTTTGTAAGATATCCTCTTTTCAGTAAAAGTCTGTACTAAAAATTGGACTTCTATACAACAAAACAATTACAAAAATATTACAGAATATAACGAAATCTGACGAAAAATCATCTTGTCGTAAGAAATTTGATAGCTCTCTCTATGGAGTCCTTGGAGTTGCCCCAGTCGGCATCGGCGCCTGTGTTGCGGTAGTCATACATATTGCAGTAGTGGGACACATCTTTTTCCAGCTCAGCCAGATATTTCTCGGTGAGGGCTGCACAAGCCTCGGTGAACTGCTTCTGGTATTTTTTATCCATATGGTCGGCGCAGGCAGAGGTGAGCATATCGTAGTGGGGCAGGCAGAGCATTTCCTGCTGGTCAAAAAGGTCCCTGAACTCACGCTGCTGGACGTACATCTCAAACAGCGTCACCATTATCCTTGACATTCCCCACTCTATCTTATTGCATACAAAGCAGTCGTTGTTGACCGCCGAGACACGCTTCTGCTTGGCTGATTTGCCCTCGAAAATGCTTTTTCTTTTCAGCACGTTCTTTTGCAGCTCCTGCAGATGGGTCTGCAGCATAAGTGCCAGCGAAAGCCTGTTTTTGCAGGCTCTCATCTGCTCCAGGTGGGTTTTGCAGAAGCCCTGTTTGTTGGTCTCTATCCTAACATCAGGCTCCATCATAGCAGCGCCCATTATGTATTCCACCGTTCTCTGCTCCAAAGTATCTCTCAGCAGGCAGATGGGGCAGCCGCATTTAGGCTCAAAAATCTCGGTAACGGGTATGGTGAGCAAGCTTTCTCTCATTATCATCTTTCCTTTCGGTTTTATATTGACAGCATAAAATTTTCATTTTTATGTTGAAAAAAGTCGCTGTTTATAGTATAATATATTTTAACGGATTTTGCAAGCATTGTTGGCATTTTTATGGGAGAGATAGCTATGGACTATAGTATAGACGGAAACGATATAATTCTTAAACAGCCCGACTTTGACCTTGATGATACCCTTGACTGCGGTCAGGCGTTCAGGTGGGAGAAGATCGGTGAAAAATCATACAAGGGCGCATTTTTAAACAAGCCCTTGGTGATAAGCAGCGAAGCCGAAAAGGGAGTTTTCAGGCTGCATGATACAACGTGTGAGGATATGGAGAGGGTATGGGCTGATTATTTTGACCTCAGCACCGATTACGGCGAGCTTAAAAGGCAATTCAGCGAGGACGAAACTCTTGCAAAGGCTTGCGATTATGCAGGCGGCATAAGAATACTAAGGCAGGACAAGTGGGAAGCTCTGTCCTCATTCATTATCAGCCAGAACAACAATATACCCCGTATCAAGGGCATTATCGGCAGGCTTTGCGAGCATTACAAGGGCTATCCTGCCTATTCTGACATGGCTGAGGAAACTGCCGGGAGTCTTGGTTTTCTGCGTGCAGGGTTCAGGGCAAAGTATCTGGTGGACGCTGTTTCAAGGATAAGCTCGGGTGAGATAGACCTTGAAGCGATAAGCGGTATGGATATAAGTGACGCCAGAAAGACCTTGCAGACTATCAAGGGGGTTGGTCCCAAGGTTGCTGAGTGCGCTTTACTTTTCGGCTTTTACCGCCTTGAAGCTTTTCCTGTGGACGTTTGGGTAAAGCGTGTTATGGCTAACTGGTATCCCAACGGGCTGCCCAAATGCACCAAGGGCTGTGAGGGTGTGGCTCAGCAGTATCTGTTCCATTACATACGCACATCGGGTATCGAAATTTAACAGCATTTTCTGACATAAAAAATGGTCATTACTACTTGAAATTATTCTTGTAATGTAGTATAATATTTTTATTGATGTATATTATCATGAAAGGGTCAGGCTTATGAAGCAGAAAAAATCTTTTGATCTCACTCTTAACTCAAAGCCCGAAAAAATAATAGCTGCAGCTTCTTTATCAACTGCGCTGGCTATCCTCATCGGGGGCAAGCCTGATAAAAGCGGCAGGGGCGGCAAGGGCAAGGGCGCTCCGCAGGGCTTTATATCAAGGGTGAAGAAAAACTATTCTATTATTGACAGGCTGCTGGTAATGACCATAGCAAAGGGTGTGGCTGACGCCGAAAGGCAGAAGGCGCTTGATAAGGAGTTCAAGACCAAGCTGAGAGACCTTGAGATAGAGGGCTCTATCCCCTTTGACCCGACGGAGGAAGTATGACTGAATATCTGACACAATACAGAAAATATATACTGAGCTGTCTAGAGGACGAGGACTGCGACTTTAGCCGGCTGCTTGATTATCATAAGGAAAAGCTGCAGCACTTTCAGCACGAAAGGCTGATACACCTTATTGTAACATTTCTGTTCGGCATTTCGGTGATAGTTATATTTGTGGCTATATGCGTGTGGGAAAAGGTGGTGCTTGCGCCTCTGGCGCTGATACTGCTGGTTATGCTGATATTTTATGTAAAGCACTATTATTTTCTTGAAAACACGGTGCAGGCTTTGTATAAGGACTATGACGCCATTTACAGAAAGGTTCACGGCTTCTCGCAGGAGGACAGGTAATGGAGTATACCAAGGAGCACTGGAAGGGCAGCGTTATCACCTCTCCCCTGCCGCCCACACTGGTGAGCTGTGCTTATGAGAACAAGGTGAATGTGCTCACCGTTGCATGGACGGGGATACTCAACACCAAGCCCCCTGTTACCTACATATCGGTAAGACCCGAGAGATATTCTTATGAGCTTATAAAGAACAGCGGCGAGTTTGTTATAAATCTGCCCACGCAGGAGCTTGTAAGGGCTGTGGACTGGTGCGGCGTGAGGTCTGGAAGAAAGTTTGATAAGTTCAGAGAATGCAAGCTGCACACTGAGCCTTGTATAGGGGTGGGTGCGCCCATGATAGCCGAGTGCCCTGTGAGTATCGAGTGTAAGGTCAGGGAGGTCATAAGCCTTGGCACACATGATATGTTCATAGCGGATATTGTTGGTATAAATGCGGCGCAGGAGCTGCTTGACGACAGCGGCAGGCTGTGCATTGAAAAGGCAGGGCTGATAGCCTATGCTCACGGCGATTATTTTACGCTTGGAAAAAAGCTGGGCAGCTTTGGCTATTCGGTAAGGAAAAAGAAGAAAAAGCGCAGATAACGCTTGATACAATAAATATAGAAAAAATTCAAAAAAATTTAGAAATTAAGATTGATTATGATAGTCCAATTGATAATGTGATTTTATTAGAAAATAAAAAGAAGTTAATTTTTAATATTGGCAAAAAAATATATTTATTAAACACAAAGAATTATATTACTGAGGATCAAATAGAAACGAATTTAAAATTATTATCGTTGAATTTGATGAAAGATAAAGAAACAATATTAATAACTCATGAAAATAGTATTGAAATATTAAAAATAGAAAATAATAAATTAATATTTGAAGAATTTTTATCAAATGTGAATGTATATAAACCAGGAATTATAATAAATTATAAAAATGAATATGCTTGGACAAATGGGTCATATATTGAATTTATTAATAAAGATTATTATATTATAGAATCTTCTGATGATAAGGCACATTCAAATAATTCTGGAGGTTTTAAGATACGTATAATTAATCTATATCAATACAAAGATG
>CALCRR010000250.1 GCA_937894495.1 uncultured Ruminococcus sp. | reverse complement strand
ACCGATACCGAGATACAGAACAAGATAGGGGAGTTCAACCGGAAAAGGCAGCAGCTCAGCGTTGAGATGAAAAAGCCCGACAATGACCCCGATGTTATAACCTCTCTCGATACCGAGATAAGAGAGATATATGATGAAGTTATGCAGATGCCCAACATGGTGGCTTACAACCGTGCAAAGGCAGATATGGACGCACTTATCAGGTCTATCACCTATATCATTCAGGTGGCAGCTAACGGTGACGACCCCGAGACCTGCCCTGCAACTCCTCCCGAGAGCTGCACAGGCAGCTGCGGCACCTGCGGCGGCTGCGGCTGATAATGCTGCGGTTTTTTGGGACATAAACAACATTTGATAGAAAGCGAGGGTGGGCTGAAGTGACTTTGAATGAAGTTGATATTACAAAGCTTTCACCTATGATGAAGCAGTATATAGAGGTCAAGACCAAGTATAAGAACCATATCCTTTTTTACAGGCTGGGGGATTTTTACGAGATGTTCTTTGACGACGCGATCACAGTGTCAAGGGAGCTGGAGCTTACTCTGACAGGCAGAGACTGCGGACTTGAAGAGCGTGCGCCCATGTGCGGCGTGCCCTACCATGCCTGCGATGTTTACCTTAAAAGGCTTATCGAAAAGGGCTATATGGTGGCTATATGCGAGCAGACTATGGACCCTGCAAAGTGCAAGGGTATTGTTCCCAGAGAGGTAATAAGAGTAGTTACCCCCGGTACTCTCATTGAGAGCAGTATGCTTGATGAGACCTCAAACAACTATATCTGCGCTTTCTATATGAAGTCTAAGGAGAGCGCTTTGTGCCTTGCCGATATCTCAACGGGTGAGGTGCATCTGTTTGAGTTCTCGGGCAAGGATATGGCTAACTCGGTCATTAACGAGATATCAAGGTTCTCGCCCTCTGAGATACTTATAAACGATGCCATTCTCGCAAATAAAGAGATATCGAGATTTATAAGAGAAAAAATAAAAACAAGCGTGCAGCTTTTAGACGAAAAGGACTTTTCACCCGAGATACATACCGATGAGGTGCTGAAGCAGTTTTCTGTCAGCAGCCTTGCCTCGCTGGAGGTGGCTGAGGACAGCCTGGGCGCCTTTGCGGTTTGCGGCTTGTTTGCGTATATACACGATACCCAGAAGGCGCTTGTGGGCAGATTTTCAAAAATAGCCCGCCATGACGCCGACCCTATAATGACCATAGGCTTCACCGCCAGAAGGAATCTGGAGCTGAGCGAAACTCTCAGGAACAAAGAGCGCAAGGGCTCGCTGCTGTGGGTGCTTGACAGCACCAAGACCTCAATGGGTAAGCGTATGCTCAAAGCATGGCTGGAGCAGCCCCTTGTTAACCCTGCCAGGATAATCGACAGGCTGGACGCCGTGGAGCAGCTCACCAAAAGCCCTGTGCTGCTGGGGGAGCTGAAAGAGACCCTCAGCGGTGTGTACGACCTGGAAAGACTTATGACCAGGGTAATGTACAAGACCGCAAGTCCCAGGGACTTAAAATCCCTTTCGCTGACCGCTTTGAAGCTGCCCGAGGTAAAGCAGCTGCTTTCTCAGCTGGACTCAAAGCTCATAAGCTCATGCAACTCTAAAATTTCTACCCTTGAAGCGGTCTCTAACCTTATCGAGAACGCACTGATGGACGAGCCCCCTGTTAATGTGAAGGACGGCGGTGTTATCCGTGACGGCTTTAACGAGCAGCTTGACGGGCTCAGAAACATAATCTCAGGCGGCAAGGGCATAATAGATGATATAGAGCAGCGCGAAAAGGAAAAAACGGGCATAAAAAACCTTAAAATAGGCTATAACAAAGTTTTCGGCTATTATATCGAGGTCACAAAGTCCTATTACGACCTGGTGCCCGAACACTATATAAGAAAGCAGACCCTTGCAAACTGTGAAAGGTTCATAACCGATGAATTGAAGGTGGCTGAGAACACCATTCTCGGCGCAAGCGATAAGGTAACCTCGCTGGAGCAGGAGATATTTGTTGAGGTGAGAGACTTTATCGCCACACAGCTGAGACTTGTGCAGGAAACTGCCACAGCGGTGGCTGAGATCGACGTGCTGTGCTCATTCGCATCGGTATCGGTGAAAAACAATTATTCAAAGCCCGAGATAGCCATTGACGGCATTATAGATATCAAAAACGGCAGACACCCCGTTGTTGAGCTTATGCAGAAGGAAGAGGTTTTCGTGCCCAACGACACCTACCTTGACCTGACAGGCAACCGCATGGCGGTCATAACAGGACCTAATATGTCGGGTAAATCCACATATATGCGTCAGGTGGCGCTGATAACCCTTATGGCGCAGATAGGCTGCTTTGTGCCTGCCGATTATGCAAAGATATCGGTGGTGGACCAGATATTCACAAGAATAGGCGCCTCTGATGACCTCACCGCTGGACAGTCTACCTTTATGGTGGAGATGAGCGAGGTGGCTGATATCGTAAAGCACGCCACCAGAAACAGCCTTGTTATTCTCGACGAGGTGGGCAGAGGTACCTCTACCTTTGACGGCATTTCAATCGCTAGGGCGGTGTCTGAATATATTTCGACCTCAAAATCGCTGGGCTGCAAGACCTTGTTTGCCACCCATTACCATGAGCTTATCAGCCTTGAGGACGAGCTTGCGGGAGTTCGCAACTACTCGGTGGCTGTGGCAAAGCAGGGGGACAGCATAAAGTTTTTGAGAAAGATAGTTCAGGGCGGCGCAGACGAGAGCTACGGCATAGAGGTAGCAAAGCTCGCAGGGCTGCCAAACAAGATAATCGGCAGAGCAAAGTCGCTGCTGGGGCAGATGGAGGAGGAGAGCCTTAAAGCCAAGGCTGCCGCAGAAAAAGCAGATACCTCACAGATGTCATTTGACAGGATAAGCGACAGCATAGTTACCGATAAGCTCAGAAAAACAAATATTGACGAGATGAACGACAGCGAGCTTAGAGAATTTGTGAAGGGCTTGCTGAAATATGTGTAGCTCAGCACAGAGCATAGAAAGAGATAAAAATGTCAGAGATAAGAGTTTTGAGCAAGGAGGTATCCGAGCTTATAGCCGCAGGCGAGGTCATTGACAGACCTGCCTCGGTCATAAAGGAGCTCCTTGAAAATTCCATAGACGCAGGTGCGACTGTGATAACCGTTGAGATAAAAAACGGCGGCAGAACTTATATGAGAGTTACCGACAACGGCAAGGGCTTTGCCCCCGATGACCTGCCCACAGCCTTTCTGCGCCATGCCACCAGTAAGATAGTCGGAAAAAGCGACCTTAATAGAATAATGACCTTAGGCTTCAGAGGTGAGGCGCTGGCTTCCATATGCGCAGTGGCAAAGGTCGATGTGCTGACAAAGCGCCTGAATGATAATTTTGGCACACACTATGCCATTGAGGGCACTCAGGAGACCGCCTGTGAGCAGTGCGGCTGCCCTGACGGCACCACCTTTGTGGTGAGGGACCTTTTCTATAACGTGCCTGCAAGACTGAAATTTCTAAAAAAAGATACTTCTGAAGGCAACCGTGTGGCTGAGCTTGTAACAAAGCTCACCATGTCCCACCCCGAGGTGTCATTTAAGTTTATAAGAGATAATAAGACCGAGATACTTACCGCAGGGGACGGCAGGGTATACTCCGCCGTGTATTCGGTGTACGGCAGAGAGTTTGCAAACAGCCTTGTGGAGGTAGACTATATCTGGCAGAACATACACGTTTACGGCTATACCGTAAAGCCCCTTGAAGCCAAGCCTAACCGAAAGTTCCAGAACTTTTTTGTGAACAGCCGCTTTGTAAGGTCAAAGACCTGTGCGGCAGCGCTTGAAGAGGCATACCGCAATATAATAATGGTGGGTAAATTCCCTGCCTGCGTGCTTTACATAGACATTCCGCCAAATCAGGTGGACGTGAATGTTCACCCAACTAAAACAGAGGTGCGCTTTTCGGACGAGAAGGTTATTAACGAAGCTGTCTATTTCTCGGTAAAAAATGCCCTTATGGAAAAGGACGAGCCCAATAAGCTGGTGCTTGAAAAGGGCGGTAAGAATTTTACCGAGCATGAGCTTTATGATTTTCCCCCTGTGGATAACTCGGTGCAGATGAAGTTTGAGGTGGAGGAGCAAAAGCCCCCTGAGCTGCCTGCGGATATCAAACAGGCAGTGAGCGAAATGCCTTTGCCCGTCAGCCCGCCTGAGGAGAGGAAGCCCCAGCCTGCGGTAACAAGGGTGGAGAACAAGCCTATCGAAAATGAGGACAGGAAGAGCGGCGAGGACCTGTTTCTGGCAAGCCTTGAAGCACCGCCCCAGCCGCCTATGCCGAAAAAGCCCGAAAAGGTAACGGTGGAGGAGATAAACCGTGCGGTGAGTCAGATACCTCTGCCACAGGAGCCGCAGGATAAGGGCAGCGACTATCAGTTTATAAACTCAGGCAGCTTTGCCAGAAGGTCGGTGGTCGCTGAGAGCACAAAGGAGCCCGAAAAGCCCAAGCCTGTGGTTATAGGCGAGCTCTTCAAGACCTATGTGGTGGCGCAGTGCGGCGATGAGATGCTGCTTATGGATAAGCACGCAGCTCATGAGAGATATATATTTGAGAAGATAAAAAACGATAAAAATGAGCTTGATACCCAGATGCTTCTGGAGCCTGTAATGGTGCTGCTGTCATACGACGAGTTTGATGCCCTGGCGGCTAATCTTGAAAGGGTATCAAAGCTGGGATTTGAGATAGAGCCCGATGTTGCGCCTACGGTGGCAGTCAAGGGCGTGCCCATAATACTTGGGGACGATAACCCCACAGACGTTGTCACCGAGCTTGCAAGAAATTTTATCGAGCACAAGCAGGACCCCCAGCTGGAGGTGTTTGACGACCTTTATCACTCTATCTCCTGCAAGGCAGCCATAAAAGCCAATGACGACAACGGCATTATCGAGCTGCAGGCGCTGCTCAACGAGGTCTACGGCAATGAAAACATAAGGTACTGCCCCCACGGCAGACCTGTTATGATAACGCTGACCAAGAAGGACCTTGAAAGGCAGTTCAGAAGAATACAGTCGTAAGAGGGTGCAGCCTTGATGGATGAAAACAAAATACCTCTGCTGGTGGTGGCAGGCCCTACAGCTTCGGGCAAGACCGCACTGGCGGTGGAGCTGGCAAAGCTTTATAACGGCGAGGTAGTATCGGCGGACTCAATGCAGATATACAAGGGCATGAGCATTGCCACAGCCAAGCCCACCAAGGAGGAAATGCAGGGAGTGCCCCACCACCTTATAGATTTTTTAGACAGGGGCACGCCTTTCAGTGTGGCTGATTATGTATCTCTTGCAGGCGGTAAGATAAGAGAGGTAACAGACAGGGGCAGGCTGCCGATAGTCGTCGGCGGCACGGGGCTTTATATAAGCTCACTGGTGGAGAATATAATTTTTGATGACACAGGCAGCGACCCCGATATAAGAGCAAGGCTTGAAAATGAAGCTAAGGAGCTTGGGAACCACGCTTTGTGGCTGAAGCTTAAAGAGACTGACCCCGAAACCGCCGATAAGGTGCATGAGAATAATCTGCCAAGGGTGATAAGGGCGCTGGAGGTCTATGAGATGACGGGGGTCAGGCTGTCGCAGCACAAGATAAACAGCCGCCGACAGGAGAACCCCTATAAAGCCTGCATGATAGGTCTCACCGCTTCTGACAGGGAGTATCTCTACGACAGGATAAACAGACGAGTGGATATAATGGCTGAAAACGGGCTGGTGCAGGAGTGCAGAGAGGTCTGGCAGCAGGGAGGTCTGGCTACCGCAGGGCAGGCGATAGGCTATAAGGAGCTTATACCATATTTTGAGAATTTGTGTACATTAGATGAATGCATAGAAAAGATAAAGCAGGAAACCAGACATTATGCAAAAAGACAGCTCACATGGTTTAGGCGAGTTGCTGATATTTCGTGGGTAGAAATTGATAAATTTGACGATTTGAAAAAAATTATTGAAAATGTTCAAAATATAGTAGCCAAATCTGAAATTATGTGTTATAATAAAACAGAGCCCCTGCTGTCGCAGGGACAAAGGAGCTAAAGCTCCTTTAGCGGACTAAAGTCCGCAGGCTTTGTTATATAAGCGTTTAAATTTGATAACACATAAAAACACAAATGTTTTTATTAGAGAGATAAACCTGAGTAAAAATGAGGAGAGTATCACTATGACAAAAAATATCAATTTACAGGACGTTTTCCTGAACCAGGCAAGGAAGGATCAGGTTATGGTCAAGCTCATACTTATGAACGGCTATCAGTTCAAGGGTATAGTAAAGGGCTTTGACAGCTATGTAGTTATCCTCGACTGCGAGGGCAAGCAGAATGTTGTGTATAAGCACGCTATCTCGACCATCGTGCCTGACCGCTCGGTGAATATTCTTGATGCGGCAAACAACCATTCATGACCATCAAAGGAAGTAATGCATAAATGAATTCATTGACCGTAAAAATACTTGCGGCTTTGGTTTCTGTACTGCTGATAACTACTATTTGCTCACAGGTATATTATTTTGTTCACGATAAGCACGATACCGAGGAGGCGGTGCTTGCCACCATTAACGAGGATATCGTGTTTGAGGGCATCGTCATCAGGGACGAGCAGGTGATAACCTATAACGGCGGCGGTGTGCTTGCTTATAAGTATGCCGACGGCAGCAAGGTGTCGGTGAACAATACTATAGCAGAGGTCTTTTCCTCTGAGGAGGCTATTGCTGCCAGAAACAGGATAGCTGCCATTGATGAACAAATCGAGCAGCTTGAAAGAGCGCAGAACCCCGGTACTGCCAATTATGTTGACCCCGAAACACTGCTGACAGGCATTGAGAGCGGCTATAACGAGCTTATGGACTGTATCGGTGAGAAGGATTATTCCTCTTTGGCGAAGATAAAGAGCGATCTTACCCTTTCGACCAACCTGTATAACATGATAACGGGTACCGAGGCAGATTATAATGATGGCATACGTCAGCTCAAGGCGCTGAAAAATTCACTGAAAAACAGCGCCAGCGCACCCGATGATGTTATAAAGGCACAGAAAACAGGCTACTTTGTATCCTATGCCGACGGCTATGAGGGTATGCTTTCTACCGAAAATGCGGACAAGCTCACAGAGAGCGATATAAACAAGGTGCTTGAAGGCACCGCCAGACCGCCCGAGAACGCTATCGGCAAAATGTTCGATAACTATTCCTGCAAGATAGCGGGCGTAGTTGACAGAGATGCAAGGATAAGTGAGGACGCCGAGCTTTCACTTATGCTAAACTCCTCAAAAAACGTTTATCACTGTATCGTTGAGTCGGTAAAGCTCTGCGGTGAGTATGAGGATAAGATGCTGGTGGTGCTCGACTGTGACAGACTTGACCAGTCACTGGTGGAGTCAAGGACTCTTTCGGCTAAGCTTATTTTTGACGAGTATCAGGGCATAAAGGTGCCTAGAAGCGCTATCAGGTTCCGGGGGGACGACAAGGGCGTGTATGTCATTCTCGGCAAGGATATTTCCTTCAAAAAGATAAATGTTATCTATGAGGGGGACGACTACGTGCTATCTGAGAATACCTCGGACGAGGAGTATCTATTGCTTTATGACCAAATTCTGCTAGAGGTGGTATCAAATAAAGATGTGTCAGACAGCGGCAAATCAAAACCAAACGGACGAACAGCAGAAAAATAATTTCAGCGACGTCCTTGAAAATATCAAAGAAATATGCTATAATGTAGAGAATGCTAAGGCTAAATACAGAAAAAGCGATGAAAAGATAAGCATTATGGCTGTGACCAAGACAGTGCCTGCCGAAAAGGTGAATTTTGCGGTATCTCAGGGCATAACGCTGCTGGGCGAGAACAGGGTGCAGGAGTATCTGTCTAAAAAGGAGCTTTACGATAAGGCTGCCGAGGTGCAGTTTATCGGCAGGCTTCAGACCAATAAGGTCAAGTATATTATAAACGATGTTACGCTTATACAGTCGGTGGACAGTATAAAGCTTGCTAAGGAGATAAACAGACTGGCTGCAAAGAACGACAAGCTCATGAACGTGCTGGTGGAGATAAATATCGGTGACGAGCAGAGCAAGAGCGGCGTTGCGGCAGAGGGGCTCGAGGAGCTCATTTATGAGATCTCGGAGCTTGAAAATGTGGCAGTCAAGGGGCTTATGGCAATACCCCCCATAGGCTGCGGCGAGGAAGTTTTCGGCAAAATGCATGAGATCTTTCTGCGTGTAAAGGAAAGATCTATACCGAGGGTGTCTATGGATATTCTTTCAATGGGTATGTCGGGGGACTATGAGACGGCGATAAAGCATGGCTCGAACCTTGTAAGGATAGGCACAAGGCTTTTCGGTGCAAGAAAATATTTGGAGGGTTAAGAGCATGGGTGTAATGAAAGGTTTGAAAAATCTTTTTATCGGAGAGGACGAGTCCGATCAGATCGAGTTCCAGACATACGGCGCGCAGAATATAGAGAACCGCCCCACCAATGTGAGGAACGAGAACAGCTACGCTGAAAGACAGAATGATTTCAGCTACATAACAAACAATCAGGCAAGCAGCAGACGCAGCGGATTTGAAAGACCCGACAACTATCCGCAGAGAGAGTATAACAACAGCCGTAATACCAGCTATAACAATGATTATCAGGAGAGTGAGCGTGTGATGAACGTTGAACATACCCAGACATTACAGATAGTTCTTGCAAGACCTGTTGATTTTTCAGAGGTAAGAGAGATAGGCGATGATATCAATGAGTTCAAGACCGTTATTCTGAACCTTGAAATGGTAAAGAGCGATGACGCAAAGAGGATACTTGATTTTCTTTCGGGCGTTGCGTATGCAAACAAGGCTCAGATAAAGATGATGGCACAGAAAACCTTTGCTATCATGTCAAAAAACGTCAAATTTGACGGCAAGGACCTTATGACGGAGCTGGAAAACAACGGCTACAGCTTCTGATAAACGGTCGATGAAAAGAGACTTTTCGTATCTTCACGATATAACCGATGATGACAGACTGCTGCTCTCAAAGGTGCTGGACTGGGCTGAAACGGCTGAGGAGAAGTATGTTACACGCTGCTCCTTCTTTCTTGATGAAAGGCAGTGCGCCCTTTGCGAGAAGGTGCTGATGTCTCAGAAATATGAAAATTATCTGCTTTGGGGCGGCTATGACGGCGCAGAGAGAAAGATACTGTGCGTTTATGCGCCCTACAGTGATATAAATAAAAACGATCTTCCCGTCGTGCCTGTTACTTTATCCTACAGAAAAGAGGATAAGCTCACCCACAGAGATGTTCTGGGAGCGCTGATGTCGCTGATGATCTCAAGAGAAAGCGTAGGAGATATAATAGTGGCAGAGGGCAGAGCTGCGGTGTTTTTAAAGGATACCGTTGCCGATGATGTTCTTATGAGCATAAAAAAGATAGGCAGGGTAGGCGTCAGAGCAGAAAAGGGCTTTGATGAAAGTATGAGACCGCAGGTGAGCTTTAAAGAGATAACAGGTACTGTGGCTTCACTGAGGTTTGACAGCGTTGCGGCGCTGGCTCTCAGGATATCAAGAGAAAAGGCAGCTGCGCTCATAAAGGGCGGACTTGCCGAGATAGATCATGTTAAAACAGACCAGCCTAAAAAGCTTGTGGAGGTGGGCAGCAGGTTTTCTGTGAGAGGCCACGGCAAGTTTTTGCTCAGGTCGGTGGACGGCAGGTCTAATAAGGACAGACTTCACATTACAGTATGTAAATATATTTAGGAGGATTTTTTATGATGACAGCAAGCAATATCAAGACCGCTTCTTTCGCACTGGAAAGAAACGGCTACAGCCAGACTCAGGTGGACAGCTTTATGCTGGAGGTATCTGAAAACTATGCCCAGCTGGAGGCTGAAAACCGTGAGAATGAGGAAAAGGTAAATAAGCTGCTGGAAAAGGTCAACCAGTACAGAGAGGACGAGGACGCTATCAAGGGCGCTCTCCTCAGTGCGCAGAAGGAAGCTAACAAGATCATCAATGATGCAAAGGCTAAGGCAAACGGCATGATAGAGAGCGCTAAGAGCGAGCAGATGAAGCTTGCTGAGCAGAGCGCAGCCGAGTGCGAGAAGATAGTAAGAGAGCACAAGGAAAGATGCGCACAGCTTATCAAGGAGAATACAGAGCTGACAGAGAAGAAGATATCTGCACTGAGAACAGCCTACGACGAAGAGAAGGCTGCGTATGACGAGCTCAGAGCAGAGGTAACATATTTTAAGTCCAACCTGACAGGTCTTTATCAGGAGCAGATCAAGCTGGTGATGGAGCTGCCGACCCTTACAGATGAAGAGCTGGAAGCTTACGAGAACGCTGCCGAGGACGAGTATTATGATGACGAGGAATACTATGAGGACGAGGAGTATTCTGAGGAGGAGTACGCCGAGGAAGCAGCTGAGGAGGTACCTGCTGAGGAAGCTATCGACAAGGTGCTGGGCAATACAGGTT
>CALCRR010000249.1 GCA_937894495.1 uncultured Ruminococcus sp. | reverse complement strand
ACCCTTCAGACTTGTCTTGAAAAGTTCGGCACGGGTCAGACGGCACTCGCTGAATTTCGTCCTCCGCAGAGTCATTTGAGAAAACAGGGCATTAGACAGATCACAGCTTGAAAGCCTGCTGCCCTCAAATGTACACTCCGAGAAAAGTCCGTAGACAAAGGAGTTATCCTTGAACGCTGTCTGCTTGAAAGTGCTGTTGCTGAAATCTGCGCCCTTGCACTTGCAGCCTTCTATTTCACAATCCTTCCAATAGCTGTCAGGCAGCTTGCAGTTTGATAGATCACAATGCAGGAATTTACACTCATAAAAGCTCGCCTTGCTGAAATCACACTCAATAAAGCGGCAGCCTTCAAAAGTAACGGTCTGAAAATCCATGCTATAGCAGTCAGCAGCGGTTATGACTTCACGTTCGTAGGTCTTGTCTTTTATTTCTTCGTCCTCACGACGGGCTATCGTTATATCATCTATAAACATTATTTATCTACCTAACATTTCTTGATTACCACGTTCATCACATTTTACAAAGAGTATAAGGTCTCTTTACTTGATTTTATTTCGAGCATTTAGTATCTGCGCTTTCATACGTCTTTTAAGCTGCTCTCGATTTGGATATGTTTTATATAGAATCTTACTTTTTGAATTATAATCCTTTTTAAAATAGGCTTCAAACTCTGAATCCGTAACATCTATTTCAAGTTCTTTGGATAATTCTTTCATTAACGGATATATTCTCTCTTCATAATCCGCTCTTGCTTCTGTGTGTTTTCTTATTACCTCTTCAGCACTCTCGATTTCAGTCTTAGCATGTGATGTAACAAAAACTGATTCTTGCCACCTTTTCCGTTTTGCTTCTCTTTCAGCAGCCATTCTACGTTGTGTTTCTAACCTGCTAATATATCGTCGAAGATCCTCCCTCTTTGCATCCTGCCATTTTGAGAATAACTCGTTAAATCCACAAACCTCATATCCCTTTTCAGTAATATTCAAATCAGATAATCTTATTTCATGAACAAATACATCTAAATCTGAAATAAGCGATACATCATTATTCTCAAATAAGTATTTATCCTCATCAAGTCTGCATAAATAGTAACGTTCATTATTCTGATTGAATATCAATACAGTTTTATTTTTCGAGTAGTTAAGCCAGTACCTTAAAGTATAATATGTATCGAGTTTAGAATTAAAGTTCTCAGATATATCTTCTATAATCACAGGAAGAGGAATGTATCTAACTCTACCATACTCCAATCTCATTCTGTCAAGTTCATTGGCAGTTTTATTACATCTCATAATATCAATCGCAAAACTGAATCTGCCACATACAGAAATAGGTGTAATGTGGCGATAGTCTTTTGAGAGTCGGCAGTCATAATCTATACTGCAACCGACTTTATTTTCAAGATCTTTCAGACGATCAAACAAGCTATCACGAATACTTTTTAAGGTGCCTGTCATTTTTGAGGAATACTCATTATAACAACAATTTAGATTGCCGGCTTTATGCGCAAAATGTGCAACTTTTATCGGGCCACCTCTATATATTAATTCACCATCGCACTCAGGGTCACAGCACTTTAACATATGGGATTTTCTAATTTCTGTTTCATGATCTATTCCAGCTTTTGCAACATCAACGGCGTATATGATTTTACCATTATACAAACACTTATCCATTGTTTAAAACTCCTGTTTTTCTTTTACAAGTATTATCTTGAATCTTTTACTCAATGCCACCACTGCATACATAGCGTTCATAATGTATCCTTAAAAAATTCTGTCAATTTTGCTGTAACATCTTCCAATATAATTTCATTCTCATGAGTATCTCCCGTTACAAGAGAATGATTAGCATTCTTGTACTCAAAAAGCGGCACACCGTTTTCCGCACAAAGCTGCTCTATCCTCTCGGTCGCTGCCCATGGGTCGGCTGTGCCGTGAAAAGCAATACTGTCATGCAACGGGTGTTCAAGCGTCATTTCAAGCGGTGTCAAAAGCACGCATTTCGCCTTTATTCCGAGCTTTCCCCGGTAGGCAAGGCACGCTGCCGTTCCTATACTTTTCTCGACAAGCACTATGCTCTCATATTTTGCAAAATCAATATCCGCAAGCTGCTCCTCGCTCTGGCTGAGAGCGTGAGCTGCCGCTGCACGCATTTTTTCTTCATTACCCTTTGCGCCGTCCGGAAAATCCGTGTATTTCTGGATCACAACTTCATATCCGCAGCTTTTCGCAGTCTGCGCCGACAGCTTTAGCAGCGGCTTCTGGCAGTGGTAACCTATTCCGGGGAAGAGTACACATAGCTTCATATTTCCCTCCAGTCTGAGTCTTTCACTCCATCAGCTCCTGAACATTCTCCATAAAAATCATCGGGTGCGCCGTGCAGAATTCCGTATACTTCATGTACATTGCAAGCGTGTCATCGTTATCGTCCACGCAGACGACCTTGCCCGGTGGAAATTCACCGAAATGCTCTCTCACTATCTGCTCCGCCAGCGCAGGCTTCTCGGCGGTGTCGAGGGTGTAATAGCAGTGATCCGCAGGTATGCCGTACAGCAGCTCCAGCATTTGCGATTTCCAGTCCTCATGACCGTGCGGCTCCTTGGAGATGCAGAAGATACGCTCTACGCCGTGCCGCTTGATGTAGTTGTACATCGGCAGCAGCCTTTTGCAGTCAGCGTAGATGTTCACATCACGAAATTCCGGCGTGAAATCCAGCTCGTGATGTGCGTGGAGTTCGCCGTAGCTGTAGCTTGTGAGTGTGCCGTCAACGTCGAAAAGCACAACGGTGTCAGGCTCGTTAAGCAGTTGCCATATTTTTCTCATTTTTTGACTCCTTTTATGGTTTTTATTATTATATCATATCGAGGTGGATTTGGCAAGGTGTGTGATGAAAAAACGGGAGCGCTGTGCTCCCGTTTTGCATTACAGATCAATCTTATCCGAAACCTCAGAATTTACAACATAGTAAACTGCATTGTCCTCCGGCTTAACATAAATATCAACAGACTTAACTGCACCCTTTACGCTGCCCTTGTATGCCTTAGCGACATTCTTGGTGATTTCGTCGATGTCATACTCGTTTCCGGCAAACTGCACCTTAACTGTGACCTTCGGCTCAGCTTTCTTTGCAGGAGCTTTTTTAGCAGGTGCTTTCTTCTCTGCTGTTTTCTTAGTGGGAGCAGCCTTCTTTGCAGGAGCACTCTTTTTTGCGGGAGATTTCTTCTCTGCGGGCTTTTCCTCAGCTACAACTGTCGCTTCTACCTTAGCTTCG
>CALCRR010000248.1 GCA_937894495.1 uncultured Ruminococcus sp. | reverse complement strand
CTCGCCGCAGGAACAGTACAGATCCGTGTCAAGGAGACAGCCGACAAGCTGGCAAAGGTATCGAAGATTCGCCATGAACTGGCGGAGAATCTGACACCATTTATGATCCCGGAGTTTATCGTAAAGATGCCGCAAATCCCACTGAATACCAACGGCAAGCCGGATATGAGCAGAATGCCTGTAGTGATGAAAGAAGGACAAGCGTATGAACGTATCGGTTAAAAAGGCTGGGCTTGAGAACTTCGACACGCTGATGGAATGGCGGATGCGCGTTCTGCAAGAGGTATTCCCCATGCATGAGGGTGAAGACCGCTCTGCCATCGCTCGAAACAATGAGGAATACTATAAAAAGCATCTAACAGACGGCACACATACGGCCTGCTTTGCTTTGGATGCAGACAGCGGGCGGATCATCGGCTGCGGCGGGATCTGTTATCAGGAGGAAATGCCGTCGCCGGATAATCATAGCGGAACGAACGGATACCTGATGAATATCTACACACTCCCGGAGGTTCGCGGCAAAGGTATTGGTAGAATGATCATAGAGTTCTTGGTTTCCGATGCAAAATCACGTGGAACTGAAAAAATCTATTTAGAAAGCTCCGGCGTTGCAAAGAATCTCTACCATGAGATCGGTTTTACTGACATGGCGGATTATATGAAATTATCAGAAAACGTTCAAAGTCAATTGAATCTGCGTACTTGAATCTGGGCGCATACGTGGTATAATTATTATACATGGTATATAAAACGCCCTCGCACAAAACGCATCAAAGAGCGGAGGTGAGTTCATGAAGATCGCTGAATTGACGGCCTATGCCGCCGAAAGATACCATATTCAGGAACAGCATAAATGGGCTGACTTCCCCGGCTTTTCTGTCCTATCGGATCCCGATACCGGGAAGTGGATCGCGCTCCTCATGCGTCAGTGGGACACCGATACCGGCATGGTGATCGAACGCTGTGATCTCAAATGCGGCAGCGACAGTCTTGTGCGGTTTG
The DNA here is from genome assembly GCA_937894495.1 of uncultured Ruminococcus sp. GTDB lineage: Bacteria > Bacillota > Clostridia > Oscillospirales > Ruminococcaceae > Hominimerdicola. The sequence goes on along the minus strand of CALCRR010000248.1, from coordinate 17,498 downwards.
AGCGTCCTTACCTCTCGCCTCCGATCCGAATGAAGGGGAATAAGTGGATCGGTATTGCCTTTGATGACAGGACGGACCCGGACATCATATTTCAGCTTTTTGACAAAGCGATCGCGTCCAGTACACATCATGGGTATACCGTCGTCCTTGCTTCCCAGCGGACAACCGAGGAAAGTAAATATCGTGATACAGCGCTGCCGTTTGCCGGAAGTGCCTATCGGCCGACAAAAGAGAATCTTCCGGAACAACTCAGGGAAATGAAACGGCTGTTTGAATACGGAAGAGAGTCCGTTGAAGCAAGAGCGAAGAACTTTTACCGTCAGGCTGTTTTTATGAAGGATTATGAGGACGACCTCCCGTGGACGGGTAGTTTCATGTGCTATTTTCCAACATACCACGACCTAACTACACGGCAGCTGCGAGGGTATTTCACGTGGCGCACGCAACTGCGCAGAGGCATTTTTCAGCCCATCGCCACGTCGGCGGCCTATATTTACCTCTATGAGCTTCTGAACGGTGTCGGTGCGGACACGCCGGAAGACTGTCTTCGGAAAATGAAAGAATTTGAGGTCGGATATCTGGATTCCGGTGTCGGCGATCCAAGGATACGTGCCAATCTCAGACGCTGGATGTTGGAATACGCCGTACTCTTCAATCTGCCGCAGGAACTTGCGAGGCGGGCAGCCGACCCGGAGGTGATCGAAAAGGATCTGGCACTTTCCGTTTTACAGAATCCGAAAGAACGCTCACACGAAGAGGTCTTTGCTGCTCTGCTGGCCTTCGGCGGGAAAAAACTCGGAGATTCACCGGTATTGGCAAGCGACCCGGAAAAAGGCAAGCGCCTCTTCAGCGAAGTGTGGCAGGCGGCATCCTCCTATCAATGGCAGGAAAGAGACTTGTTTACACTCTGCTTCGGAGATAAGCGAATCCGTCAGTGGTATCCGTTTTCCAATGCAGTGTATTATGAACAGGCAAGACCGAAAGACAGGGACTATGTATTGAACGGCACCCGTACCTACCGCTGCAGAAACGGCGTGTGGTATGTGGAAGCCTATGAAAAGCTGTCCTTCGACCGAACAAGATTTCAAGGCTTCCTGCATGAGACAGATGCAAGACTGCGCCGGTATATGAAAACGGGGCGCTACCTGCGTGAAAATCCGGCGGATGAGTGGGCGCTTCCCTATATCGACGCAGTAATCGAAGCAGACAAGAAGGCTTTGATCGAGACAGCCAGGCCGAAGATCACAATTGATCTGTCCGGTCTTGCGCAGATCCGCAAAGATGCGGGGGTGACGCGTGACAGCTTGCTGACCGAGGAAGAACGGGAAGATCTTGAAGACTCCAAAGAAGCTGCGTTCACATCAACCGGCGAACAGGCAGAGCTCCCGCTTGAGCCCGTACAGCTTCAGATTCTCCGCGCACTTCTTTCAGACGGAAATGCATCGGAAATCATTCGTGCGAACCGACTGATGCCTTCGATCATAGCAGATTCCATCAATGAAGCTCTGTTTGATGTGATCGGAGACACCGTGCTCCTTTGCGAGGATGACCGACTGATCCTTGTAGACGACTATGCAGAAGAACTGGAACAATACCTTGGAGGAACAACCAATGGATGAACATAAAAAAGTACCGAAACGAATCGCGCAGACGGTTCTGAACTCGTTAAAGGGCGGCGTGGTGCCACGTATCGGTCTGCCGTATATCACGGTTGGCAGAAAAAGTGAGATCGAAGCGCTGCTTCACGATGTAGATATCATCTCCGAAGGCGGTGCGTCCTTCCGCTTTATCGTGGGGCGATACGGCAGCGGTAAGAGCTTTCTGCTGCAGACCATACGCAACTACGTGATGGATCGGGGCTTTATCGTCGCAGACGCCGATCTATCCCCGGAGCGCAGATTGCAGGGAACGAAGGGACAGGGCCTTGCCACATACAGAGAATTGATATCAAATCTCTCCACCAAAACCAAACCGGAGGGCGGCGCCCTGACGCTGGTGCTCGATCGCTGGATCAGCGCGGTGCAGTCAGAAGCAGTACAGGAAAGCGGCTTGGCGCCAGGCGACCCGGCGCTGACGGCGGCAACAGACAAAAAAATCTATGCGGTGACCTTCTCTGTCAGCGAGCTTGTACACGGCTTCGAATTTGCAACGCTCCTGTCGCGCTATTACCATGCTTATCTGGAAGACGATGATGAGACGAAGGCAAAGGTCGTGCGTTGGTTCCGCGGCGAATACTCGCTGAAAAGCGAGGCAAAGGAAGCGCTCGGCATCAACATGATCATTACAGATGACGATTGGTACGACTATCTGAAGCTTTTTGCCATGTTCTTCCGGCTGGCTGGTTATACGGGCATGTTCCTGATGATCGACGAGCTGGTGAACATCTACAAGATTCCCAACTCCATCACGAGGCAGTATAACTACGAAAAAATGCTGACGATGTACAACGATACCCTGCAGGGCAAGGCAAAATATCTCGGCATCCTCATGGGCGCGACCCCGCAGGCATTGGAGGACAAACGGCGCGGCATTTACAGCTATGAGGCGCTGCGCTCCCGTCTTGCCGAGGGACGCTTTTCCAAGCCCGGTGCAAGAGATATGCTTGCTCCCGTGATCCGCTTGGAAGCGCTGACCGCAGAGGAAATGCTTGTGCTGTGCGAAAAGCTGGCGGAGATGCACACGGGGCTGTATAACTACGCCCTACATATCACCACAGAAGACCTTGTCATCTTTATCAAGATCGAGTACGGTCGCATCGGCGCGGATCAGAATATTACGCCCAGAGAGGTGATTCGGGATTTCATTGAGCTGCTGGACCTCTTGTATCAGCATCCCGAGACGGATCTTGCCTCACTGCTTTCATCCGAGGAATTCAGTTATGCAAAATCAGAAGCCGTCTCCGATGAGACGGAGAGCGGCTTTGTGGAGTTTACGCTATGAATGTGTTTGAAAGATACTCACCGTTTATTCAGGACTATATCTATCGCTCCGGCTGGCAGAGCATGCGGGCGGTGCAGAACGCTGCGGGAGACTCGATCTTCGGCACGGATGAAAACGTTCTGTTGACGGCATCTACCGCCTCCGGTAAGACGGAGGCCGCTTTCTTCCCAATCCTGACTCTGCTGGACGAAAACCCATCTCAAACCGTGGGTGTGCTGTACATCGCGCCGCTCAAGGCGCTCATCAACGACCAGTTCGGACGACTGAACGAGCTCTGTGAGGAGGAAGGGATTGCCGTCACACGTTGGCACGGGGACGCAGCGCAGTCGAAAAAACGAAAGCTGCTGAAAAAGCCCTCCGGGATCCTTCAAATCACGCCGGAGTCGCTGATGATCAACAAGCATATGGAGATCCCGTCGCTCTTCGGCGATCTGCGCTTTATCGTCATTGATGAAATCCATTCGCTTCTTCGGGCTGACCGGGGCCTGCAAACCTTCTGCCTGATCGAGCGGCTGTGCAGGCTGGCGGGATGCAATCTGCGCCGGGTCGGTCTGTCCGCCACCATCGGCAACCCGGAGAAGGCCGGGAAATTCCTTGCGGCAGGCAGCGGAAGAGGGACGATCATACCGAGGTTTGACGGGGGCAAAGAGGTCTGGCGCCTCTCCATGGAGCACTTTTACAATTCTGCGCCGCAAGCAGACGAAGGAAAAACCGTTCCAACGAATACGCCTCCCGCAGAAGAACCCACCGACACCGCGCCGAAAGCCGCCGATCCCGGCGTCGGCTATATCTTCGAGCATACAAAGGGCAAAAAGTGTCTCGTTTTTACCAACTCTCGGGAGGAATGCGAGGGCGTTTGCCAGCAGCTTCGGCAGTACTGCGAAGCCAATCACGAGCCGGATCGGTTTCTCATTCATCACGGCAATCTTTCCGCCTCCTACCGGGAGAGCGCCGAGGAAGAGATGAAGGACGACGATTCGCTGATGAGCGTCTGCGCCACGGCCACGCTGGAGCTTGGCATCGACGTCGGGCGCTTGGAGCGCGCTTTCCAGATCGATGCGCCGTTTACCGTGTCCGGCTTTCTGCAGCGCATGGGGCGCACGGGACGTCGGGGCGATCCTTCGGAAATGTGGTTCGTCATGCGCGAAGATCACCAGGAGGCCTGGTCCATGCTCCCCGACAGCGTTCCCTGGTATCTGATCCAGGGCATCGCCTTGGTGCAGCTCTATATCGAGGAACGCTTTGTAGAGCCTACGCGGATGGATCGTCTGCCATACAGCCTTCTGTATCACCAGACCATGAGCACGCTGGCCTCCCATGGAGAAATGACGCCCGGAGAGCTGGCTTCCCGCGTGTTGACGCTGAGCTGTTTTCATCGGATTACGCAGGACGATTACCGGCTGCTGCTCAAGCATCTTATGGAGAGCGACCACATCAATCGCACGGAAAACGGTGGGTTGATCGTTGGCCTTGCCGGAGAACGCGTGGTCAACAATTACAAATTCTATGCAGTGTTTCAGGAGAACGTGGAATACACGGTTCGATCTGGCTCCGAGCAGCTCGGCACCATCGTCAAGCCACCTCCTGTGGGAGACAAGATCGCTATAGCGGGTCGTGTCTGGGTTGTCGATGAAGTCGATCACAAGCGGCGGGAGCTGTTTTGCACGCTGGTCAAGGGCAATATCCCCGCCTATTTCGGTGATGTGGCAGGTGATATCCACACGCGAATTTTGGAGAGGATGTATCGGGTTTTGAGTGAGGACAAGCAATACCCTTACCTGATGTCTCATGCAGTATGTCGATTGGCGGATGCACGGGAAACATTCCGAAAGTCGCTGATGTCCGAGCACCCCCTTGTCCATCTCGGCGGCAAGATGTGGGCACTGTTCCCGTGGGTCGGGACTTACGCATTCCTTGCTATGGAACGGTTCCTAAAACTTCGCTGCGGGCAGAAGCTTGGATTGAGGGGTTTGCAGTCCTCCCGACCGTATTATATGCAGTTTACGATGCAGGTCAGCGAAGCGGAATTCTATGACATCGTCTGCGAAGAAGCGGAAAAGGAATTTGACCAGTTGGAGCTTGTCTATCCGAAAGAGGTTCCGGTCTTTGAAAAATATGACGAATATGTTCCGGAGGAACTGGTACGAAAAGGATTCGCCTACGGCATACTTGATGTAGATGGCATGAAGAAACGAGTAAAAAGCTGGAGAAAATTCGGAGGGATCGAAAATGAGAAATGATTCAAAAAACTATATGAGCTATGAAGAGAGTGAAAGAGGGCATTGTAACAAAGGATGGCAACTGTCCTGTTACACCCTTGCTCATTATGCTGCGGGGCGGTGGAAATCGCAGCTTATGTATGAGATGTGCATCTACGATACGGTGCGCTTCGGACAGCTCAAGAAGGATCTTCCCGGCATTACCAATACCATGTTGACGAAAGCGCTCCGGGAACTTGAGGAAGACGGGCTTGTCAGCCGCGAGCAGTTCAACGAGATCCCGCCTCATGTGGAGTATTCTCTGACGGAGATGGGACGCGATCTTCTCCCGGTTTTCTAATCCATCATGAACTGGGGCTTTAAGTACGAAGATATGCTCTATGGTGAGACTGAGGATAAATAAGGAGTCATTCGGTATGGAGATTAAAGAATTACCCGTAAAGAGTGTGATGACAAAGTCTAATCTGCCGGTTTCGGATTATTCGGTCAACCCTTATGTGGGGTGCTCTCACGCCTGCAAATACTGCTACGCTTCTTTTATGAAGCGCTTTACCAAACACACCGAACCGTGGGGCGAATTCATCGACGTCAAATACTGGCCAGAGATCAAACACCCCGAGAAATATGCTGGTAAGGAAGCCTTTTTGGGCTCTGTGACCGATTGCTATCAGCCGTGTGAATCAAAATACGGCAGAACGCATGCGCTTTTGGAGCAGCTTCAGGGCAGCGGAATCAGCATCAGTATTGCCACGAAATCCGACCTTGTATTGCGCGATCTCGATCTGATCAAGACATTTCCGAATGCACGGGTGTCATTTTCGATCAATACTCTCGATGAAGCCTTCCGCAGGGAAATGGATCGCGGCGTCAGTATAGAACGCAGACTTGCCGCCATGAAACAGTTTTATGATGCAGGCGTACAGACCACCTGCTTTATCTCCCCGATTTTTCCGGGAATCACAGATCCAATGGCGATCATTGACGCTGCCAAGGACCGCTGTAATCTCGTATGGCTGGAAAATCTGAATCTGCGCGGTGATTACAGAGTGCGTATCCTTGATTGGATCCACGAAAAGCACCCCGAGCTGGATGACCTGTATCGTGAAATCTATTCCGACAAATCCCGCGCCTATTGGACGCTTCTGGATGCCGAAATGCGTGAATACACAGCCCGTGAGGGCATGTCATACCTGAGGGACGATGATCAGCACAGATCGGCGTTCGGCGATCCTCCCGTAGTGGTCAATTATTTCTACCACGAGGAAGTAAAGAAGTCGGCAAAAAATAAATCCAGTAATATAAATGGTATAGGTGAGAAGCGGCTTGATGAGATAATGCAGGTCATAGAAAGATTTGTGAACAATGCAGAATAAGAAAGACTTAATCAGAGGCTATGCTCTGTTTCTGATAGGGCTGTTCATAGCTTCTATGGGCGTTGCGTTTTCAACAAAAGCAGGGCTTGGGACATCACCTGTTGCATCAGTACCGTATTCGGTCTCGCTGGTTAGTAGGCTGCTGACCTTTGGTGGCTGGCTCAACCTGTTAAGCGTTATACAGATAATAACACAGGTCGCTGTGCTCAAATGCAAGTGCAATTATGTGGAGATCGCTGTGCAAACAGTTCTTGCGTTTGTGTATGGTTATCTGACAAACCTTTCCATCTGGCTGATAAGAGGAATAACTGTCAGCGGCTATCCTATGCAGTTTGTTTTTATGCTGCTGGGCTGTGTGATACTTGCTCTCGGTATATGGGTACAGCTCAAGGGCGGTGTGGCTATGCTGCCGGGCGAGGCTATGAACAGAGCGATAAGCAAGGTCACAGGCAGGCGGTATGAGAATATAAAGATACTCTTTGACATTTTATATATTGCTCTTTCTGCTGTCATTTGCCTTGTATTTCTCGGAAAGCTGCAAGGTGTTCGAGAGGGCAGTATTATTGCAGCGTTTGCAGTGGGGAGTATTATAAAGGTATATAACAAGCTGTTTGACAAGTTGACTGAGAGAAAAGGTGAGCACTAAATGGAATGGATAAAAATAAACGATACAACATACAGATATGAGGACAAGGGCGTGCGGTTCTTCCTGTTGTTCGGGTCGGACTACGCACTTCTGCTTGACAGCGGTATGCAGATAAAGAACGCAAAAGAACTTGCGGCACAGGTGACAACTCTGCCTGTAAAGCTGTTCAACACCCACACCGACCCCGACCATATCGGCAGCAACGAGGAGTTTGATGAGGTGATGATGAACCCTGCCGAGCTTGTAAACTACCGTAAGTCCCATACCTCGCAAAGCATTATTCCTGTGTATGACGGTGACATTATCGACATTGGCGGCAGATCTCTTAAAGCGATACATCTGCCCGGTCACACTCCCGGAAGTACGGCGCTTCTTGATATGAACAGCGGTATGCTTTTCAGCGGTGACCCAGTGCAGGACGGTAAGATCTTTATGTTTGGACCTATGCGTGAGCTGTCGGCATATATTCTCAGCTTAAAACGACTGATGACGTTCTATAATGAGATCACAGAGATATACCCATGTCACGGCACCTGCCCTGTAAGCAATGGTATTATCCCAAAACTGATAGAGGGTGCAGAGCGTGTCGAGAGGGGAGAGGTGACGCCCGAACCGTGTGAGATGTTCGGTCACAAGGTGGCTGCTTTTGACATCGGTGCAGCGGTGCTGCTGTGCGATGAATAGAATATGCAAAAATATGAATTTTGCATATTGACAACCGGAAAAATGTTTGATATAATAAATTCAGAGGCTATTATTATTGCTCTGAACATAGAATTCATATTAAGACTTTTTTATATTATATGCTGTTATAACTTGGGCTGCGGTCGGATTTTTGACAACTATTTGACAACTAAAACCGCAAAAAGAGGCAAAAGCATACATCAAGCTATAACAAGTCGGTTCGTAAAAACCCCGTAAAATTGGCATTTTCAAGAGGTTGAAAAAAGATAATCGAACAGATGTTCTCAACTCCAAAACCGAGTGTCCCGAGTTCGATCCTTGGTGCCCCTGCTCCTTTTCCCTCTCAACTTTTGTTGGGAGGTTTTTTATTTGTTGCAATAAAAAAATTTTCCCGAAGGCGGCTGCGTTCTGCCTTCGGGATATTCTTTGTTTTAAAGGGCTTTTTGGGGCGGTGCTTTATGCTATATATGCTTTGTCATAGATCGTTTTACATTCCAAAGTTACTGTTTTGATCTTATCTTCTGCAAAATGCAGAGCTTCGGCGTCTTTTTTATTCAGATCTTTAGCGGGCACTGCGTTTTTGTCAATGTTTACATACGTGGTATCATCGGTTTTAGTGTCTGTTATTTCAAGTGAGAAAATATCCTCGCCTGAGTAGTACACAGTGTATATCCTATCCTCTGTTTTGAAAAAGCCGCAGACGGATTTAGCATGAAAATCATATGAAAAATCAAAATAAGGCGGCATTTTTTGATTTGGAAGTATGTATGTCACATCATCGTCAGAAAGCTTAAAAACTCCCGTATCTTCTGAAAATCCCAGCTCTTTGACGGCATTGTCAAATCTGTTTTCAAGCTTGTTTTTTCTGCTGTGCCATACAGCGCCCCATACTCCCATCGTGATGACTGTTGCTGCTATCAGCAGACATATCGAAACAAAGGCTATGCGTTTCAGCCTGCTCCATTTTGCGCCAAGCGCAGATGTTTTGGAAATATTCTGTACCATTTCCGGGTCCTCCTTTAATAGTTTATCGAGAGATATGTTGAATGTATCACTGAGCTTGACTATGGTATTAAGGTCAGGGTAGCTTTTTTCGTTCTCCCAGTTTGAAACAGTCTGTCGGGTAACAAAAAACATTTTTCCCAGCTGCTCCTGTGATAATCCGTTATCCTCTCTTATCTTTTTTATGTTCTTACCAATATTCATTTTATCACCTCATGAGGTCTTTATTGCTCCCAAAACTTTTCAGGCTCATGATCAGCCGTTGTTTTTGGAGCAATAATTTCAGCGCTGTATAAATTATACCGCACGGCGGCGAAAAAGTAAAGCAAGATATCCTTTGAATGCCTATTTTCATGACGCAAAGAATATTTGCGCACGGTTTTTGGGGGAGTTATGGCTAAAAATGCCCTTTATACGGTCTGTCGGGCAACAGGCGGCAGATTATTTTTTGCTGCATTAATACTGTGATAAAAAAGTTAAATTATTGATATACTTCTGCGCAGCTTCATGCTACAATATACCCATACAATAAAGCGACTGATATTTAAGATAAATAACAGGGAGGTAATCAATATGAAAAAATTAGTTGGTTTTGAAAAGGGCATAAATCTGGGTGGCTGGCTGTCTCAGTGCGATTACAGCGAGGACAGGCTTGATAATTTTATCACCGAGCCCGCCTTTGCAAAGATCGCCCGGTGGGGACTTGACCATGTGCGCCTGCCCATAGATTATAATATTCTTGAAAGGGAGCAGGAGGACGGTAGTATAGCTTATCTCGAAAAGGGCTTTGAGCGCATTGAAAATGCGGTGCTGCTTGCAAAAAAGTATGACCTGCATATCGTTATCGACCTGCACAAGACCGCAGGCTTCTCCTTCGACCATAACGAGCGTGAGGGCGGCTTTTTTGAGAGCGAAAAGTATCAGCAGCGCTTTATCTCACTGTGGGAGCAGCTTGCAGAGCGCTTTGCTAAATACAGCGATATTGCGGCATTTGAGCTTCTAAACGAAGTTACCGAGCAGCATTTTATCGGCGTATGGAACAGTGTGACCGAGCAGTGCATAAAGGTCATTCGCAAATATGCCCCCGATATCCCCGTGCTGGTGGGCAGCTACTGGAACAACAGCCCCGATGCTGTGCCCGACCTTGCTTCTCCCTATGATGAGAACGTGTTCTACAACTTCCACTGCTATGCGCCGCTGCATTTTACCCACCAGGGAGCACACTGGACCAGAGAGATAGACCAGGAGGCAAGGTTTACCTTTGAGGAGGCAAACATCACTCCCGACATTTTTGAGAAGTCGTTCATAAAGGCTATAGAAAAAGCCGAAGCCGAGGGCACAGGCGTTTACTGCGGCGAGTACGGAGTTATCGACAAGGCACAGCCCGAGGACGCACTGAAATGGTTCAAGATGATACACTCGGTATTTGAAAAATTCGGCATTGCCAGGGCTGCGTGGAGCTATAAGGAAATGGATTTCGGACTCTCCGACAGCCGCATGAAAGGCGTTATCGACGAGCTTATCAAATATCTCTGATATGTGATCTGCAAAGAAAATGTGTAAAACAAAAGATATACTTATACTATGCCTTTTCTCACCTGTGGTGGGGAAAGGCATTATACTTTTTCTGCATAAATGTAATAGTATTCATCTACATGAAATTTTGGATAAAAATATTACTTTTTTGATATATATTAAACTTCCCGCGATGTATAATATGTTCAAGCTTATAACAAAACCCTTTGGTGCGCAGAAGGGTATTATCATTAACGGAGGGAATTTATCATGAAAACTATCAAGCGTATTTCGGCATTTGCAGCAGCACTGGCACTGGCAGCAGGTATGACCGCCTGCGGCAAGACAGACAGCAAGGACAGCTCGTCCTCAAAGCCCGAGAAAAAGCTCAAGGAGAGCCAGCAGGAGATCGTTGAGAGACTCTCAAACGACATGAACGAAAGAAAACTGGATAATAACGAGATCGAGTGGTTCTCATTCTACGATATCAACCCCAGCGAGACTGAGGATAAGGATATCGGTGTTGATCTGGCGTTGTTCCAGACCAAGTATAACGGCAAGATACTCTACCACCAGACCACATGGGATACAAAGTTCGAGGACCTTGCCGCCCTTATAATGTCAAACAATTCGCCCGATTTTATCGGTGCAGACGACATGGACGTGTTCCCCAAGGGTGCGATCAGAGAGATGATATCTCCCATAGACGATTACATCGACTTTACAGACCCCCTGTGGTCGGAGATGAAAACTGCCTGCGACCAGTTTGTTTATAAGGATAACCACTACGTGGCAGTTTCAAGGGTAGACCCCTGCTATATCTGGATCTACAACAAAAATACCATTGAGGATAACGGTCTTGACGACCCTGCCGAGCTTTACAAAAAGGGCGAGTGGAACTGGGACACATTCAGCAATATGTGTATAGAGTTCACCGACGCCGATGCTGACAAGTTCGCCCTGGACGGCTGGTATTATGAGAACGCTCTCACCCAGTCCTCCGGCAAGCCCCTTATCGGCATGGAGAACGGCAAGATAACCAACTATATCGACAGCCCCGAGCTCCAGAAAGCTCAGGAGATGATGTATGAGCTACAGAAGAACGAGGTAGTTTACCCCAAGGATATACACAACTGGCAGGTAAGGGGCAACGTGTTCGGCACAGGCATCGCATCGGGCGAGACACTGTTCTATCCCATAGGTCTGTGGGCTATCGAGGACGCACCCAGCGTGACCGCACCCTACGGCGACCTTTCATCGGGCGAGGTAATGTTCGTGCCTGTTCCCTGCGCTGCTGACAGTGATGCTGAGTATGTGCCTTCAAGAGTACACGGCTTCTGCATCTGCAAGAATGCCAAGAACCCCGAGGGCGTTGCAGCATGGCTGGACTGCACCAGATATGCCGAGACAGACGCAGCCGCACACCAGATAACCCTTGACCAGTACAAGGAGGACTACGGCTGGACCGACGAAATGCTGGAAATGCGTGACGAGATATACTCGCTGGCTGCACAGCACCCTGTATTTGAGTTCTCACAGGGCATCTCCGCTGACCTTTCAAGCCTGTGCGACAACGTAGTAAGGGGCACCATGAACCCTGCAGGCACAAACACCTGGGCAGCTATCGTTCAGGAGAATAAGCGTGCTATCGACTTCCTCATAGACGACGCCCAGACACGCATAGAGGAAGAATAAGCCCTCCGTTTTATTGCTCTTTGCCTTACCCACCATTTTAAACTCACCAAAGAGCAATAATTGCAATATAAACTGCGCCGAACAGACCCTACCACCTTGTCTGTTCGGCGCTTTTTTTCTTTAAGATGTTCTGTGGTCTTGCCGTTATATTCTGGCTTTATCTTTACATAATCCATAATATGTGATATACTGATTTAAAGGGGGTGCTTTTATGAGCATAAATAAGGAGCTTTCCTACAGAGAGTTCATGCAGAGAGAGAACGGTATACTGCATTCGCCCTATGAGAAGGAGCTGGAATTTTATTCGGCAGTAAGCGCAGGTGATATCGGGCGTGTGAAGGAGCTTTATACTCCGCTGGCGGTGGAGGGCTACGGCAGGCTCAGCGCCGACCCAATAAGAAATATCAAATATCATCTGGTGATAACCATTGCCCTTATAGCAAGATTTTGTATCGAGTCGGGTATGCCAATGGAGACCTCGTACACCATCAGCGATATTTTTATAAACCGCCTTGATGTGAGCACCACCGAGCAGCAGCTTTCGGATATCCACCGTGAGGTATTTATCGAGTACGCCAAGCGTATGCAGAAGGTGAACTCGGGCAAAGCCTATTCAAAGCACGTTCTCATGTGCCTTGACCTTATATATGAGAATATATATAACGGCATTCGTGTGCAGGAGCTTGCAGAGCAGCTGGGACTCACACCCCAGTATCTGTCAAAGCTGTTTAAAAAAGAGGTGGGCACCACAGTCTCGGAATACATAATGTCAAGACGTATACAGGCAGCCGAGAATATGCTGAAATTCTCGGAATATCCGCCGCTGGATATCGGCAACTACCTGGGCTTCAGCTCCCACAGTCATTTTATCGCCTGCTTCAGAAAGTATACGGGCATGACCCCTAAGCAGTACCGTGAAAACTACTTCCGTATGAACTGGACCCGTGAGGAGTAACAGGGGGATATCCATAAAAATATTTTTGCCTGTGCATTCTATTCGTAAAAAATGCCCTTGACAACAGGGCTGATGTTTGATATGATATTTATAAGTATAATTGTCGATATGCGGCATATCTTAGAAATTGAAAAGGAAGCTGATGATAAATGGACGACGTCGGGCGATCATGGTTCGGTGTTATTATTGCTGTTGTGATAATTGTCATCACAGCGTTTTTCTGCGCCTGTGAGAGCGCAGCGGTGGAGTTTTCCGATGTAAGGCTCAAAAAGCTGGCACAGGAGGATAAAAGAGCCAAAAAGCTTGAAAAGCTAATGGAGCATTCGGGCAGGTTTTTAGCTGTAAATACAGTGTCAAGACTGGTAATGGGCATGATATTGTGCGCTGAGTGCATGGTGTATTTTTATGAGCCTGTGAGAGAGTGGTCAAAAAACAGCCTGGGCGCAGGCGGGGCAGTATCAATGCTGACAGCTCTGGCTGCGGTGATATTCATACCTGCGGCTGTTTTGGGAGTGTTCGGCATAAGCATACCCCGAAAGCTCTGCTCGGCAGGGAGGATAGGCGAAGGCTTTATACTGACCGCCGCAGGGCTTTACAGCATATGGCTGTGGCTTTTCAGACCGCTGGAGGGCTTTACAAACGGCATTTCAAAGCTCATACTGCGTATCTTCGACATAAAAAATGTGGGAGATAATGAGGCAGTCACCGAGGAAGAGATACTGATGATGGTAGACGCCGTCAACGAGACGGGAGCTATCGAGGAAAGTCAGGCTGAGATGATAAGCAATATCTTCGAGTTTGACGATATCGAGATAGGCGATGTTATGACCCACCGCACAGAGGTGGCAGCTATTGAGGAGAATGCCCCCATTAAAGAAGCGGTGGAGCTGGCTATCGAAAGCGGCTTTTCAAGAATACCTGTTTATAAAGAAACTATCGACGATATCGAGGGCGTGGTTTACGCTAAGGACCTGCTGACGCTGGTGTTCAGAGAGAGCGCCGAGGGCAGCAAGGTAAAGGATTTTATGCGTGATGTGCTTTTTGCCCCCGAAACACAGAAGTGCGGAGAGCTTTTTAAGGAGCTCACCAAAAACAAGATACAAATGGCTGTGGCTGTTGATGAATACGGCGGCACAGCAGGCGTGGTGACTCTTGAGGACCTTATCGAGACCATAGTCGGCAGCATTCAGGACGAGTATGACGATGAGACCGAGGAGATAACCGAGATAAGCGAAGGCGTTTTTGAGCTGGAGGGCAATGCGGATTATGAGGACGTTATGGAAGCTCTGGGCAAAAAAGCCGATGAAAATTCTCCCTTTGAGACCATAGGCGCAATGGTGATAGAGCTGCTGGGGCGCATACCCGAGGACGGCGAGACACCTGTGGTGAGGTGGGAGGACGTAGTATTCAGCGTATTAAAGGTAGAGGACAGAAAAATAGAGCGAATAAGAGCGCAGATCACAGAAAAAGAAACAGAAAAACAGTGATGTGCGGACCTGCAAAGGGCTGAATGCTGCCCCTTTGCATACTAAGGCGGTGTTATACATGGCAGCAAAAAAAAAAATGTTGGGTGCTTTTATTGCAGCCTTATTAGCTGCGGGGGGAGCGTACTATTATATATACAGCACCGACGGCAAGGTTAAGGATATCCCCATTCCATTTGTGGAGGAGGACAATGCCGTTACACGCAAGGACGAACCGCCCATAAACGTCAATTCTCCCGAGGTGCATATCGACAGGATAGATGAAAACAGGTCGGGCAATTCCGAGGAGGAGTCGCAGCCTGTCAGCAGGGAAGTGCTGGACGATACTCAGCTGCCCTTTGCCGAGGAGTATTACTCCATGTTCCTCACCGATGAGGAGCAGCTGGTTTGCAGGCAGCTCTACAGCGGAGTGAAAAGCTTTGACGAAACGGTGTATGTTGAGAATAATACGGTGAAGTCTGACGAGATAGTGGATATGCTGGTGATGTGCGTATCAAGTGCGCCCGATATCGACTATCTAAGACCCGATTATGCAGTATCGGTGGACGCCGACGGATTTGTTACGGCAATTGATGTGAACTACAGCTGCACTCCCGAGGAGCATGACAGCAGAAAAGCTCAGCTGGACGAGTATATAGACAGCGTGGTGAGCGCCATCGGCAGCGACTGGAGCGATTTTGAAAAGTATAAATATATACATGATACCATAGCCCTTGCCTGTGAGTATGACGAAAACGGTGACGACGCCTATACTGCCTACGGCTGCCTTATCGGCGGCAATGCAGTGTGCGAGGGCTACTCAAAGGCGCTGATGCTCATATGTGAGAGAGCAGGTATACCCTGCCTGCCTGTGGTGGGTCAGGGCTTTGATAACGAGGACTCTCAGGGACATATCTGGAACAAGGTAAAGCTGGACGGCGAGTGGTATGCCACTGACGTGACCTGGGACGACCCCATATTTGAAACCAGCGACGGCAGCTATGTAAGATATGACTTTTTTGCCGTCACCGACGAGATAATCGACCGAAACCACGCTGCGGACGAAAACAGGTTTTTTAACTACCCTGCGTGCAGCAGCGTTGAAAATGACTATTTTATACACACAGGCTGCTATGCTGCCAGCATTTATGGGGTGGACCAGGCGATGCGCAATGCGGTGGAGCTTGCCATGTCGACAGGCAGCGAGTATGCGAGGATAAGGTGCGGCGATGAGGAGACCTTCCGGCAGTGCCTTGACTGGGTGTTCGGCAGCGGCTCGGGCAGCGAGGATATCTTCGCCATATTGCAGGAGACCTCAGAACGCTATCCCGAGGGAAATTATTCGGGCTACGGCTATTCAATAATAAATAACAGCACCACCTATACCGTGTCGCTCAGACTGCGTTTTAACGAAGAATAGCTCACTAATATTAAAAATCTGAAAAAAATAGTCGAAATACGGTTGAAATTTGAAGAAATATGTGTTATACTATAAAGAGGCATTTGTGATGTGCAATTTTATAGTACCTGAAAAAGCACTATTTTGAAAGGAATGTGAATAATGGGAGCGGTTTCCACAAATAAAAAGTCAAATGCGGGAAAGAACGTGCTTGTGTTCTTTATCGTGTTTATCATTCTTGAGATGCTGATAATCTTCGGCGTAGGCAAAATATTCAAAAACCCTGATGTAACGCCAAGCGTAGCAGGCTACAGCATCTATATGACCCATGACGACCTGAAATCTAAAAAGGCAGACGGCGGATATGAGGTAGCAGTGCCCAAGGACGTGCTGGTAATAGCATCTGAGGGACTGGCTGACGCCAAGAACAAGATAGGCAGCGCTGTGCTTTGTGAGAATATCAAGGGCGCAGACGTAAAGTCGGGCGTGTTCTGGCTGGCAGAGGTAAAGACTGTTGAGGGCGTTGACGGCGTTACCTACACTGTAGCTAACGGCAATAAGTATTATACTGTAAAGTCAAGCAACGTTGTGGGTGTTACCGCAAGCTATTTTGTAACAGCAGGTAAGGTAATAAGCTTCATAACCTCAAAGTTCGGCATGATAGCCTGCGCAGTTGTACCGCTGTTTTTGCTGGTGCTTATCGAGCTTATCATAGCTATAGCTACCCACGAGCCCGATGATGAGGACGATGACGAGGAGGAAGAGGAAGAAGAAAAGAACGTTGAGCTGGACGACTTCCTTTTCGGCGGTCAGAGCGAGGGCGAGCAGATAGCCAGACTCCGCCAGCAGCAGGCAGAGCCCGAGGAAGAGCCTGCCAAGACCGATGACAGCAATGTTGACCTTACTGATATCGACATAGACTTCAAGGCTGCAAAGGCAGCTCAGACAACGCAGACAGCGGCAGAAGAGCCTGCTGCACCTGCAGAGCCGGCTGTGACCCCAGCTGAGGAGCCTGTAAAGAACGAGTATTATGAGAAAGCATCTAAGCTGCTTGACGGCGAGCCTGCAGGCGAGACAGCTGCACCGGCTGAGGCAGAGCCTGTAAGAAAGCCAAGACCCGCACAGCAGAGACCTGCACAGAGAAGAAGACCCCAGAACAGAAGACCTGCCCAGAGACCTGCAAAAACAGCTTCAACAGGCAACGCATCATTAGAGGACCTTATGAAGCTTATGGAGGAGGAGCAGAACAAGCTCAATAAGCTGAAATAAGGGTTAAAAAAGTAATGAAGTCACTTTCGGCATTGCAGCCGGGGGTGACTTTTTTGTGAGCAGGAGGATCCAGCCCGACAGGTGAAGGCTATGAAACAGGGGCAAAACGCTTTGAAATGTTGTGCAAAGTGTTAATCGGTTTTCAACAATAGAGAATTTGCAAAGTAAAAATGCACAAAGTGAAAAAAAGTGAGTTTTTTTTGAAAAAAGCCCTTGACAAATCTGCCGTGATGTAGTATAATAGATACTGTTGTGAGGGACACGGATAATGAAACTCATAAACATATGGGGGTTTAGCTCAGCTGGGAGAGCATCTGCCTTACAAGCAGAGGGTCACA
>CALCRR010000247.1 GCA_937894495.1 uncultured Ruminococcus sp. | reverse complement strand
ATTTGAAAGATGACCGTACAATGCATTAAACACATCCTGATCTGGAAGGAGCAATTTCATTGCATTCTTGTCTATAAAATCGTAAATATCCTTTTTTTGTACAACCTGTCGCATCTTTTCCAGATCAATCACCATAACACCAGTATTGAAGTATGAGGATGATGTGTTCAGACGAAGTCGATTAAAATTATCAATGATCTCAATTTCCTCTGTATGAGAAGCTGCCAAAAAAACTGCTTGATCCATATTGATCTCCCACAAAGGATGCAGAGGATTGATAATAAGCAGATCGGGATCCAGATATATCACTTTTTTTACAGAATCGGGTAATATTTCTCCTGCAAGCAGACGATAATACATCGCCGGAGCGTAATGCTTATTAACAGGAGCACTCAGTAGAACAGCATCGTTCACCTGATAGGTAAATGCTTCATAGCCAAGTGAGATGCAATCATATTGAAATTTTAGCTGTTGTTCTGTATTCAGATCGTCATGGATCAGGTGGACTCTGTATTGTACTTCAAAATCATTGATTTGCAATGATTTTAATACGATAGCAATATAATTCACATAGTTTCGATCTGCTGTAAACAGAAGGTCGATGATTTGGGATCCGCTCATAATTTGTCTCCTCGTTTTTTTATTTTTAGATGAGACATCATTGTACATTATTCGCAAGTTCTGATGCAATACGTTTCCTTTCTGTTCATTCCTATGTCTCTCTCTTTATTATGTTCTCTGCAAAACTGAATACACTGTCCAAATCTCTATCATCAGGATGTGTATCACCTGCACTGACAATCCTTTCAAAAGCCTCCTTTACAACAGCATCATTGTCTCTTAAACTTTCTTTGTAACTATCGACAGACTTTCCCTGACACAGAAAATAACCTCTTACAGTACAGCTTTCATTGATCCACGGCTGGATATTCTTGAATATCATCTTTTTATACTCTTCCGTCGGAGAAAGACCGCAAGTTGAAAAGAAGGCAAGTTCTTTATCATTCAGGTACTCAAGTATATCCGTTATCAGCGCACTGCAATAGTTGTATTTCACAGGAAAGCCGATAAAATACAGGTCAGCATCGGGGAAAGCATCTTTCTTTAGGTCTACGATCTTCTTTTCTCCTTCGGGAAGGGCAACAAATATTTCTTCTGCGATCATCTTAGTGTTTCCTGTATCGGATACATACACAACAGCATATCTCATGACTTCACATTCCTTTTCTTTTTATAGATAATAAACCCTACAACAGCCGCAAGCAGTATCTGCCAATCCTTAATAATAAAATATCTTCTTCTCATTATCATTTCATTCCTTTCTTGGTATTCCGAGGGGCAGACAAGGAGGTCAAGCCTGTCCCCACCGGAAAACCGTTTAAGATCGGGTAAAGCGTAGCTATTTTATATTTCCGCCGCTAAAATGCCTAACATTATAAGGTATATCAGCAGTTCGATCAAATCATAATTTCTCTCATTCATAGTAACCTTGTTACTCTGTCCTCAGAGCCACAACCGGGTCTTTCTTGGCAGCACTTCTTGACGGTATGAATCCTGAGATAAGTGTCAGGCAGATGCTTATTAAGATAAGGACAATAGCAACGGGGACGGGCAGGAATGCTTTCAGATTTGCAATACCTGTAAGATGCTCAATTATCGCATTTATGGGGATACACAGCAGATATGTAATTGCTGTGCCAAGCAATCCTGATGCAAAACCTATCAGCATCGTTTCAGCATTGAACATATTGCTGACATTTTTCTTTGAAGCACCTATCGCACGAAGAATGCCTATCTCCTTTGTTCTCTCCTGTACCGAGATCAGTGTGATAACACCTATCATGATAGAGGAAACTATCAGCGAGATGCTGACAAATGCGATCAGCACATAGGTTATTGCATTGATGATAGTCGTAACGCTTGACATCATAAGCCCTACATAGTCGGTGTATTTTATCTGATCAAGCTCGTCTTTACCTTTATTGTAATCTTTTATTGCATCGGTGATTACATCTTTGTTCTCAAAGGAAGAAGCGTAAAGATTTATGCTTGCAGGCTCATCGAGGTCAAGGCAGCCCAGCTCTATCAGATTATCCTCATAGGTACTGCTTGAAAACTCTATCAGCTCATCATAATAAACAGAACCCTGCGTGTCAGTCAGACTGTCCATAAGCGCTTCCAGACCCGCTGTCATCTCTTCGGGCTTCATTTTTGCAAGTTCGGACATTGCCTGTTCTGCATACTGTGCTTTGATCTGTTCAGATACGATCATGGTGTACATTTCGGTTATCTCATCGTCTGCCATTTTGCTTAGATAATCGCTGACATCGCTTTCACTCATGCTCATCTGTGCAGTAAGCGCCTGTGTGAGCGCTTTCTCCATATCCTCACGCTTGACACCCTCCATGGCGGAAGCTATACTTTGTTCAAGAACCTCCTCCGGGGGTATGCTCATTATCTTAACATAAGCAGTCATTTTTTCCTTGTCACTAAGACTGTTGATGTATGCCTTGAAATCCTCTTTCTTTTCGCTGTCAGTCATGTCAGATGAAGCAGACCTAAACATCAGACCGCTGATTATATCTTTATCGGGGCTTGCCTGCTGCGCCTTTACGATCTCAGACTCGGCAGAGTGAGCTATCACATATTCCGTCAGCATACTTGTATATCCGATAGAGCCTGTCAGCATCTGCCCAACAGCGTCTTCTTTCGGTCTGATGATACCTGTTACTTTCAAGGGGATACCGTTATCGTAGAGATATGCAAGACCTGTGTCGCTGTCTCTCAGATCATGATATAGTCCCGTTTCACTGTCATAGCTGTAGCAGTCAGAACTAAGCACTGTGCGGAACTCCATTTTGCATATATCCTCGTAGCTCCACTTCATATCAGCTGAGCTTTCAAGCTCTGTACCTTCCATAGCTGCTGTCATTATCTTGTCGATGCGCTCTTTAGGCTCAATACCGAGAGCATACAGCGCCATATCGTTCAGCTCATTGTTTTTATCTACCACCAGCACGATCTCATTGTAGCTGTTGGGCATAGAGCCGTAGATAACATCATACTGCTTCTCAATAAGCTCGCTGACAGGCTTTCCGTCCTCGCCGGGGAGCATTTCCTGCCATACACTCATATTGTTCTGCATCATACCGCCGCTCATCATCGGTGATGCGCTCTGCATCTGTGTCATGGCACTTATGTCGATATTCATCTGCTCGGCAATGAGGTCGGTCATGAGCTGCTGGGCATCGGAAAGTATGATATTACCGTCAACATTTTTTGTATAGACCTGTAAATTCAGATCATAGGTATACTGCACACCGTTCAGCGCCTTGCCAAGCTCTGAGCTTTCATCTGAGCGTTCCTGCTCGATATATCTTTTGAAACTTTTAAGGTCGTTCTCATTTTCCTCACTGCTGTTGAAAGCATTGACTATCTCATACACCGCAGAGCGCTGATAAACAGCATCTTTTTCGTGAGAACTGTCTCCGTTTTGGATATTCATAAATGTTTCCATTATAGCGGAAAGATCGGTATTTGTCTTTTCGATCGTCAGCGGATAAGATGAAAGCGTTTCCTCCTGTACAGTGTCGATATATGTTGTCATTCCCTGAGAAACAGCATATATCAGGGCGATACCTATGATACCGATACTTCCTGCAAATGAAGTAAGCATCGTTCTGCCCTTTTTGGTAAACAGGTTTTTCAGGGACAGGGAAAATGATGTTGCAAATGACATTGAGGGCTTTTTCTTTTTGCCCTGTGTTTTACGTTCTTCCTGAACAGTTTTGTCGCTGAGTTCCTCCATTTGTAGTTCTTTATCAGTCAGCGGCATACTGTCTTCCTGCACTACACCGTCAAGCATTCGCACTATCCTTGTGGAATACTTTTCAGCAAGCTCAGGGTTGTGAGTTACCATTATTACAAGGCGGTCTTTTGCGACATTTTTCAGTATCTCCATGATCTTGATACCGGTTTTGGTATCAAGCGCTCCCGTAGGTTCATCAGCAAGTATGATATCGGGATCGTTCACCAAAGCTCTTGCGATAGCAACACGCTGCATCTGACCACCTGACATTTCACTTGGGCGTTTATGAAGCTGTTCACCCAGCCCTACATCTTCAAGTGCCTTTTTTGCCCTCTCCCTGCGTTCCGATTTTGAAACACCCGAAAGCGTCAGAGCAAGCTCAACATTCTGAAGCACAGTCTGGTGAGGTATCAGGTTGTAGCTCTGAAAAACAAATCCTATGGAATGGTTACGGTATGCGTCCCAGTCTCTGTCCTTGAAATCCTTAGTAGAACGTCCGTTGATGATAAGATCGCCATCGGTATAGCGGTCAAGTCCGCCGATGATATTGAGCATTGTAGTCTTTCCACAGCCCGACGGACCGAGGATAGATACAAGTTCTGACCTGCGGAACTGCAAATTGATGCCTTTAAGCGCATGGACTGTGTTTTCACCCGCAAGGTAATCTTTGGTAATGTTTTTGAGTTCGAGCATACAATTTCTCCTCAGCTTTTAATTCTATACTTTCTTCCGCATACAGGACAAGTAGCCATTACTTTGCCTTTGTCCACAGGGACTCTCAGTATTTTGTCACAGCTTTTACATAAGCAGTATCTGTAGTGTTTCCTGTCAGTGAACTTTAGCCTTATGTATTTCATCAAAACAGATAGTTTGTTTCGCATCTTCATATATATAGCCAGTTCTTCTCGCCTTGCCTGCCAATCAAATGAAAGGCAACGATAAACGGCAAACATACCAAAGATGATCCCACTTATCAATGTCAGCCTGAAACGACCTCCAAATGAAAGCAATACAAACACAAGTCCAATGAAATATATAAATTCTGACAGCTTATCAAGACCATATCGCCCATACATAAACCTATTTAAAAGATTTATCAGCTTTTCAAATATTTTTTTCATAACTTGTTCCTCTAAAAATGCTTCGGCAGGCAGACTTGTTTGTCAGTTGGGATGAGTTTTTATAGGTGAGAAGGAGAGCGTGCCTGCCGGAAGCAGGTGTCATTTACTTGTCACCATCACTATAATAGACTACGAATCTCAATTCTTCCTCAAATCAAACTCAATTATTGTTGAGATTCAGTTGAGGTTTAGTTGAGGTTCAGATGATAACATATATTTTGGGTGATATAAATGAATAAGATCGCTGCGTTTTTCAAAAAGAATATGAAGCTGATATCAGCATTGACCTTTGCAGCAATACTGGTATTATGTATCATCAACCGCAATATTTTTTCTATCGAATATCTTGAGGGGCATATGCCTGAGCAGCCGTTTCCTGCATTCTGCTTTATAATGCTTATGTATTTACTTAAAACTGTTTCTGTTGCATTTCCGATAAGAGCTATACAAATAACAGTTGGTGCAGTTTTTCCAAAATATTTGGCTTTCTTGATCAACCTTACAGGCAGCATACTTGGATTTATTACTGCTTATTTTTTAGGGAAACTGCTCGGTGAAGACTATGTCGAGAAACTGGTAGATAAATACCCAAAATTCAAAGCAATAATAAAATGTCAGAATAACGGAGCTTCTTTTTTTAGCGTTATTCTTAGAATGATGACTTTTGTTCCGGGAGATGTGGCAAGTATGTATATGGGGGCTTCGGGAAGCAGCTTTGGAAAGTATCTGTTTGGCAGCATTATCGGGATCATTCCGAGTGTAGCCATAGCAACTTCTATGGGATATTATTTACTTGATCCTTTTTCAAAGGGCTTTATCCTGCCGTTTTCATTGCTTGCACTTATGTCTGTGGCATCATTTGTATGCGGTCTGATCTATATAAGGAAACATATTCCCACTGACGCTTGACCTCTTGATACGATTTATGTTAAAATAGCATAAAGTGAGGTGCTTAAAATGTTCAATATACTTGTAGTTGAAGATGATAAAGAGCTTTGCGGACTCTTTTGCAGAACTCTGATAAAGAACGGGTACAATGCTATCCCTGCACACGATGCGTCAGCAGCTCTTGACGTGCTTGAAAAAGAATACATTGATCTTATGATCTCCGATGTTATGATGCCGGGTATGAGTGGATTTGAGCTTGTCAAGGCGATGCGTGTCGGTAGAATGGATATGCCTGTGCTGATGATAACCGCTAAGGGCGATATAAACGATAAGGAACAAGGCTTCAAATCCGGAGCAGATGATTACATGGTAAAGCCGATAGATCTAAAAGAAATGCTTTTCCGTGTGGCGGCACTGCTCAGACGCGCTAAAAGTGCCAGTGAGCGAAAGCTGACCTTTGGTGAAACCCTGCTCGAATACGATACACAGACTGTCAGCGATGCAAACGGTTCACAGATACTGCCACTGAAGGAGTTTCAGCTTTTATATAAGCTGTTGTCTTACCCGGGGCAGATATTCACTCGCCAGCAGATACTTGATGATATATGGGGATTTGAGGACGTAGCCGATTCTCACACTCTTGATGTTCACATAAGCCGTCTGCGTGAGCGTTTCAAGAAAAATACCGATTTTAGAATAGTGACGATCAGAGGACTTGGGTACAGGGCGGTGAAATATGAGTCGTAAAATAGATAAGACGAAAATGCGCCGCTACTCGAAAATGGTCAGAAAACTTATGTTTTCATTTTTGATAACACTTATTGTGTTTTCTTTGATCCTTGCTCTTGTGGGATATATTGTTGTACAGCTTGGAGGCAGTGTTACACATCTGCCGGGTATTGGAATATTCATTTTATTCGGGCTATGCTTTTTAATGGCTTCTGCTGCCGCTTATTTTATCATCTGGAATTTTTTTAAGCCTTTAGGTGATATAAGCAAGGCATCAAAAAAGATCGCAGAAGGAGATTATTCCGCACGACTTGAATACGGCGGAGACATTGCAGAGCTTGCCGATGCTGTCGAGAATTTTAACTACATGGCTCAGGAGCTTGGCTCGGTAGAAATGATACGCAATGATTTTATAGCGAACGTATCCCATGAATTCAGGACTCCGCTTTCAACACTGAGCGGATACCTTACGCTTTTGCAGGACAGCAGTCTGCCTGATGAGGAACGTGACGAATATATCAGAAAGGCTTTTTTCAGTATCGAAAAGCTGAACGACCTGACAGACAATATCCTGCGGCTCTCAAAACTGGAAAATCAGGCAAGCCTTGACGAGCCTGTGACATACCGCCTTGACGAGCAGCTCAGAGAATGTATCGTAATGCTCGAACCCAAATGGAGTGCCAAAAATATAGAATTTGAACTCGATTTGCCTGAGCAGACATATACAGGTCAACGGTCACTGCTCTTTCAGGTGTGGACAAATATTATATCCAACGCAATAAAATTTTCGGGAAACGGCAGTACAGTTACGATAAAGCTGGAGAGTACAGAGCATCATTACAAGGTCTATATCAGCGATGAGGGCATCGGTATGACCGAGGAACAACTGCGCCATATCTTCGATAAATTCTATCAGGCAGACAGCTCAAGGCAGTCACAGGGAAACGGCTTGGGTTTGGCACTGTGCAAGGAGATACTTGATAAGTGCGGCGGCAAGATATTCGTTACAAGCAAGCAGAACGCAGGATCAATTTTCCTGATACAATTGAAAAAATAACGTGGCAGAAAGGTATATAAAATGAGTGGATTTTTTTCATATATCACAACAGAGGTAAAATCACTGCTTTTTACTGCACCTGTGATATTACTTGCTATAATGTTTCATGAGTGCGCACACGGTTGGGCGTCATACAAATTGGGCGATCCGACTGCTAAAAATGCAGGACGCTTGTCGTTTGATCCGATAAAGCATTTAGACCCGATAGGTGCATTATGTATGTTGTTTTTTCATGTAGGCTGGGCAAAGCCGGTACCTATCGATCCTTCGTATTATAAAGATAAGAAAAAGGGCATCATATACGTTTCGTTAGCCGGACCTGCAGCAAACTTTATTCTTGCATTTATATCTCTGTTCATAGAAGGTATTATCATAAAATTTGCTGGCACGCAGAATACTTTGCCTTGGGTATTCGCACAGCTTTGTTATTATTCAGCAGTTATAAACATAGGACTTGGGTTATTTAACCTTGTTCCAATACCGCCTCTTGACGGTTCAAAGGTGCTTGGGTGTACTTCAAAACGGGCAATGAGCGTGTATATGAAATATGAGAGATATTGGCAGATCGTACTGATACTGTGTGTTGTAACAGGATTTTTATCTAAACCTTTAGGGTATGCAAATTCGTTTGTATTGAATGCAATTGCAAAGCTTATAGGTGTAATACTCGGAATCTGATAATAATTGGTTCTGACATAAGGAGGCGGCATTATGAAAGCTGATTATTCGGTCGATACATATATAATAGCATCAGTGATAATTTCCTTTCTCGGATTTTGTCTTGAAAATATCTGGATATGTATTCGCAAAGGCTACATAGATAACCGCAATATGACGCTGCCGTTTCTTTTGGGGTACAGTTTTGCAATACTTGGAATTTATTTTGTGCTCGGCACGCCGGGACACCCGAGTTCAATAGTTGAAAAGATCATGGCGCGATTTGACTACTTCAGCTACTATGTTACAATATTTATTCTTGTGAGTATCGGAGAGATAATTCTTGAAAAGTTAGTTGAGTGGATATGTGGAATATACTATTGGGATTATTCGAGCCTGCCTCTGCATATAACAAGGTATACGTCAGTAATGACAAGTATAGCATTTTCGTTTATTATCACAAAATTTATGAAATTATTATTTGTTCCTATGATGGAGTTTTTTTCAAATCTGACATTTCAACCTGTGATAATCTTGTTCAGACTTACATACATTCTTATGATTTTTGATTTCTTTATCAGTTTTTACAGAATGTACAAGGGCAGAAGTCTCAATGAGCGCTGGAAAAAGTGGTTGATCCAGTCCAAAACAACACCAAAGCCCGAGAACGGATAATGTTCTCGGGCTTGATTGATTTATATAGACAGGCTTCGGAATAATGATACAATTGTAAAAGACTGTAAACCATACAAATGAAAGCTGGATTTACATCAAAAATCAGGGCTATGCCTTCCGTACACGGTCACGGAGGACATAGCCCTTTCCTTATGCTGTAATTATATCAGTCATAAATCTCCTGCATCATAGTTGCACCGTCCTTGAAACCGACCTTGTAGGCAACTCTCATCTCAGCAGCGGCAGTATCGCTCACGCAGTCAAGTATCTGGTGGAATATATCAATCTGCTCCTCATTCAGCGAATCTTCACAGGGGATACAGAGCTTGTTAAACTCATCGGAAAACTCAGCGGAGTGAATATCGCCCTGTCTGATATTGTACATCGCATCAATCATTTGTATTCGTCCTTTCGGTTATTATCGTAAAACCAACCGTCCAAACATAACCCAAATAATCATTGTTAAGGTGTTGCCTACGGCACGCCGATCGCTGCACTCCACCATATTTTGAAAACGGCGTAAAATCGCCGTTTTCTCATATACTGAATTTCACCTCAATGCCATTTTCATCACTCACATAGACTGCTTCAAGCATAACCGCCGCAAGCTCGTGCTTTTCGGGAATAGAGAGCTTGTTCCAATGCTTCATCGGCTTTTCCAAAGGTTCGGTATCAACCGTCCTGCGCTTACGAGCCTTAGCCTGCATCTTACGCTCCAGAGCCGCCTTCTGTTCGTGCAGCTCATTGACTGTATTCTGGATGTACTCAAACAGCACCGCATCGGCATCACCGAGCTTTTTCATCAGCTTGCGAATTTCCTCGTCTATCTTGATGATCTCAGCCCTGAGAGCTTCGGTGTCTGCATCGGGAACATCTGCACTTCGCTTTGCGATCACAAGCTGGTCAATACGTTCACGCATCGCCTGCTCGACAGCACTTTCAACTTCTTCGGGACGGATTTTCAGAAACTTTTTCACACAGCCTTCCTTGCGGTATGCTCCCGAATCTCTGAGGTATCTGTAACGCTTTCCGCTTTTGGCATTGTCATAGTAGTGAATTTCCAGATGATAGCCACAATGACCGCATTTCAGAAATCCCGTCAGCCACGAATGATTGGCATTCGCATTGTTGGGGATACGCTTGTTATGGGCTTTCTTGTCCTGCACAGCAAGCCATACGCTCGCATCGACCAGACCCTCGTGATACCCGACCTTAACGAAAGTCACTCCCGAAGCCCTATGAATGAAAACGCCGTGAATACCGTCATACGCTTCAATATCATCAAGAATTTCATAGCCTTTGGAAACAAAGAAAGCATAAACCTCTTTGTCGGCTCTCACATACAGCGGACTTTCAAGAATACGGCTGATGTGAC
>CALCRR010000246.1 GCA_937894495.1 uncultured Ruminococcus sp. | reverse complement strand
TTAAGGCAATACCGCACAACCATTGTGCGTCAGATGCGCAGTCAGAAATTTCGTCAGATTGCCTAAATTCGACGCAGGCTTGCTGGCGCAAGTCAAGGAGAATTTGGGTAATATGACGGAATTTATGCAAGCATATGACGTGCAAAGGCGTAAGCCGCTGGTTGTGCGGTGTTGCCTTAATAGCAGTATTACCAAAAGTAATACCTGATATCACATATAATAGTATAACATAAAAGGAAGATAAAGTAAAGGGTGAAAGAGAATAAACTTACAAAATGCACTTTACATAAGGGGCTTGATGTGTTATACTAATCGTAATGATAATTCGGGAGGACTACTATGGCAAAGGAAACCAAAAAAGGCAGAAAGCTCATAATTATCATCGCAGTTATCATTGCAGTGCTGGCGGCGGTGTATTTTCTGTTTGCAAAAAACTATATCAAACGGCATTTTTCAGAGGTCAGCGTCGATCTGGCGGCAGTGACAGATGTTGAAAAAACTGATATCGGCGAAAATGTGCTGACCGTTTATTTCACAAGGGTGGGAAACTCCGACTTTGACGACGATGTTGACGCTGTGGCGAGCGCGTCGCTGATGAAGGACGGCGATACTCTTATAGGCAACAGCGAGCTGGCTGCCAAAGTAATAACCAGCAGCGTCGGCGGAGACATCTACGCCATAACCACCGAGAAAAAATACCCCTCCACCTACAGCGCCACCGTCAGCGAGGCTAACGATGAGCTCAAAAACGATGAAAAGGTCGCCCTTACGGGTGAGCTACCCGATACAGAGAGCTATGACACAGTGGTGCTGGTCTATCCCCTCTGGTGGGGCACTATACCCAAGGCGGTGGAGAGCTTTGTTGAAGATGTGGACATCAGCGGCAAAAAGGTCTATGTTGTCACCTGCCACGGCGGCAACGGCAAGGGGCAGGGAGTTGACGACCTTGAAAAAGCGTCAGGCGCAAAGGTCAGCGAGCCTGTTCTGGAGCTTTACGACCGTGACACCGCAGTATCGGCAGATGAGATAATAAACTGGCTGAAAGACGGCAGATAATGAGCACCGATAAGGGGGATATCTGCAACCTGACAGAGTTTTCAATGTGCGCCCACAACGGCACCCACGTTGATGCGCCCTATCATTTTTACGGCAGCGGCAGGACCATAGATAAAATGCCCCTTGAAAGCTTTGCAGGCAGCTGCTATGTTGCCCGTCACGAGGGCGATGTTACGGCTGAGGACGCAGGGCGCATACTGAACTCGGCTGAAAAGGCAGGGGCAAAGGAGCGCATAATAATAGCAGGCAAAGCCACCGTGACCGCCGAAGCCGCTAGGATATTTGCAGATGCAGCCATAAAGCTCATCGGCAACGAGAGCCAGACTGTAGGACCGGAGGACGCCCCAAAAGAGGTGCACCTGATACTTCTCGGGGCAGAGGTGGTGCTGCTGGAGGGGCTGGTGCTTGACGGCGTGGCTGAGGGAAAATACTTTCTCAGCGCCGCCCCCATAAACCTGGGCGGCAGCGACGGCGCACCCTGCAGGGCGTATCTTATTGATGAAGGATAAAAGGTCATAGAATAAAAATATCCCGTGAGTTAACACCGCTCACGGGATATTTTTATTGTTGTGTCTCTTGTTCAGGTTGGGGCTTTGATACGTGGCTGTCGATAATATTGTTCACGCAGCGGTACAGATAAGGCTTTAGCTTAGCAAGGTCGGCAGGCTCTGAATAAAGTATCGCCGAATAACAGGTGGAGCTTATCAGCTCGACTATCATAAAAAGCATTATCTCGGGCTCGTCCAGGTCACTGGGGGCATCGGCGAGCATTTCGCTGTAGATACTCAAAAAATCAATATCATCGCCGTGTACTGGGCTGGTCAGTGCGTGCTTGAAAACGCCCCAGCTGAGATTTTTTGAGATAAAGGTCAGCAGCGAACGGTTTGTATCCAGCTGATCGAGAATACTGTCGATTATAAAAATTATCTTCTCGTTAAAGCTGAACTTTTTGCCTGTGGCATAAAGCTCCTCCAGCGCATTTTTGAAAAGCCTGGACGAGTGGTGAGCTACCAGCCTGTTTTTAAGGTCGTATTTATCCTTGAAATATAGATAAAACGTACCCTTAGCCACCCCTGCGCTGTTGGCTATATCCGATACCGAGGTCTTGCTGACGCCCTTGGTGGTGAACAGCTTATAAGCCGTTGACAGCAGCGAATCCTCCTTCGCTTTTTTGTTGATATCCAGTTTGCCCATTTTTATAGCTCCTTCGTTTATGTATGCAGGACATTTTATGCTCTGCGCCTGATAATTACTGTGAGATAAGACAAGGTGAGAGCTGTTTCTGAGCTTATTTTTTCTTTATTTAATTATATATAATTTTACAGAACTTGTCAATAGGATAAAATGTACATTATAAATTAATGACCGTTGGTCATTTTGTGCAATCAAACAAAAATGTGACTATTGGTCATTTTGCTATTGACTATCAGTCATTTTTGTGCTATACTATTTAAAGATATAAAAATGACCTAAAGTCATTTAGGGTGTATTGACACTAAACTGATATAAGACCTGCACAAATGTGTGCGGTCGAAAGCCGTGAATGAAAGGATCTGACATTATGCAGAAATTCGGCAAAGGCGTGGTAAAGCTGAGAATATTCATCTTTATCCTGGCATTCGTTCTCGCCGTGCCCGCCGCCATTGGTATGATAAAGACAAGGATAAATTACGATATCCTCTCTTATCTGCCCGAGGATATAGACACCATGAAGGGTCAGCAGATAATGCTTGATGAATTCGGCAAGGGCGGCTTCGCCTTTGTGGTGGTGGACGGTATGAGCGACAAGGACGTTGTAAAGCTCAAAAAAGAGTTTGAGAAGGTCCCTGCGGTATGCGATGTGCTCTGGTATGACAGCGTCGCAGACATAAGCCTCCCCAAAGAGGTGCTGCCCGATGAAATCTACAGTATCTTCAATTCAAAAAACTCCACCATGCTGGCAGTTTTCTTCGATAAGGCGACCTCAGCCGATGAGTCGCTGGAGGCTGTAGTAAAAATGCGTGAGATAGCAGGCGAGCAGTGCTTTATCAGCGGCATGACCGCTATAGTTGAGGATATCAAGGACCTGACCATTGAGGAGACCACCATGTATGTGGTGATCGCAGTTATCCTCACAAGCATTATACTTGCGGTCACTATGGACTCTTTCCTGATACCGCTGTTTTTCATGCTCAGCGTTGGTCTGGCTATACTTTACAATCTGGGCACCAACATTTTCCTGGGGGAGATATCATTTATCACCCAGGCACTTACAGCGGTGCTGCAGCTGGCAGTAACTATCGACTACTCCATATTCCTCTGGCACAGCTATAAAGAGCAGAAGGAGCATTTTGACAACAACAAGCAGGCTATGGCTGAGGCGATAGCTCAGACGGTATCGTCGGTAGTTTCAAGCTCTGTAACTACCGTGGCAGGCTTCCTGGCACTCTGCTTCATGTCCTATACCCTGGGACTTGACATGGGCATAGTTATGGCAAAGGGCGTTGTTATCGGCGTTATCTGCTGCATAACAGTTCTCCCCTCAATGATACTTGTGTTTGACAAGGCTCTTGAAAAGACCATGCACAAGGATATCATACCAAGCATGGATAAGCCTGCAAAATTCATAGTAAAGCACCATATCGCTTTTATTATCGTCTTTATAGCTCTGCTTATTCCTGCGGTTTACGGTCAGATAAATACCGAGGTTTATTACAACCTGACAGATACGCTGCCAAAGGACCTTAACAGCGTTGTGGCTAACTCAAAGCTTGAAGAGGACTTCGGCATGGCTTCCACCCACATAATCATGTGCGACTCACAGATGAAGCCGAAGGACGTTAATATGATGATGGACGAGATGAGCGAGGTGGACGGCGTAAACATGACAATGGCGCTCGATACCCTCATAGGCTCGTCTATACCAAGAGAGATGATACCCGAGTCGGTAACAAAGATATTAAAAGAGGGCGACTGGCAGATGATGCTGGTCGGCTCTGACT
Organism: uncultured Ruminococcus sp.; assembly: GCA_937894495.1. GTDB lineage: Bacteria > Bacillota > Clostridia > Oscillospirales > Ruminococcaceae > Hominimerdicola. The sequence goes on along the minus strand of CALCRR010000246.1, from coordinate 15,424 downwards.
ACAAGGTAGCATCGCAGGATGTGAACAAGCAGATAGACACCCTTTCAAAAATACTCAAAAAGTATGACGATAAGGGAATGCTCATAGGCGAGGCTGCTGCCACCAAGGACCTTATAAGCATTACCGACAGAGATTTCAAGGTAGTTAATATAGTTTCAATAGGCGCTATCTTCGTTATCATTCTCATAGCGCTGAAATCAATATCGCTGCCTATAATACTTGTGGCAGTTATCGAGTTCGCTATCACGGTTAACATGGGTATCCCCTGCTACACCCACACGGTCATACCCTTTATCGCATCGGTAGTTATCGGCACCATACAGCTGGGCGCTACGGTAGACTATGCGATACTGATGACCACCAGATACAAGACCGAAAGGATAGCAGGCAAGGATAAGAACGAGGCTGTTACCATTGCGCTGAGCACCTCTATAAAATCCATAATGGTAAGCGCTCTGGGCTTCTTCGCTTCGACCTTCGGCGTTGGTCTTTATTCCAGCATAGATATGATATCGCAGCTTTGCACGCTGATGTCAAGAGGTGCGCTGATAAGCATGGTAACTGTTATCTGCGCCCTGCCTTCGATGCTTTTGCTGTTCGACAGGCTGATAATCGGCTCAACGATAGATATGAGAAAAATAGGAAAAGCTAATTAAGTGACCGAAAGGAGTAATCACAATGAAAAAATATACTAGGATACTTGCAGGAGTTCTGGCAGTGCTGATATCAGCAGCTTCAACAGGCATATATGCAGTGGCTAACGAGACTAAAAAGGACAGCACCGACAGCTCAGCTGCGTCTGCCGAAAAGGACAGCGAGAGCAAGGAAGATAAAAAGTCCGAAAAATCAAACAGCTCATCAACAGAGAAAAAGGAAGAGACAGTATACGTCATAACCGACCCCACAGGCAAGCCCACCACCAAGGTGGTAAGCAGCTGGCTGCAGAACCCCGAGGGCAAAAAGCAGCTGGAGGATAGATCAAACCTGACCGATATCGAAAACGTCAAGACCGATGAGGGCTACACCGAAAGCGGCGATAAGCTCACCTGGAACACCAACGGCGGCGATATCTACTACAAGGGCTATACCGATGCCCAGCTGCCTGTTGATATATCAGTTACCTACAAGCTGGACGGCAAGACTGTGACCCCCGATGAACTGGCAGGCAAGAGCGGCAAGGTCACTGTAAGATACGATTACACCAACAACTCAAAGCAGAGCGTTGAGATAAACGGCGAAAAGGTGGATATGTACACCCCCTTCCTTATGGCAACAGGCGTGCTGCTGGACGATGAAAAGTTCACAAATGTTCAGGTAACAAACGGCAAGCTCATATCCGACGGTACAAGGCAGATAGTTATAGGCTATGCTGTACCGGGACTCACAAAGAGCCTGGGACTTGAAGATAACGAGGATATTGATATACCTGAGTATTTCGAGTTCACCGCCGATGTCACCGACTTTGAGATGAAAACATCTATAACCGCAGGCACAAGCAACCTGTTTAACGATATCGACCTGACAGATGTTGCCGATGTTGAGGACCTGAAAGCTAAAATGGACGAACTGGCAGATGCGGCAGAGCAGCTGGCTGACGGCACATCAGAGCTGTATGACGGCATCAAAAAGCTGCAGGACGCAGCAGGACCCCTGGCTGACGGCGTTGACCAGCTCTACACAGGTTCAAAGAGCCTTGATGACGGCGCAAAGCAGCTTTCAAGCGGTGCAAGCCAGCTGAAGGACGGCGCCAAGACCCTTGATGACTCCACCGGAACTTTAGTAAGCGGTGTGGGCGATGCCAAGGACGGCTCGGCTGCGCTGGTGGCAGGCTTTGAGCAGGTAAACAGCGGCGTTTCAGACCTGAAAGACGGCTCGGAAGCACTTTCAAAGGGACTTGTAAGCGCCGACAGCGGTGCAAAAAGCGTTCAGAGCGGCGCATCACAGGTGGCAGGCGGCTCAAAGAAGCTTTCTGAGGGCGCAGGCACTCTTTCAAGCGGCGCTAAAAAGGTATCAGACGGCTCGGCAAAGCTTTCGGGCGGCGCAAAGACTGTAAGCGACTCCACCAAGGAGCTTTCAACAGGCTTATCCAGCGCAAAGCAGGGCTCGACCGCCCTGGTAGACGGGGTTGCACAGGTCAACAGCGGCGTTTCCAGCGTTAAAGACGGTTCATCACAGCTGTCGGCAGGTCTTGCCAGCGCTGATGCAGGCGCTAAGCAGGTCGAGAGCGGTGCAGCCGCAGTGGCTGACGGCTCAAAGCAGCTATCTGACGGTGCTGACACCCTTTCAGCAGGAGCTTCCAGCGTTGCAGCAGGCTCGCAGGCACTTTCCTCAGGCGCTAAGACTATAAATGACTCCACCGCATTGCTCTCGGCAGGTATATCCGATGCAAAGGCAGGCTCCTCGGCACTGGTAACAGGCTCGTCACAGCTCAAAACAGGCATAGACACCCTTGCAGCCAGCGTTGGCGAGATACCCACAAAGCTGGGCGCTGTTGTAAGCTCACTTAACACCGCCGCAGACTCACTCGATGCGACAATAGCATATAACCAGCAGGTGCTGGCAGCTCTGCAGGCTATACCCGAGCCTGACGAAACGATACTGACAGCGATAGGCACACTGCAAACCACTATTGCGTCACAGCAGCAGATATCGGCAGAGCTGAGAAACGGTTCAAGCGGTATATCCGCAGATGTCAGCGCACTTACAGGCGGCATCGCACAGCTGCAGACAGGTGCAGAGAGCGTTTACAACGGCGCAGTTGCCCTTGATACAGGTCTCGGTACTCTTGACGAGAGCGGCAAGGCTCTGGCAGCAGGCACAGATCAGCTTTATAACAGCTCGGTTGAGCTTTCAACAGGCGCACAGCAGGTATCGGGCGGCGCTGCTACCCTTTCCGAGAGCAGCAAGCAGCTGGCTGACGGCGCAGATACGCTTTCGCAGGGCTCTAAGACCCTTTCAACAGGCATAGCATCGGCTAACACAGGCGCCAAGCAGCTTGACAGCGGCGTAAGCGCTCTCAAAACAGGTGTAGGTCAGGTATCAACAGGCGCCAAGAGCCTTGATGCCGGTCTTAAAAAGCTTGATGACGGCGGCAAAAAGCTCGCCAGCGGCACAAACCAGCTTTACACCAGCTCCAAGGAGCTTTCAACAGGCGCTAAGCAGGTCTCTGACGGTGCAGCTACACTCTCGGGCAGCAGCAAGCAGCTGGCTGACGGCGCATACACCCTTTCAAACGGAACATACCAGTTATCGACAGGTATCAGCTCTGCAAGCAGCGGCGCTAAGCAGCTTGACAGCGGCGTAAGCACCCTGCAGTCAGGTCTCTGGCAGCTGTCAGACGGCGCTAAGGCTCTCGACTGGGGTCTGGCACAGCTGCAGGACGGCTCTGTTCAGCTAAAGGGCGGCACAAACACTATTTATAATTCCATAGCACAGCTCTCAACAGGTGCAGACCAGCTCTCTGACGGCTCGGGTCAGCTGTTCAGCGGAATAGCTTCACTAAAGGACGGCACAGCACAGCTCACCGACGGCGTTGACCAGCTTGCTGACGGCGCTGAGGAACTCAAGGACGGCATGGATAAGTTCAAGGAGGAAGGCATCGACAAGATAATCAATGCCTACAACGACGACCTGGAGCCCCTGGTTGAAAGACTCCAGAAGCTGGCAGAGCTCAGCAGCAGCTACAACACCTTCTCAGGCGCAGCCGACGGCGTTGACAGCCAGGTCAAGTTCATCTACGAAGTCACCGCTATAACCAGCGAGGACGAATAATTCAGCATTCTACCCCCCTATCTATAAAAACACCCCTGACACTACGCTGTCAGGGGTGTTTTTGTCCCTTGAGGAGACCCTTTTACAAAAGTCTCCCCCAACAGATAGCCCACAAACTTATCCCAAGGCACAAAAAGGCACGCTAAAAGCGTGCCTTGATGTTTTTACTGGAATGTTATCTTTTTCTTTGCTGCTGCGATGATAAGCATAGCGTCCTTGGTAGCAAGCTCGCCGTCGCTGTTTACATCTGCGCGCATAAACTGAGCTTTATCCTTGGGTGCCTGGGCCTTTTTAGCGTATGCTATTGCCAGCATAGCGTCCTTGGTATCCACCTTGCCGTCATCGTTGATATCGCCGAGGACGAGTATCTTGCCGCCGTAAACGGTCTCGAACATAGTCTCAGCCCATACGCGGCGCATTTTCTCATAGCCCTTAGAGTTGGGATGAACGCCGTCGCCGCCCAGTATACTGGTATCCTCCTTGATGATAGAGAAGAAGTCGGGACCCTTATCTACCTGGGGGTATTCCTCATATATCTGCTGTATCTTGGCGTTATACTTATCAAGGTTTTTGAGAACGTCATTGTTGGTGGAATAAGGGATAGTTGGCAGAACAGGTATCTTGCCTGCTTCAATAACAGCATTTACCATGTAAACGGTGTTATTATAGTAGTTATTCTCACCAAGTCCGCCCCATGCGTCGTTAGTGCCGTAAGCGAGGGACACATATTTGCCCGGGTATGTCTCCAGCCAGCGGTCGATATTTTTCTTGCCGTCCTTGCTGGTCAGTCCGCCGATGCCTGCATTTTCCTGAATGGGGAAATACCTGTTATCAAAGCCCGAGATGAATGTAGCATAGCTTGAAGCTGTCAGTGAGTTGCCCATGCCGCCTGCGGTAATTGAGTCGCCGATAAACAGCCAGCTGTCGTTCAGTCCGTTTGAAGCATCGTGGATGTCGAAGTTTATCTTGCAGTTAACGTCCTCCTTGCCGTCAGCGGTAACAAGGCGGAAGCGTATCCAGTTATAGCCCTCAAAATCTATAAGATGCTGGCGTGAGCTGAGCACGTTATCCTCGACCGTAACAGCCTCTTTCCAGTCGTTCTCGGGGTACTGACCGCCCTCAGCATCATTGACCTCGATAACATAAGATGTAGGCTCGTTCACCTTAGTTACCCACTCGCCCAGATTATCATAGGTGTTGGTGGTATACCATACAGCGTCAACGATCTTTCTCTGGTCGGCGGGGACTGCCGAGAGGTCATAAGCCAGATAGTCCTCGCTCTTGCCCTCCCAGAAAGAGGAATAGTTCTCATCATTACCCTTTGAAGCGGTCTTGTTGCCCTCCTTGGAGTATGCAGGGACATCACGGCTGATAACGGGGTTGGGGTCTATCTTCATCTCGCCCATTCCGTCGAGTCTTTCGATAGCCGATACAGGCAGCATACCTGCTACAGACGCTGCGATAACAGCACCTGTCATGCCTGAAATTATTCTTTTTAACTTCATAACTATTATCACTCCTGTAAAAATTAAGTTTAAAGGCGCAGCACATAAACTGCTGTCATAATATAATTTTAACACATATACTCGCTATTTTCTATAGTGATACTACACAATTAATCGCCCTGTTTTTATACTAATCCTCCAAAACGCTTTTCTGTGACCGAAAAATGTTAAAACGGCGACACCGACCTCACTGCCGATATCGCCGCATACTGTTATTTTCTGCCTGTCTCACCGCATATTATGCGCTTTTGCGAGCCGCTGCCTCAGCCAAGGGAATTGAGCTTTTTCTGCAGCTCTATCATATGGTTTCTGCAGGCGGTTATCTCGCCTGTGTACTTATTGAACCACTCAACGTCATTATCGTCAGGCTCCTCCTGCAAAAGCACCGCCTGCACCAGCGCAGACTGGGATCTTGAACGCTTTCTTTCTATCTCCTCGATAGTCTGCCTGCAAATTTTTATTTCCTTTTTAAGTCTTCTTTTCTCACTCATAGCTATAGCTCCCTTTCGTTCAATTACCCTTTTTATCCAGTGAATCTATCAGCTTGTTTGCCCTTGTGTAGCCTCGGTCAACGTTGGCAGCCATATCATCAAGGGCTTCCTTCAGCTCCTCCAGATTACCCTTCATCTGCTCGGGATATTTTATCAGAGCCGAATTTATCTCATTGATGGTTTTCTGCTCGTCCTTGAAATCCTCTATCAGAAACGCAAAAGAGTTAGCGCTGCTCATATCGCTGATTATCCTTGTATACCTCATATCATAGTCGCCCTCGCCTTTAAGATAGGCGTCAATGGCTTCTGAGGCGTGTTTGAGATTTGTATTATACTGTGTTCTGTAGGTCTCCTGCACACGGTGTGTTTCATCAACATACAAAGCTATAAAAATTATCAGCACTATAAACGTAACACTAAACAGAATGATCGCTCCGACCATTCTCCGCTTCATCACCTTTTCCTGGTTCATCTGCCTTCACCTCTGCGCTGCTGCCTTCGGGCTCATGGGTGTTTTCACCGTAATGCTCTCTGGCGAGCCGTTCCTTTTCCTTTTCTATTGCCTCTCTTATCAGCTGAGCCTTGCGCTCCTCCTTGGTAAGGGGCTGTTCTCTCATCTCGGCGGTGATCTTCGCCACCGTTTTCACCTCATAGAATGCTGCCAGCGTCATGGGTATTATCACCAGCAGCATCAGTATTTTTCTTACGCTGGCAAAGCTGTTCACCCAGGTGAAAAACCTTGCCTTGCCGATATACCTGCCCACCAGCTGGTCATACCTTACAGGCAGCCTGTCATCGGCATCGTTGGCATCGCCCCTGGTGATAAAGGTGCCGTCGGCATTTATTGCTTTTATCCTGTGGGTCACAAGCACGCCCCTGATATCCTCCTGCTCCGAGTAAAAGGTGACTATATCCCCCACCCTGAGCTTATCCTGCGGCACGCTCTCCACCTTGATAAAGTCATCAACGTGTATCGAGGGCTCCATGCTGCCGGTGACCACTTTAAGCACGCTTTTTCCAAATATCTTAACAGCCTTGCCCTGTGCCGAGCAGACCATTACATATGTCACAAAGCACGCCAGCAGCAGTATCAGCACGGTCAGCACTCTGTTAGCTATCTTCTCAGCCCTGCTGTCTTCCTCACGGGCATCGTCGGCATCTATGCTTTCGGTCTCCTTAACGACCTCTTCCTTTTCAGCCAAGCTGTTATCATCTCCCTGATGAAGTGTTTATCATGCGGCGTCTGAGGTATCGTCCTCTTCCCTGCTCTGCCGTCTGCTGTCCTCTATCCGCCTTATGAGCTTACGCAGAGCGCTCACATGGTATTCTCTGTACAGGCGCTTCATCTCAAGGTCGATAGCGTGCTGCTCCTCGGGAGTTCTGACAGGCGGGTTGTATACAGGTCTCGGACGGTTCTTGCGCTCCTTCTCACGCTTGCGCTTGAACTTGTAGTCGTTGATCTTACGTCTGAAGCTGTATTTAAAGGTCTTGGCATACTTCTTGTAGTACACCTCCATAGCATCTCTTGCCTGCTGCTCTCTGAACTTTTCCTGTCTGCGCTCTTCAAGCATAGCACGTCTCTTCTTGTAGTTGGGGTCATCGGTATCCTCGGATATGACTCCGAATACCATTGCCATAACAAATATAACAAAGCGCTGTATGAGCCTGATGGGGTTCTTCGAGTATTCCCAGCGTATCTCCCTGAAAGACTTGCTCTCGAAATACTGTCTTTCGGCTTTCAGTCTCTGGGCACGCTCGGTCTCTCTTCTCTCCTTCTCCTTCTTCTGCTGCTCCAGCTTCATTCTGGCAGCGACCTCTCTGGGGTCCTCAAATTCAGGCTGCTCGCTGCCCTCTGCGGCAGCTTCCTCCATAGCTTCCTTAGCCTGCTCGATCTCGTCCTCGGTGACTTCTACCTTGGTGATATCATCTTCCTCATTGGTCTTTTCGTTGATGATAGCTTCCTTATCAAGTCCCTCAGCCTCACCCAGCTCGGCACGTACCTTCTTCTTATCCTCGTTTATCTTAGCTCTCTCGGCAGCAAGGCGCTCTTCCTCTTCACGTCTCAGGCGCTCCTCTTCTTCACGCTTGCGCTGCTCTTCAAGCTTAGCCAGTCTTTCCTGCTCCTGCCTTTCACGCTCACGCTGCTCTGCCTCCTGCTCGGCTTTTTTCTTAGCCAGCATTTCCTGAACACGGCGCTCTTCCTCTTCTTTCTCACGCCTGATCCTTTCAAGCTCCTCGCGTCTGGCTTCCTCGATCCTGCGCTGCTCGGCAAGTCTTGCTTCCTCCTCCTGCCTGAGTCTCTCGGCTTCTTCCTCGGCTTTCAGCCTTGCGAGCCGTTCCTCCTCCTTCTTGGCAAGATAGTTCTTCTCGATATCTATAACCTCGCCGATCTGCTTGAACACACGGCTCACATCGGCAGGCAGCTTTTTCTGCAGCTTAAAATCGCCGTCGGCAGCCACATAGCCTGCTATGCCCTCGGCAAAAACGCCGTAGTCGTCGGCAAGCTCCTTCTCGAATCTTTTCATGAACTTAGGCGCCACAGGCTTATACTTCTGTGTTTTCAGCTCTGCAAACTTTTCATTAGCGCTGTTATAGCTGCGAAACAGCAGCAAATTCAGCGCTGTGAGCTTATAGAGGTCATCAATATAATCCTCCCCCGGCTTGATAGCGGTATTGGCTATATTTATCTCATAGCCCACCTTATCATAGCTCTCGATATACTGCCAGAGAGTAAGGCAGGCTTTAAGGTCAACGTTTTTCATGATAGCGTTGGTCCTCATAACGGGGGGTCTTATGTAAGCACTGCCCATATGGGTGCAGAAATCCGAGCCCTTATAGCCCTCAATGGTCTTTTTGAGCTTTTCAACCCTCTGCCAGATAGTGTAGCCGTTATCGTCGTAGGTATCAAGGCTGTCGGTGGTCTCCAGCTTGAGCTCCACCTTCATTTTGCCGCCTGCGCCGTCCTCTATGACGGTATCAAAGCCAAGGCTCATTACCTCCTCGTCCTTAGAGACCTGCGCCAGCTTTTCATATCTGGTATTTATAAATATATACAGCCTGTCTATAAGGGTGTTGACAAACTTATTCTCATAAGTCATATAGCTTTCTTCCTTATGGACATTAAGTATCTTTGAGGGGGTTATCTTACCTGTTTTTTTATCAATGCTCTGTATAAGGTCGGTGTGCTGCGCCAGGTGCTTGACCGACTCCACCGTGATCTTTTTTGAAAGAGCGATGGGCACTACCTCCTCAACGTCCTCGATGGTCAGCCTTGGCTGCCTTATAACGTTGTCAACATGGAGCATACCGTTCTCAATGGCTTCGACCCACGAAACGTCTATAGCCTTTTCGAGTATTTTTCTGTTAAAGGCGAAGTTATTTTTGCTGGTTTTTATGAGCTGATCGAGCGCACCGAACAGCTCATCATCGCCGAACATATCCATCGACTTTTCAAAATCCTTATACCATTCGCCGTAGCGTTCGCTCAATCTCTCTCACCACGCTTCACTTTCAGATGTTGAAATAAGAGGTAAGAGCAGACCCGTTCCTACCTCTTTATTTTCCCGTTTATTACATTTTATCAGAACAGCTTCTGGAGTCTTTCCAGATAAGCTATCGACTCATTCATCTTGTTCTTGCCGAAGGACTTGTTGATGTATACCACCAGCTCACGCAGTTCCTCCCTGAGCATTGCAAGGTTCAGCGACTCGAACTTTCTGAATATCTTGGTAGCCAGTACGTAGTCGATACCGTCCAGCTCATCGCCGCCGCAGGCTACATATACAGGCACGAACAGACCCATTTGTTTAAGTATACGGTTACCGAAAGCAACTCTCAGCTTCTCTATTACCCAAAGGTCAAGCTGCTGCACCTTTTTGAGATTTTCCTGAGATATAGGATATTTCTCAAAGGCTTCATTGAACAGCTGGTCCAGGTGGTCAAAGCCGATGTTGATAGGCGGTGTATCGGGTGCATCAAAGGCAACGCCCTTAGCGTCCAGGTTGATAGGCTGGGCACGGTCGTATACCTTATCCGAAATAGCGTATGTAGAGTCATCGTTATTAGCCGTACCGATATACCAGACATTCTGGGGTATAACGATCTTGCCTTTGTCCAGCTTAACAGGGTCGGTGCTCCACACATTAGGCACCAGGTCCAGCTCCCACTCGTCTGCGTTGGGCATTTCCAGTATGGACAGCATCTCGGCGAAGTAATACTCTATTCTCGCGATGTTCATCTCGTCCAGAAGTATCAGGTTTACGTCGTTATTATAGTTAGACGAATATATCCTCTTTAATACCTCTGTCTCGTTGAAGTTCTTGGTAAATTCGTTGAAGTAGCCGAAAAGCTCGGTACGGTCACGCCATGAGGGCTGCACCGATGCGATAGTGGTATCTACCTGCAAAAACTTACCGAAGGAGTAGGGCAGCGAGGTCTTACCTGTACCGGAGATACCCTGCAGGATAATGAGCTTTGTCGAAGCCATGCCCGCAACAAACAGGCGAATGGTCTTAGGCTCATAATACAGGTGCATTCTCGAGCAGGCGAAGTTTCTGTATCTGTCGCAGAACTCCTCAAGGGTTATCTCGTTATCATAATCGGGGGGAGTATACTCCTTATAGAAGTTATCCACCTCAAGCAGCTTTGAAAATCTGTGGTCGTTTGTCTGTACCACGCCGTCGGTGGTGAGTACCTCCTCACCGCCTGCAGCGCCGCCTTCGCCGCCCTCGCCCATAGTTATCATGCTGCCGTCAGCCAGTGAAAGCGCACCGCCTGCGGCATTGGGCAGACCCATCTGAGCCACCTTCATAGCCATTATCTCGTCCTTTTCCTTAGCCATTTTCATGACCTGACGCTGAAGGTTTGATATCTCTTCCAGCAGGTCCTCATTGCTGACTATGGAATGACGGAACCTTATATATTTTCTTATTGCCAGCACTATCATCACGACTATAAGCACATAGATAGCCGCAACCACCACAATGGCAAGCACAGCCAATATCCAGCCCACTGCGCCGAAATCTGTCGAGTAGGACTTGAATATGCTGATATAATTTTTTATATTGAAGATCTGCACCAGACCATGCCATATTCCTTTGAATATAACAGAAAAGCCCTGCAGCATTTCCGATATAAATACAAAGAACCATTTTAGAAATCCGCTCATACTCTTCTCCATTACCTGATATCGGGGGCAGCACACCGCCGCTTTGACAGCGCCAATGTCCCCTACACCGCTCTTGACCTCTTTGCCGATAATGCCTCGGCTATGTCCGTGTTATTTTTCCGCCTTCTGGGTATCCTTTTCCTCGGCTTTTTCCTCGGGCTTATCTTCCGGCTTATCCTCAGCCTTGTCTTCCTTTTTGTCCCCCTCAGAGTTTTCCTTCTGGCTTGCCAGATACTCCTCAATGGCTTTGCGCCTGATCTCTTCCTCGTCGTCCTCGGTGAGCTCAGGCTTCTTCATCTCTACCAGCACGATTATGAACTTATAAAGCTCAAACAGGAAGAACAGCGCCATAGGGATGATAATGCAGATGAAAAAGCCCTTTTTCGTCCTCAGAAAGTCCATAGGCTTACCTGCACCTGTTATCTTGAACTCAGTCCACTTGCCGATAAGGTCGCCTGCATATGCAGGAACAGTATCGTTCTGGTTATTGTTATCGCCTCGTGTAACGAAGCTTCTTGAATTTTCGGCAATGTTTATATCCACAATTCTATGGGTATTTTTTACTTTTTTGCCGTCGATTATGGTCCAGAAGGTGATAACATCGCCTTTTTTGAGCTTGTTGATATCGTCTATCTCCCTGCATATGATGAGGTCGTCCTTGGCAAAGGTGGGCTTCATTGAGTCCGACTCTACCGTAAGGGGTATAAAGCCGAACAGGTTAGCCACATTATTGTTTCTTGCCGAGGAGAATACCACCACAGTTACCAGCAAGGCGAAGATCAGAATTATCCACGCCAGTATATTAACGATTATTTTCAGTGCTTTTTTCATATTTTTTACTCCTTAACCTTATGTAGATTCTTTTATCCTGAAATCCATACCGAGCTTCAGCGTACCGCCTATGAGATCGTCGGTACAGTCGGGGTCGTTGCCCTCCAGCCAGATAACGACTGTATATTTATCTTTAGCATTGGGTGCGAAGCCCTCATGCTCGGTTTTCATGACCTTAGTTGAGGAAGCAAATTCACTGTCACAATCGCCTTCCTTACCAGAACCATTGGACTTTGTCTTGCCGTAGATAGTTCTCTCGCCGTTGATGAACACTGCCACTCTTATGGCTTCGTCCACATTATTGGTAACATTCTCGATACTCATATCCCCCTCATAGGTAATGGTATCATCGCCTGAATTTATCAGATAAAAGGTATAGGCGATATAGCTGTCACCGTTATGGCTTCCGTTTATCATATCTATATTGTCAGGCAGATCTTCTCCGCTTATATTGGTCATATCGTACACGATATCGGCATTGAGCCTTGCGTTTGCCTTATCATAATTCGGGGTCTCCGAAAGGGTAAGACCCTGTTTTAGCATATCGTACTTATCTATCCTGACAGTAAAGCTGCCGAACTTATCGTAAAAGTACGAGATAGCGTAGGCAATGGCGACGATAGCCACCAGAAAGATGACCAGCAGCGCCAGCACTCTCATCACGATAACGTGCCGTTTGACCTCCTTAGCTGTTCTTCGCAGCTCCAGCACATCTCTTATCTTCTCGTCCAAAATATATTCTCCTTCTATGAATATAAGGGTCAGTCCTCAGATCTTCTCCTTATGTATCTTTCCTGCATATATTTGCCCACAAGTGAGCCTGTGCAGTAGGGGCACTCAAAGCCGAACAGGGTCTCAGCCTGCTTGCTGTTCATAACACCGTCGGCAATGGCGTCTGCGCCCATATCGCTGACAAAGCCGACTATAGACTTCACCGCATTGTCAGAGCGTTCATCTCTGCCGATATAGTTAGACACCTCGGGGCTGAGCATAACGTAGTCCACAGGAAAATCCGATAGTCTCATCATAGGGCAGCTGTTGCCGCCAAAGCCTGTGAGCATAAAATGAAAGCCCTTATTTCTCAGTCTGCCCATGGTTTTAGCAGCCACGCCGTCGGTCTCCTCCAGCAGTTTTTCAGACAATGCAAAGCATATCCTGTTGGTAGGCACCTCAAACCTCATGAAATAGTCCATAAGATTTTTCTCGCAGGTACCGTCTTTAAGGTAAGTTGGCGGCATATACACTGACAGCCAGTTGAAATTGACCTCACGCTCTTTAAACTTATTATGAGCCTCCAGCGCCTGCACCAGCTCCAGCCTGAAAAGGCTGATACACTGGCTGGTTATCTCAGCCACATCTCTGAAATTCTCGGGCATGAGCACGCCGATATCAGGGGTATTGAGCCTTGTCTGCGACTGATAAAAAGCCACATTGCCGCTTGCTATCTCCCTGACAGCACGGTAATAAAGCTCCACAGCCCTAAGACCGCCTACCAGCGTTTGTTTTTCACCATCAGCCATGACCTCACCCCCTACAAACAGCCAAAGATACTCTTTATAATTATAACGCAATTTGTTGAAATTGTCAATAGAAATCCTGTTATTTTTATTTATTTAACAATTGTTTGTACTAAAAGATGTTAATTTTACAAGGAGCGGGCGCAAAAAACGCAGTGTGATCCCAACTTACTGATTTTTGCTAAAAAAAAACAGCAGTGCCATAGCTGCGGCACTGCTGCTTTAAATTTTTTTACGGTCACGCACCCAGATCGTTCTGTGTTATTACCTCCGGATGTATCTTTGCATTTGTATAAACTATATAGTCCTTTACCCTGGTGTTTTCAACCACATCACCGTTTTCTTTCAGAAGCTCGGCTTGTATGGTAACTCTGTAGTTAGCATACTCTGTAAAGTTTCTTCCCGTTTTGACTGAAAGAGCAACATCAAAATCAAAGATGTTCAGACCAAGCTTTTGATTGCAGTTGGATTTGTTTATCTCATAAACATACTCCCCTACAGTCGAATCAGCGGCGATCTTATTGACCGTATTGTTTCCCGATTTAAAGCTGTCTACTTTTAGATAATCAGAAATATTATCGACCTGTTTATACTCTGCTCCCACGACCTTGGTCACGCCATCCACAACTGAGGTCTTGTCTTCCTTCTTGCTGACCGTCATTGTCAGCTTCACTTTCTGAGCACTTGTCAGATTAGATGTTTCAATTGACGTCAGGTTATAGTCCAGTTCAGTATCAATAGGCATCCATTCCAGATCAGAACTGTTTCCGTTTGGTCCCAGTCTTGATTCGTTCTGGCTGGTCCTGCCATATTCATCATACTGGTCAAGCTCATCAACAGCAAAGTATTTGATCTTAGCCGAATTCACAGATTCTATATAATAATAGTATCCGCTTGTTTCAAAAGGCTGTGTCATGCTTGTGTGTGAAAGACGATCTGTCTGATAAGCCAGATTTGAGGTCGACGCCACGTTTACACCGATACCCACATCACCTGCATTTTTCTGTGGGAACTCATCATAAAGAAGTTCCGGATTAAATGTCATAGATATCTTTCCGTAAACCGTGACCATTTTATCAGTATTGCTATCAGCTTTAAGTCTGGTCAATATCTCATCTGTGTGTATATTCAGATAAGTTTTTGAGAGATCTTTACCGGCATCAGCAACCACAGTAATCGTATTATTCTCTGTATCTACAGTATATGTTTCTATTACAGAATCGGTATCAGATTCACCTGCTGTTTCTTCGTTTGTTACTGTTGATTCCGTTTTGTCAAAATAGCTGTAAACATACTTTCCGCTATTCGCTCCGGAAGTTGCAAGCTCAAATTCTGCACAGCCAAGCAGGTTATTACACCAGCGGTTGCCCTTTGCATTATTAGCAATACCATCTACCTCAGTGATAGGAAGGCGTATCTTCTGCATATCGCTTGTAGCACCGGAGGAAATGAACTTAGCAGCAACTGTCAGCGGATCGCCGTCAGTGATTACATAAGGGTGATTATAAGTGCCGCAACCGTTCAAAGGACCGTTCTTTTCAACATTGACTTTAAGTTCTCTAAATATAAAAAAGAGCAAGGTGAAAAGGATTATCATGTAGTGGCTTCTGCAAAGGCTAAAAGCCAAAATTTGTGTCTTGCGGTAACTGATCTTTCAAGACTTTTCGCCAATAATGATTATGAAGAACCCTGCGATGCCTTTTGCGGACGTGATGATGAATTGCAGGAACTTCATACGCTCGTTCAGAAGAAATCAAAGGTCACGGTTGTCGGAGCAAGAGCCGTTGGCAAAAGTGAGCTTGTCCGTGCTTATATTCAAAAATACTCCTCCGAATACAACCATATCGGCTATTATCATTACAATGTCAGCAAAACCGATTCATACCGTCCCAAGAACATCTGGCTTATTATCAGTGAGATAAATGGCAGACTTGTGACCGATGATGCAAAACAAACTGAATATGACGAGAACCTGATATTACTCTCTACACTCGGAAGAAAAGCTCTGCTTGTAATAGACAGTTTCAATGTTCCTGCTGATTTTGATGAACACCTCACCGATATTCTAAGGCTGAAATGCGATGTTATTATAGTGTCAAACATGAATTATGATAATATGACGGTATATAAGCTGAGGGATTT
>CALCRR010000245.1 GCA_937894495.1 uncultured Ruminococcus sp. | reverse complement strand
GGGAGCGCAAGCAGAACGCCTGGGAGAAAGGCTATGCTCACGCAAAAGCATATTTCGATACCCACGGACACCTTGACATCAGCACGATCTATGTCTGTGAAGACGGCTACAAGCTCGGTCAATGGAAACGAGGTCAGCTAAGAACTATCAAGAGCGGGACGATAAAACCTGACAGGCTGGAAATGCTGAGGAATGTTGGTATTTGCTGAATGAAAACATGAATTCCGGATAAAAGTTTTATGAATCTAAAAATATTATAAGGAAGAACAATGTATGGAAATCAAATCTTTTGAAAAGAAAATATGGCTCGCCTCTCCCACCATGCACGGTGACGAGCAGAAATGGGTCGATGAGGCTATCCAAACAAATTGGGTATCTACTGTCGGAGCAAACATCAACTCTGTGGAAGAAGATATTGCAAAGACTGTTGGAACAAAATACGCTGTTGCACTCTCCTGCGGTACAGCTGCACTCCACCTTGCTGTCAAGCTCGCCGGAGAGAGAATATATGGAATGCCAAAGCCGAATGAAGGGACTCTCAAGGGCAAGACCATATTCTGCTCGGACATGACTTTCGACGCGACTGCGAACCCAATAGCTTATGAAGATGGCGAAGCGGTGTTTATTGATTCTGAGCGTGATACTTGGAACATGGATCCTGTTGCTCTTGAAAAAGCATTTGAGATGTATCCTGATACCAAAATAGTCATGCTTGCGCATCTCTATGGAACTCCTGCAAAGTTTGATGAAATAAAAGCGATATGTGATAAGTTTGGTGCGCTGATTGTTGAGGACGCTGCTGAGAGCTTAGGCGCGACCTACAAATCCAAGCAGACCGGTGCTCTTGGAGACTATAACTGCATTTCTTTTAACGGAAATAAGATAATCACAGGTTCTTCCGGTGGTATGTTCCTGACTAACAGCAAGGAAGATGCCGACAAGGTTCGCAAGTGGTCAACACAGAGCCGTGAGGACGCTGCATGGTATCAGCATGAGGAAATTGGCTACAATTATCGCATGAGCAACATCGTGGCGGGAGTTGTAAGAGGACAGTTGCCATACCTCAGTGAACATGTATTAGCGAAAAAAGCGATATACGAGCGCTACAAGGAAGGCTTCAAGGGTCTGCCTGTGACAATGAATCCTTATGACGAGGCAAACAACGAGCCGAACTTCTGGCTGAGTTGTTTGCTTATAAATGAAGATGCGATGTGCAAGCAGGTTCGTGGCGAAAAAGATGCTCTATACATACATGAGCAGGGCAAGACCTGTCCTACCGAGATACTTGAAAAGTTGGCAAAATACAACGCCGAGGGTCGCCCGATCTGGAAGCCCATGCATATGCAGCCTATATATCGCAACAATCCCTTCGTCACTGTAAACGGAAACGGCAGAGCGAGAAGTAACGCTTACATTGCTGAGAATGGGTGTGTTGATGTGGGCGCGGATATTTTTGCTCGTGGACTGTGCCTGCCGTCTGACAACAAGATGACTGCGGAGGAGCAGGAGATCATTATTCAGATCATCAGGAGTTGTTTTGAATGAACAAGGCTTTGAAAGGCTTCTTGAAAATCGCAGGGTGCATTAGTGCTTTTGCAGCTGTGACTGCGGGGGTGGCTTTTGTTGCTGAGCGAATTGAAGAACTGAAGAACTACGGTAAGGAGCTGAAGCACAAGCCTTATGGTGTTTATGAGAGGTTTGTGAAGAGACCGCTGGATTGCTTTTTGAGCACTGGTGCGCTGATAGTTTTTAGCCCAATACTTGCAGTTACCGCATTACTTATAAAGACAAAAATGGGTTCCCCGGTTTTGTTTAAGCAGGAAAGACCCGGGAGATATGGGAAAGCATTTAATATGCTTAAATTCAGAACGATGCTTTCGCCTCAAACTAGAGACGGACGTATCCTTACCGACAAGGAACGCCTTGAGTGTATCGAAAAAGGAATTGATATACTTACAGATGAAGAGAGGCTGCCTAAGCTCGGACGAGTGATGAGGAGCACAAGTCTCGATGAGCTTCCTGAATTGATAAACATTATTAAGGGAGATATGAGCATTGTAGGTCCAAGACCGTTAGCAACTATCTATCTTCCTTATTATACGAATGAAGAGATAAAAAGACATGATGTGCGTCCCGGCCTTACGGGGCTGGCACAGGTACATGGCAGAAATTCAGCTTCATGGTCTGATAAATTCAAATATGATGTTGAGTATTCAGATAAAGTCACCTTCATGGGAGATGCAAAGATCATACTTGATACTGTGAAAGTTGTCTTAGCACATGAAGGAATAGGACAGGGAAACGAGCGCCCAGAGGCTTTTCATACTGTAAGACAGCGTGAAATAGAAGAAGGTATAGTGAGCGAAGACGAGCTTGTAAAGCTTTAATAATATATTCGAGGAGGTCATTCTATGAAAAAAATCGTTATTTTTGGTGCAACCGGCAACGTTGGCTCTTATGTAACCAAGTATGCTTCTGAGTTCTTTGCGGACAAGGAATATGAAGTTGTAGCGACTGGCAGAAGAAATACTGACGTATTTGACCAGTTTGGCGTTAAATTCGTTCAGGTCGATATGCTTAACAAGGAAGATTTCGATAAACTACCGCAGGAAGATGTTCATGCTGTTATGGAACTTTTGATTTGCTTCACTACGGACATATCAATCTTTTAAGAAGAGCTCGAGCTCTTGGAGATTACTTGATTGTAGTCATTTCGTCAGACGAATTCAACTGGAATGAAAAACATAAAAAGTGCTATTTTACCTATGAGCAACGTAAAGCTCTTGTTGAATCAATTAGGTATGTTGATTTGGTAATATCAGATCAATTAGAAATTGTTAGTGAGTTTTTGAGTTTTTATAATCAAAATCAGGACTTTTTTAAATCATTTGAACACATTTATTTGTTTGGCTCAGTTTTATCAGATGCCCCATTTCCGAATGATATCGACTTATTGCTTGTCTATCCACGTTTCAAAAATGAATTATTATCTGATATTAATAGAATAAAAAAACAAGCAAAACACTTCTTCGATATTCCAGTAGATATTACCGTTTTGAGTATTGCGGAATTAGATCAAACAGCATTTCTCTCGAAAATAAAACATTATTATAAAATAAAGTAGAAAATACAAGTATATCAACGAACATCTTGAGTTGCACCGCAGAGTTGTCTGTGAATGGTTGCCCGATTCGGGGTATGTTATAGCCGATACACCGGAGATGACGGTGATACATAGCTCGCTGATGATAATGGCAAAAGCTACGTTGAGGTTTTGATACCTATCGAAAAGAAGTGATTGATTTTTACGGCATACCTTCGTGGGTGTGCCATTTTACATATGCGATAAAGAGGTGATAATTATATTTCATATAATCTGAACCTTTCGCCCAAATTCTCCGACTATATAGATGAAAGCGCTTTCAAATAAAAATCAGGAGGTGAGGATATGAGCGAATTTGAAATGCTCGTGAGTGAACACCGCAATGCTGTCGAGCGGTATGTGCGGTATAATATTCCATCCAAGGCTGACAGCGATGACGTTTTGCAGGAGGTCTGGCTGGCGGCATACAGACAGTTTGACAGGCTGCTGAACAAGAGCAGCTTCAAGGCTTGGGTCATAGGGATAGCTCGCCACAAGGTCAAGGATTATTTTCGCAGCAGGCGGGAAACTATTGACATTAATGATCTTCCGGAGAGCGAGCTTGTTCAAAGCCGTTACGGACTTGTGGAGTATTCACCTGTTCACGAAACTATCGATAGGTTGAGCGAAAATGACAAGCAGATACTCACACTTTACTATTTCGAGAATATGCCGCAGAACGAGATAGCGGATAGGCTCGGCATTCCGCTTGGGACAGTCAAAAGCCGCCTGAACACCGCAAGGCGCAATTTCAAAAACGCATACCCATATCCGCCGAAAGGAGAAGATACTATGTTTAAACTACCGAAGATCATACCCGAGTACAAGATCATTCCCAGCGACAAGGAACCGTTTTCCGTCAAGTGGGAGGAACTTATGGGCTGGTTCATTGTTCCGAAGGTAGGTGAAAAGCTGACCTTTGCGATATACGACCAGCCGTCCCGAAAGGGTGATTATTTCTATGAAATGGAGGTCATCGGAAAAGCAGAGATACACGGCATAGAGGGCATCGAGATAATCTCTAAGGAGGGCAATTTTGATAAGACACAGCCCTGCACCGAGCGCAGATTTGTGGCGCAGCTTACTGATACACACTGCCGTTATCTTGCCGAAAGCCATGTTGTGAACGGCGTGAGGAAGCTGTATACTTTCCTTGACGGAGACGCATTTTTGCCAAACTGGGGCTACGGCGAGGACAACTGCGGTAATGAGATAGATATCACGCCAAAGGGGATAATCGTCAAGAACGGCAGCGATATTACTGTAAATGTCGATAAAGCTCCGCTTGACATAGTCGG
The DNA here is from genome assembly GCA_937894495.1 of uncultured Ruminococcus sp. Lineage (GTDB taxonomy): Bacteria > Bacillota > Clostridia > Oscillospirales > Ruminococcaceae > Hominimerdicola. Next base: position 1,888 of record CALCRR010000245.1, on the reverse strand, counting down.
CAGATACACAGTCGAGATCAACGGCAAAAGCTATGATACGGTATGTGTTGTCGATGTTGGGACATACAATGAAGGTATCCTCAGTGAGCAGTTTCTTGACAAGAACGGAAGAACGATCTTATGGCGCAGGTTTAACCGCAATGACTGGGCGCTTGACCGCTATGGCAAGCTGTGGACAGAGACTCTGCCAGACAATGAGAGACTGATGGTCAATGGCGAGTTTTATGTCCATTGGTATGATTGTGTGAGTGATTATATATTCTAATAATAAGCGGCGTACCTGCCTTGTGTGGGTATGCCGCATTTTGCATTGATAAAAGAAAAGCACCTCGATGTAGAAACATTAAGGTGACTTGTATCAGCGATATTATACTAAAAGTATTCTTTATTTAAATTACCATTACGATAACAATCATTTAGTCAAGTAGCAGCGTATATTATTCAACATACGCATCATAAGAGAAATCTGGGCGAAAATGCTCCCGAAAATACCGATCGGCTTTTTCGGCAAATTGTCTTGGAGTTACAGTTCCCTGTTCGAGATCGAGCTCTTTAGCTGTTGCCGCCCAAATAAGATACGGCTTCAACGGCAGCATATCCTTTACCTTTATTTCACTTCCGTCACGAATAAGCAGCCCGTCTTCTGCTATCCTTTTCATGTCAAAATATAATCTGGCCCCCGGTAGATACGGTATATCCCAGTCCATTTCTATTCGGTGTTTCTCTTTGGAGCTGACAACTATTTCTCCGGTAACGCCTGAACCAAAAAGAATATGATCTCTTAACTCCGCCGGATCACCCAGCAGCTTGCCGATCGGCTCTTCGTCTATGAAGAAGCCTTCTTTGCAAAGACGATTCCAAGATTTCAAGCAGCCGTCTTTTTTTATATGCTCATAGCATTTTTGCGTGGTGCTATGAATTAAAACGGGGGTTTCGTAATTTCTGAGGAAACGATCCCGGAACGAATGACCTTTATAGCTGTTCAAAGCATCGTCAAGCACTCCTTGGCTCACCGCTATAGCTATCTTATGACTGGTAGCTTTGTGATAATCAATAAAATCTCCCAGAGCCATTTCCCGGTTTAAATGGTATTTCCCGACTTTAAGCACATACGCTCCACCGTCTTCTTTTCCGACACGCATACGGTAGTTCTCGTCAGTTAAAGAAAAGACTATCCATGAATCGTCGTATGGCAGCCCTGTATCCGGGTTTATAGTGTCTGATGTATATCTATCAATACGATGTAACATATGATCGTCAACTGCTATTTTCATATATTTAATTACCTCAAATACCAGTTATCTTATCAGTGCTAAAAGAGTAAAATTGACTTTATCTGTGCTTTTAATTAATAACACTGTATTTATAATTCACAAATATCATTTTATTATCACTATGTGTCAATATGATTCTACTCATCATACCTAATAACCGTTTCCCCATTCTCGTTCTTCATAACAATATCAGTTTTCAGAACAGCAGCGATTTCACTTAACTCCTTACTGCTGAAATTATCTCGTGACAGTTTATTATTTAAATTCTGCTTTGTGATTCCAAGAGCGCTTGCAAGATCATTTTGAGTCATATTCAGTTCCTTTAAGCGTGTTCTGATAAATTCTGTAATAGTCATAATAGCACCCTTTTGCACACTCGTTAGTGTAATCTGCATAAATATTTGCAATAAGAATGTACATTATTTCGTGTACTTTACCAATTGACTTTGGTACACTATTTAGTGTACAATATAATCAGGATAAAACATAAATGCTTGAATCCTTACATGATAATTTTACCACAAAACAAACAGCAAGTCAAGGGGGACTGATGCCTATGACAAACCCCACGCATGAAAAATCCCCCCTCAACACGAGGCATATCATTGTAACTG
>CALCRR010000244.1 GCA_937894495.1 uncultured Ruminococcus sp. | reverse complement strand
GGCCCTTACCGCGGCGATAGGCCAGCGCCAGGTTTTCGTCGATCTGCATGTCGGCGGCGGTGCCCATCATGGGGTCCTGGAACACACGGCCCAGGAATTTGGCCCGCTTGTGCTCCGAAAGCTTCGTCACATCCTGGCCGTCCAGCATGATTTTTCCGTCTGCGGAGAGTACGGAACAAAGCTCATTCTCCGTACTGCCTGATGCACTTTCGATCAGAATTCTGTTTGAAATCATACATAAAACCTCCTCATTGGTTGTGATAATAATGATTGTTTGCGTGTCTATATCATATCACAAACATCATAAATAGTCCATGACCAAAATGGGCAAACAAAAAGCACCACTGCACGAATGCAGTGATGCCCTTAGACTATTTCTCATATTCCTTGTGTTCCAGCAGATAATCCAGATTAAATGGTTCATTATAAAACCTCGCCCAAGTATCCTTTGCTTTTTCGCAATTCTCAGAGGGCAAATACTCGATCAGTTTATAGTCGATCTGTTCTGATGGGAAGGAATGTCCTCTGCACCACATTAGGCGGCAAAGATCGGGTAATTCCAGCTCTAAGGTTATCCCAAGCTTCAGAACATTTTTTCTTTGTTTCCAAAATGACTTTGCTTTGCGGTCGATAGACTTTTTTTCAGTGATTTTTATGATTCTTGATATCAAAGTAGGGTCTATATCCATTTCATCAGCAAGATCGCTGTTCGACATGGTATTATTTTCTGCAATGATGCTATCATATATTCTATCATGGCACTGCTCAGGAGATTCCCCTGTTGACTGACATTCATCAGTTCCCTCTGATTGAAAATCTTCAAACATCATGGAAATCTTATCGGCTGTGATCCGCCTTAGCGCATCTGATACCTTTTCAGCCACTTTTCCGATTTCCGATTCCGGCTGTGCAAACTGTTCCAAGCCTTCTATCTCAGATAGCAATTCGCAAACTTCTTTCAACTTCCGATTGCACTGAATCAAAAGCTGATACTGCGATTCCTTTTCATATTCCACAACAGTGACACCCTCAATAAGACTGTCCGGATGTTCAGAACTGTACCGTTTTATCGCAGATTCAGCAGCTTCCTTTGCTTTGCTGTGGGAAAATCCGGATGCGCCTGCACCTAACAGCACGAATACAATGTGTTTTAGTCCTTTTTTCTCTGCCAGTTCCAGCGCAGACAGATAGCACTTTTTCAGTTTGTGCATGGTGTTTGTGGGATGACTTGGCTGATAGACCGGTGTAGCGGTATGTATCAGCCAACTGTATTTCTCATTCAGATTACAGCTTTCAGTCATGCAGGACTCTCCGCTGTGTAGTTCGCCGTGTTTCTCTCTTAGAGGCAGGAGTTTTTCCTTTCCTGCACGCTCGTAAATCTGACCGTCTAAACTGCCGCCGATCACGGGCTTATGATTGGCGGGAAATATAAGTGCATCTGCCTTCATTTCAAAAACATCGCCTTGAATGAACGAAATTTCCATATTATATCCCTCTTTCAGAACGTTCAAGCGTCAATTCCCTCTTGTATTTATAAAAAGTATTATTGGAAATACTAAATCTTTCAATAAATTCTTTGTCACTCATTCCGCCTCTACCGAATGCTTTACAACACTTTAACATCGAATCTTTCATTTCCTTGCTTTTTTTAGTTTCATACCTTGACCCTTTCACTGCACCAATCTGCTTTCCGTTTAGACGGGCAGTTTCGATACCCTCACGAGTACGCTGGCGAAGGTCAGCCACTTCCTTTTCGGACTGCTCGAATGCCTTGTAAATGTCCTGCTCGACCTTGTTCATCATAAACTTGTTGACCGCCGCCATAATCGCATTGACAAGCTCATCAGTGGCATCATCGCCGGACTCAAACTGCTGTGATACGATACCGCTCAGAGCATCTCTGTACGCATCGGTATCAATATGCCGTTCTTTCAGAAAGACAAGCCGTATATTCCTGTCAAACAGCTCCTTATACAGTGCAAAGCCCTCGGAAGCATTCCTGCTCATACGGCTAACGCTGTCAAACACAACTGTATCATTAGAGGTCAGCCTTTTGTAGAGCTTGTTCCATTCAGGACGGTTGACCGATGTACCTGTATAGGCTTCCTGAATAATCAATGCATCAGGAAATGCCGATTGAATGTTCCTTATTTGCCGTTCAATGGACTGCTTTTTGGTGCTGATTCTGCAATATCCGTAAACCATACTTTCTTTCACCTGTCTTTACAAAAATATACAGCTATCAAGATAAGGTGTAACAAGATATGTTTTATCCCATGATTCTTCGTTCCCTCATTGCTGAAAATCTCCTGCAAGAGCCAACAAAGCCTTATTTCAAGCTGTTCTATCAGATTTGACGAACCTTATTATTGATATAATTATTATACCACAAAGCAGTACCGTTGTCAATGGATTTTGATAGAAAATCGAGATACGTCATTTTTTATAGAAAAGCCTGTGACCGATTTGACGATCACAGACTTCGTTGGTATCAGAGATCACCGAAATCATGGTCGATGTCCTTTTCAGGCTCATCGGGTTCATATCTCAACAAGTCACTGATACTGCATTCCAGATAATCACAGATTCGGGCAAGCACAGGCAAGTCCACACGAGTGACCTTATTGTTGCAATAGCTGTTAAGCTGTGTGGCACTAACATCGCAGTTCTTGATAATACTGTATTTACTGATACTGTGCTTCACTCTGTAATCTTCAAGTGTAATAATGATTCTGCCCATAGTTACAACACCTCACTAATAATATTATATAGTATCAGTCAAAAATTCGTAAGTTCATACATCTTTTAACTGAAACTATTGACATCTATCTAAATTCGTGTTATAATGATAATTGTCAGCAGTTTTCTTGGTAAAGTGCTGCGTAAATCATCATTCAGAAGGAGAATCATTATGAGCGAAAAAGATCAGTTGATGCAGAATATCAATGCTTCCATACCTATCGCGCAACAGATGGTGCAGGTTGAGAACGAGATCGCTCAAATCGAAGAAAAGATCGAAAAGAAAAAGAAATTCTGGGGTGGAATGAAGATTGTCGCTATGATTGCGGCGGTTATCTTTGTTTTAGGCATACTGATGATTGCCAGCGGTACGAAGTTCGACATCAGTATCCTCTTTCCGATTCCTTTCATTGTGATATACATTTTGCACCTGCTCAACATGAACAAAGTAAAAAAACAAATAGAGCCTCTTAATCAGAAACTCACAACATTGAGAGCAGAGCCGTCATTGGCATGGCTGCCAGACAAGTATCGGGACGGCGGTTGTATTTATAAGATCGCAGAATATGTAATGGGCGGTCGTGCCGACAGCATGAAGGCAGTTCTTGATCTGCTCGAAGAGGATATCCATCGCCAGCAAATGGTAGAAGCAGCCATGATCGGTGCTGCAATTGGGGCGCAGTCAAGGAGATAATGCAAGGAAATTCAGGACTAAAACTATCATAACAAAAGCATAAGGGCTATGTCCTCCGTGATTATATACGGAAGGCATAGCCCTATTTTCTTTTCAGAAGCTTGTTCGATTTTCGTCTGCAAGGTTTATTATCTTCTTGCCCTGTATCTCTGCATAGCGTATCGTCTGATAAGCTCCTCCGCTTTTGTGTTGAATACAGCATATCACAAGGTCTGATCGGTCAACGATGCTCCGATTGCGGACTTGGATAGCAGAATTTGGGTGAGCTTCGGACGATTCGGCACACACCTCGACTTCATCATAATAGTTCAGGTACTCCTTTTCACTGTCACGGTACTCGGCTTTCATATACGGCAGGATAAGGGTGAAATGGGTATTGCCGTAGCCGTAACTGCTGACAGCTCGTTTTATGGCTGCCAATACAAGCAAATCAAAATCTCCGTCCCGTCCGATCAGGAAGTCAACATACTCTTTCTGCGTTATCAGGTCATGCAGGAGCTTGTCAAGGCGGTTTTCTATCTCCGTTCCACGCTCTATGTATCTATGCCCGAAAAAGCTGACAGTGTAGATGTTCATAACTCAATCCCTCCAGATAATACTATATACATAGTAACATTGAATATGTATATTAGATCGGAAGAGCACACGTCTGAACT
>CALCRR010000243.1 GCA_937894495.1 uncultured Ruminococcus sp. | reverse complement strand
TCGTGATTATCCTTGACCAAATCACAAAATATATCATCACCTCAAACATTCATCTCTACGGTTTGGGCGCATCATATTTCGGCGATTTTTTGCGCATCATTCACGTGAACAATCCGGGAATTGCGTTCAGTATCGGGCAGGGCTGGAGTATCGCCGTCCGAAGTATTTTGTTCCGCGCGATTCCGCTCGTCGTCATTCTCATTGTACTCGGAGTTTACATGCGAAACGATGATTTTTCTCAGTTGCAGCGGTGGAGCATCACAGGCATCATCGGCGGCGGACTCGGCAATCTCATCGACCGTTTTTTCCGAAGCGAGGGCGTTGTTGACTTCATCGATGTCAAATGGTTCGGAATCGAAACCTCCCCGTTCAAATTCCTGCGTTGGGAGCGCTGGCCTACGTTCAACGTCGCTGACTCTGCGGTCGTCGTGTGCGGCATCCTTTTGATAATCTCTTTCATCATCTCAATGAAAAAAGCTCAGTCAAAGGAAGGTGCCGAGTAATGACTACCAAAGAGCGAACGCTTGTTTTTAATTTGTGTGTAATCGTTTTTAATATCTTTGTCGGTCTGTTCGTTGAGGCAGTCGTCCTGCTCGCACTCATGTTTTTTCTTGCCGAGCACCCGAATCTCGCCGAAAGCATGTTCAGCCAAATCGCTCTTCCGCTCGTACTGTTAGTCGGGTTGATTGCAGCCATGTCGATTTCCGTCCACGTCATCAGTTGGGCAATTCAAAAATTCAACCTCACTGACAAGCTCGACCCCAAAGTCGTGAGCCGCTACCAGAAAAAGCTGTAAGCCCCCGCCAAGACCACCACTTCTTATTCCAAAATCGTAATTTCGACGCGGCGGTTTTGCGCTCGTCCTGCGTCGGTCGCATTGCTCGCAATCGGTTTGTTTCCGCCGTGACCTTTGCAGATAAAGCGGTCTGCGGCGATTCCGCGCTGTGCGAGTTCGGTGGCGATTCGTCTCGCTCGCTGCTCAGAAAGCGTATACAGTGCGCCTCACCGGGACGCATTATCAGCAGGCTGCCCCGCTCCAGCGGATAGACCGAGCCCTCAACAAGATACTGTGCGTTCCCCGAAACGAACAAGAACACCTCGCACCTGTCGTGAATGTGAAAGCCGATGCCCTTGTTGTCGGGAGCCTCATCGACTGCGTGGCGGATATACAGACCGCCGCGGTCGGTCTCTTTCAGATAGTCCATGCCCTCACCCCCATATTATCATCATAACATATCATGCGTCAAATTGCAATATATTTTGATGATTTTTGCAATTGCAATGCAATTTATTATGTGATATCATAGTCTCAACAAAGCAGCTTGGAGGTATCAGCATGAAATTCAGACTTGCAGCATTCGCTGACGAAGCCGCTTCCGACCTTGCAGGGCAGATAGCAGCTATGCAGGAAAACGGAGTAGAGCTTTTGGAAATAAGAGGGGTCGACGGGCAGAACATCGACAATATCTCCCCCGAAAAGGCAAGGAGCATCAGAAAAATGCTCGACTTCTCGGGAATAGGTGTGTGGTCGCTGGGCTCGCCCTTTGGCAAAATAGGCATAAACGATGACTTTGAGCCGCACCTTGAAAGCTTCAAACGCAGCTTGGAGCTTGCAAATATTTTGGGTGCTGAGCATATCCGTCTTTTCAGCTTTTACGGCACCGCAGATATAGACCCTGTGCTTGAAAGGCTGAACGCTTTTATCGAAGCCGCAAAGGGCACTGACATCGTCCTCTGCCATGAGAACGAGAAAGGAATTTACGGAGACACGGCGGCGAAGTGTCTGAAGCTCCACAAAGAACTGCAGCAGCTGAGGGCGGTGTTCGACCCTGCAAATTATATCCAGTGCGGTCAGAACACAAAAGAAGCGTGGGAGCTGCTCTCGCCCTACGTCGAGTATATGCACATTAAGGACGCTCTTGCCGACGGCACTGTAGTCCCTGCAGGAAAGGGCTCGGGTGAGCTGCCGTGGCTGCTCTCACAGTATAAAGGCGAGGTGCTGACCGTCGAGCCGCATTTGTCGGTGTTTGAGGGCTTTGATAAGCTTGAAGCAGAGCAAAAGACGCAAATGCGCTATACCTACCCCGACTCACGGACGGCATTCACGGCGGCGGTAAATGCGCTTAAAGAGATAACAGGAGGACAGCAGAATGGATAAGTTGAAACTTGGTATAATAGGCATGGGAAACATGGGCAGCGGACACCTCGGCTATATTCAAAACGGCGAATGCCCGAGGGTCGAGGTAACGGCGTTTGCGGATACCGACCCCGAAAAGCTGCGCCGTGCAAGCGAAAAGGCACCGTCAGCCCGACCCTTTTCGGACGCTGACGAGCTGCTGGAAAGCGGACTTGCCGATGCTGTGCTGATAGCCGTGCCCCATTATGACCACCCGACTATCGCAGTCAAGGCGTTTGAGCGAGGTCTGCACGTTCTGACCGAAAAGCCTGCAGGGGTCTACACCCGACAGGTTAGAGAGATGAACGAGGCGGCAAAGCGCTCAGGCAAGTGCTTCGGTATCATGTTCAACCAGCGCACAAACCCCATCTACGCCAGGGCGAGAGAGATAGTGAAGTCGGGTCAGCTTGGCGAGACTAAGCGGCTTGTGTGGATAGTCACCAACTGGTACCGCACGCAAGCCTATTATGACTCAGGCATATGGCGTGCCACATGGAACGGCGAGGGAGGCGGCGTGCTGCTCAATCAGGCGCCCCACAACCTCGACCTGTGGCAGTGGATATTCGGAATGCCGAAGCGTGTGAGAGCTTTCTGCACCGTGGGTAAGTATCACGATATCGGCGTTGAGGACGATGTGACCATCTACGGCGAGTACGATAACGGCTCGACAGCTGTTTTCATCACCACCACCGGTGAGGCTCTCGGCTCAAACAGGCTTGAGATATCGGGTACCAAAGGCAAGCTGGTCCTCGAGGACGGCAGACTTAAATGGTGGCGTTTAAATGAGGACGAGCGCATAACCTGTGCACAGTGCAGCAATGGTTTTGTTCAGCCCCAATGCGAATACGAGGAGTTTACCGCTCCAGAGCCTGACGGTCACCCTGAGATCATCAACAACTTTGCCGAGCATATCCTGGTCAGCGCACCGCTGCTTGCACCGGGTGAGGAGGGGCTGAACTCGCTGTCCATCTCCAACGCGGCATACGTTTCGTCGTGGACAGACGGTTGGGCGGATATACCTGCGGCGGAGGATATCTTTGAGGAGCACCTGGCTAAGCTCTGCCACGATGAAAAGCAGACAAAAAAGCCGCCCCTTGTGAGTGAGCCTGCGGAAAAATTATCCGAGCGCTGGAAGGTGCGCTGGTGAACATTTTTGCGCTGATGGCTGGCGTTACAGCCTGCTATACCGTATCCTCGCTAAGCGACAAATACGCCGCTGCAAAGGCTGAATTTGAGCCCGACGATTTTACGTTTTTGATGTGCGCTGCCATGTCGGTATTCTTAGCCATGACCCTGCCGTTTCAGACCGTTTATTTTTCCCTTACCTGGCAGGCATTTGCGGGTGTGGCGCTTGTTGCGCGCTGCAAGCTGCTGGAGTTCAGAATGAGCGTGCCGATACTGAAGGAGATGTCCGCATTTGAGCTGAAGGCGTGGCTTGGCGTGACGCTGTTTGTATCCTACCTTGCAGATGTTTTTATGGGCGAGAGACTGAAGGCTGTGAGGTTGGTTTTCATATGCCTTTCGGCGCTGGGGCTCTGGCTGATAGTCCGCTCGGACAAGGCTGAGAAAATCAATTACAGGCGGATAGCTCTGCCCCTTATTCTCTATCTTGCGGCAAAGTTCGGATATGGTATGACTATACGCAGCTTCTCGGGATATGTAAGCTCTATAATGCTGCTGCCCGGGCTTGCTGCCGTGGCGCTGATATCTCTGCCGGGAGTACGCTTTAAAACCTACAGCGAAAAGCCGCAGGGTACATTAAACGTTGTGCTCGCACGGATACCCAACACCGCAGGAATGCTTATGGAAAACGCCGTCATCGCCATAAGCCTTGCAAACTACTCGCTGATACAGCCGATGATCCTGGTGACGCTGTTTGTCATTGGGCTTATACAGCGCAAGGACTGCTCAAAAGCAAATTTGCTGGGAGGAATGCTTGCAGTTATGGGCGTGTTGGGGTTCCAGATCAGCGCAAATGTGTGACAAAAGGGGAAACGATAAGATATTCTCATAAAAGAGAAAAAGGCTGCCGGTCGCTCCGACAGCCTTTTTCAGTTGTATAGATACGCTATGAAAGGTCATCTCAGATAATTTTTAAAGAATACTTCCGGCTTATCAAAGGGTCAAAAATTTTTTTTCAAAACCCCCTTGACAAAGTGTAACTCACCTGTTATAATTGTATAAAAGGTAGTTATACAATTTAGACTTTGCTGTTACGGTCCGGAACGGGCAGCTCAGTCTTATAACCACAAGGAGTGTACACTTAAATGAATATCAACATCAGTAATTCGTCGGGGGAGCCGATCTATCTGCAGATAGCTAACCAGATCAAAACGCTGATACTAGAGGGAAAGCTAAAAGAGGGCGAAGCTCTGCCCTCTATGCGCATTTTAGCCACCGAACTCCGTATCAGCTTTATGACAACAAAACGCGCCTATGAGGAGCTTGAACGTGACGGCTTTATCGAGTCATACACGGGCAGGGGCTCATTTGTCAAGGCGCAAAATCTGGAGCTTTACCGTGAGGAGCAGATAAAACGCATTGAAGCGCTGCTTATGGAGGCAGGGGATACTGCACGAAAGGCAGGCATTACAATGGCTGAGCTCCACGAGCTGCTCGACCTTGTAAACGGAGGAGAATAGCATGAACGCATACGAAAATGCCATTGAGATAAAGGGCGTGACCAAGCGCTATGACGGCTTTACGCTGGATAATATCAGCTTTGATGTGCCCAAGGGCTGTATAATGGGCTTTATCGGGCAAAACGGCGCAGGCAAGACCACCACTATCAGAAGTCTTTTGCATATCACAGACATTGACGGCGGTGAGATAAGCCTGCTGGGACTCGACCACATTAAGGACGAAAGGTCGATAAAAAATCGCATTGCCGTGGTTTTTGACGAGCTGCCGTTCCACGATGTATTCACTGCAGGGGATATGGCTAAGATATTTGAGGGTATGTACCCCGAGGGGGATAACGCCGCATATCAGCAGTATTTAGAGCGTTTCCAGCTTCCGATGAAAAAGAAGATAGGGCAGTTTTCAAAGGGCATGAAGATGAAGCTGCAGATAGCCTGTGCCCTCTCACACAATGCCGAGCTACTGGTGATGGACGAAGCCACCACGGGACTTGACCCTGTTGTGCGTGACGAGATACTGCACATCTTCATGGAGTATCTGCAAAACGGCGAGCGCTCAATACTTATGTCCTCGCACATAACCTCAGACCTTGAAAAGATCGCCGATATGGTGACTTTTATCGACAGGGGAAAGATCCTGCTGACAGGCTATAAGGACGAGATCATCGAGCAGCACGGTATCATCAAATGTGATAAGGAGAAGATCGCAGAGATAGACCCTGAGGATATCGTCAGCATTCGCACCAACAATTTCGGCGCTGAGGTCATGGTCAGTGACCGTGAGAATGCAGGCTACAAATACCGTGACTGCGTCATCGACCCTGCAAGCCTTGACGATATCATGCTCTACTATGTTCACCGTGACGCAAAGGAGTGGTCGTAATGAAGCTGTACAGATCGCTTATCTACCGAGAACTCCGGCTGACCCGCAAGCGCATTGTTTTAATGCTGTTGCTGTTTTTTCTGCTGGCGCTTTTGCTGCTGATACCCGTATTTATCGGCGGCTTTTCAGATGCTGCCGAGAGTGATGAGTCGCCGCCGATATCAATTTTGCTTTTAGCAGGAACCATCGCACTTACAAACGGCATTATGGCAGGCACCAACAACGGCTTGCAGAAAGCGGATATCAGCTCAGGCTGGAAGCAGTATTCATTTGTATTGCCCACCACTGCAAAACAGCAGGCACTGTCCGATATGCTGGTAAAGCTCATGCTTATAATATTCTTCGGGCTGTTATCGGCGGCTTATTGCCTTATTTTCAGCCTTGCGGCGCATTACAATGCTATTGAGCTTATACTTAATATCTATCTTTGTACCGCGGCGGCTGTTATGCTGGTAGATGTGGCATACAGCTACATCATGATGTTTGCAAAGGATAAAAACGACTTGGCAGTTATAGGCGTTATCGCCTTTTTAGGCGCAGGTGCATTACTTCATGTCGCAGATATTTTTTTTGATATAAAGTTGCCCGATAAGTCTGAAAAAGACGGTGCTGTTATCTCAGATGCAGCATTTAACAGGTTCGCAGCCGGGTTGGGCTCGGTAAAAACAACACTTTGCGCTTTAGCTGCAATAGCTGTTATATGTGCTATGTATTATCTTGTTATGTGGCGTTCGCACGAAAGGAGAGAGCCGTGATGACAGGACTTGTTTACAAGGAGTGGAAGCAGAACCGCTGGTTTATCCTCTCTATGATGATCTGCAGCCTTATACCTTTTGCGGCACTGCTGCAAAACAGAGAGGATATGAGCGCCCCCGAGACAGTAAGGACCATTTGCTCAATGGGCACAGTAATAGCCTTTTTGTTTGCAGGCGGCTTACAGACAATGGTGCTGAGGGGCGATGACAGAAAAATCTGGGGCTGCTGGATAACTTCCACCCCTGAGGGCTACAGGGGCTTTCTGCGTGTCAAATATGAAATGGTATTTGCGATGGCAGTGCTGTTTCTGACGAGCCTGTCGTTCTTTGACCGACTGTTCTGCGCTGTCATGGCAGACAGGGGAGTTTGCATTGTAAGCAGCATTGCCGATATCGCCATGCCGCTGGTTTTTATACAGCTGCTGCTGCGTGCCATCGACATTCCCTTTACCCTGAGATACGGCAACAAAAAGGGCAGCCTTATCAAGCTTATATACTCCGTTGCGGCAGTGCTTATCATTTCGGTGCTGATACTTACAAATTTCTGCAATTTCAGCGTGGTGGTATTCAATATGGGAAAAAAGCTGTTTTCAGGCAAAGCAGGCTCGCTGTCAGTCTCGGTGATGATGATACTTTCTCTTGCGGCTTACTATTTATCCTACCGCATTTCCTGCAGGATATATCTGAAAGGGGTGGAGCAGTATGACCACTAAAAAGGAGAATGCAAAGCGGCTGGGTATATACCTTATCATCGTGTTTGCGTTCAGTATGCTCCTTATCATTTTCAGAAAGCCCATGAGCAGCTCACATACTGCAGAATTTATTATTTCAGAGCTGTTCTGCTTTTCACCTGCCCTTGCAGCCCTTATAACAAGAAAAATAACCAAAGAGGGCTTTCGTGACATGAAGCTGCACCTGCATCTTGGGGGTAATTTCAGGTGGTATCTGCTGGCTTTTATACTGCCCCTGTTATGCTTTGCGGCTACATATCTTATCCCTGTAATTATCGGCGGTCATACAGACTGGCTCGGCGGTTTTACACCTGATAATGTTATCTCGGGCATACTCACCCTTGCTGCACTTTCTTTTGTGCAGGGGGTCGGTCTTGTAGGTGAGGAGCTTGGCTGGCGCGGGTATATGAACCGTAAAATGGAGCCCCTGCTGGGCACATTCGGCACCTGCCTGCTGGGGGGGATCATATGGGGACTGTGGCATTTCCCCATAGATATCTCATACTACCTTGAAGGCGGCACTCTATCCTACTCCCTTGAAACCGCCTTTGGCAGACTGGCGCTGCTCACCTGCTTCGGGGTATTTCTGATGTGGCTGACCAAAAAGACAGACAGCGTATTCCCGGCGGTGATAGGTCACTATATGTTCAATTCAAGCCAGAGCTTTTTTATGATGCTGTTTGAAAAAGGCAGCATTCCCCAAAACGCTGATATAGAGACCTCAGCAGACGCTTTTGAATATATCCCTATGGTCATAACTGCGGCGGTGTTTATGATACTGCTTCTTCGTGACAAAAGGGGAGAGAACATAACGCAGTAATAACAAAACGCTCTCAGCTGAGAGCGTTTTTTAGTGTTATTACAAAGCTGCGCCTTTTTTTAAGTATCAGCCGCCGTTCAGTCTCAAAGTCGGGGAAATCATAGTCCCTGTAGTCGGCAGGGTGTTCCTCGCCCTCGTCAAAACATAGTACCTTTCTGCCCTGTGCTTCAAGGTGTTTTTTCTATCATGGCGGCTGCCGTGCTTTTGCCGCTGCCGGGGAATCCTTCTGTTATTATAAGCTTTGTTTTCATGCAGCTTCTCATTTCACAGCTGACAATTTATAATATCCAGATGCTGAGTATCAGCTGTGGTCCTCTGCATTTCTTTCAAGGCTCTTTACAAGCTCCTCAACATATCTCTCGCCTATTTCGCTGAGTGAGCCGTGCTTTTTTCTGATGTAGCCTATCTCCATTATGCTGTTGCGGTTGTCGCTGTCCTCACGGAAGGGAACTACCACATAGTCGCTGCCGTTGAGCTCCTCGCAGAGTATTCCCGAGCATAGGGTGTAGCCGTTGAGCCCTTTCATAAGCTCCCCCATAGCCGCACGGTCGGTCGCTTTTATCATACGGGGATAAACATTCTCGCTGAGTATCTCCTCAGCAAAAAGATAAGCGTTGGCGCCCTCCTGCACAAAGGAAAGGCATGGATATGGCTCCAGCTCCGCAAGCCCTATTGAGCTTTTACCTGCAAGGGGGTGCCCCTTCCACATATACACATAGGCAGGGCATTTTATAAGCTCGTTGAACACCAGCTCATTTTCCTCCAGCAGCTTGGTTATTGGCTTTCGGTTGAAATTTGAGATGTACAGCACACCTATCTCACTTCTGAGCTCTCCCACATCTGCGATTATTTTCAGCGTCTCAGTCTCACGAATAGCAAATTCAAATTCCAGCGTGTCAAACTGCTTTACCGTCTCGATAAAAGCGCTGACTGCAAAGGAGTAATGCTGGGTCGAAACGCTGAACTTGCGCTTCATATCACGGTCGATATACTTCTCACAGACCAGCTCATACTGGCGGTAAAGCTGGCTGACGCTTTTTAAAAACTCAGCTCCCTCAGCGGTGGGTACCGCCCCCTTGTGGGTACGCAGAAATATCTCTGTACCTATCTCCTTTTCAAGCTCCCTTACTGCGCTTGTGAGGGTGGGCTGTGTTGTGCCCAGCCTTTCGGCAGCCTTGTTCATCGAGCCGCACTCGGATATGGTTATGGCATAATTTATCTGCTGCAGTGTCATATTCATGCTCCTTTACTATATATTATCAGCCGATATTTAAACGGAATTTGATCTATCAGTATGTTTCTATGTCCGCCTTACTTTCAATGATTTCAGGTATTCCTTTTGCTGTTCTGATATTCTTCTGCTTTCCACACATTTTTGTATCGTTTTATTATGTGTCCGGTCGTCCAGCTTTCTGAGCTCCAGATACGGGAGAACACTGTCATACTGTTTTGCCAAGGCTGTGGCAAAGTACCACGCTGTCATCATGTTGATGTAGTATTCTTCAAACCTTAACGACGCCACCAGATCTGTATATTCCGTACTGAACGTTTCATCAAGAAAATGCTCCATGAGCATACCTATTGCAAATCTCACGGTATACACTTTATCTGATCGGAGCCATTTTTTTATATATGGAAGCAGCTTCTCAGGCTGCTTTTTAAAAGCTTTTGGAGAAAGCTGGTCACACGTTGCCCAATTATCAATAAACGGAAGAAATTCTTCGACCTTAGAAATACACTTATCAAGATCTTTTTCCTGCGAGATCACAAAAGCGTGCAGCTGATCCTCGTCAAAATATTGATGAGGTAGAGCTTTCAGAAACTGCTCAATATCCTCGTCCATATATAATGTTTTTGCGAATGTACGCAGCGCAGGGGTCCTGACTCCGATGATCCTATCAGAGTCAACCGTCGGTACGATCTTGCTCTGCAAAGCGGCATACTTTGTATCCTGAAGCTTGAATAATTCCGCAATGATCTCATCACGTTTCATATATGTTCTACCTCCGAAAATCCCGATCTGTTTTACTGTCGCCAATACGAATTGACAATATTGTATCACATATAAATAAATTTGTCAACTGCTGTGATAATACATAATTTTTATTGATAGTTATAAACTTGTTTTATTATGGTTCAAATTTGTGATAGCGTTATCTTATAACAATGCCTTTTTGAACCGAATTTTTATCTCAGAGATGTTTTTGAAGTTGATAAAACCCCGTAAATACGCATTAGACAACGTTATCACGTAAAGCCTTAAAAAAATTTTGCAATGTTAAAAGCAGCCCGTAACCGCTGCTTTTTTTGCGCCCTGAATGTCCCTTTAAAAAGTGCCGAGATAACGTTATCACATTCTTTCATTGACCTTTTTCATTTTTTGCAGTAAACTGAATTCATCAAAAGAAAACCATATCACATATCGAAAGGAAAGATCATCATGGCAGAACTTAAATTTGACACTAAAAAAATAAAGGCAGGCTACAGCCCGCTGGATAACAATCTGGCGATCTCGCCCCCGATTTACCAGACTACCGCTTATGACTTCAAGAGCACCGAGCACGCACAGAACCTGTTTACCTATAAGGAAGCAGGCTTCCTCTACACCAGAGTGGGCAACCCCACAGTTAACTACTTTGCCGAGCGTGTAAAGGCGCTGGACGGCGCAAAGAACGCTGTGGCAGTCGGCTCGGGCATGGCAGCTATCAGCTACACCCTGCTTAACCTGGCAGTCGGCGGCGGTACGATACTTGCTTCACCCTATCTGTACGGCGGTACGATAGACGCATTCGACAGACTCTTCCCCGAGTTCGGCGTCAAGATAAAGCTCACCGATGCGATACTTGATCCTGCAAAGCTCGCCGACGAGATAACCGACGATGTAAAGGCTGTTTATGTTGAGTCTATCAGCAACCCAAATGCTTATCTTCTGGATATCGATGCTATCTCAGAAGCTGCTCACAGCAAGGGCGTGCCTGTTGTAGTTGATAATACTCTGGCAACTCCCTACCTCTACAGACCTCTGGAGCACGGTGCTGATATCGTGGTATATTCGGCAACAAAGGCGCTTACAGGTCACGGCAACATCATCGCAGGTCTTATCCTCGACAACGGCGATATGAGCCTTTATACTAAGGAACGCTATCCTCAGTTCTATGAGCCTATAGTTATGCTCAAAGGCAAGTCTCCTGCGGATATCTTCCCCGATAATTTCTTTATCTTCCGTGCAACTCTTGTTTATCTCAACCTGCTTGGCGCAGCGCTCTCACCGCAGGACGCATACCTGGGTATAATCGGACTTGAGACCCTTTCGGAAAGAGTTGCAAAGCAGAGCAGCAATGCCGCTAAGATAGCCGCATATCTCGAAAGCTCGCCTGCTGTAGAGTGGGTACGTCACCCCAGCCTTGCAAGCTACAAGTTCAAGGAGCTGGCAGATAAGCATCTTCCAAACGGCGGCGGCGGAGTCCTGGCATTCGGTATCAAGGGCACTGCTGAGCAGGAGGCACAGTTTATCAACAGCATCAAGCTGTTCCACTACCACGTAAACCTTGGCGATGCACGCTCGCTGATAGTTGACTCGCCCAACACCACCCATTCGGAGCTGAGAGAGGACGAGTTTGAGCTGGCGGACATTCCTCACAACCTGATCAGAATATCAGCAGGTCTTGAGGACCCCGACGATCTTATAGAAGATCTGGAGCAGGCATTCAAGGCAGCAGGGCTGATCTGATATATAGTTTTTAGCCGATGGCAAATTACAAGCTCCTGTGTATTACTATAATAGTCTATTAAGTCTATAAAATGTCGATCTACAGCTTCCGATTTTGCAGTTGGCTCATCAAATATTTTGTAAGGAGAGAAGTAACATGAAAAAAAGAAAGTATCTTGCGGTTTTATCCGCAGCGGTGATAGCTATATCCTCGTTGGCAGCCTGCTCGGTGAGCTCGGCTGACGATGACAGCAAAAGCTCAGAAAGCTCAGGCAATACAGCTGCTTCCAACACCGACTACAAGTACGGTAAGATCGACATTCCCGGCAAGGACGGCGCCCTCTGCGGTGCACCTATCTACATAGCCTATGAAAACGGCTATTTCGCTGATGAGGGCTTTGATGTTAACCTGATCTCAGCGGATTTTGAGACCAGAAAGATAGGTCTTAACAACGGCACTATCCCCATCGTAAACGGAGACTTCCAGTTCTTCCCCTCTATTGAAAACGGCATAAACGTCAAGGTTGTTGACGGTCTGCATGAGGGCTGCATAAAGTTTGCGGTAAACCCCGACTCGGATATCAGCACCGTCGAGGACTTAAAGGGCAAGAAAATAGGCGTTGACGAGATAGGAGGCACTCCTCATCAGGTGGCTTCACTTTGGCTTGAAAACGCAGGCATTTCTGCCGATCCCTCAGACGGCGAGGTAACATTCCTGCCATACTCAGACGGCAATCTGGAGTTTGAAGCACTTGCAAACGGCGAGATAGATGTCGCAGCCCTCTGGGATCCGCTGGGCTCTATACACGAAAAGGCTGGAGATGTAAAGATCATCTTCGACCTTGGCAAGGACGAGTATTTTGCAGACCATTTCTGCTGCTTCCTGTATGCTTCAAATAAAGTTTTAGAGGAAAACCCCGACGAGGTGGCAGCTCTTCTCAGAGCATACAGAAAAGCTCAGGAGTGGATATATGAGAACCCCGAGGAAGCGGTGGATATAATCATCAACAAGAATTACGCTTCGATCGAGGATAAGGAGCTGGCAGTCGATCTTGTGAAGAGCTACGGCTATCCCTCGGCAGAGGAGCACAGCTCAGACTGGGACGCTCACGTTGAAACTGACGTTAAATACTTTGTTGACGGTCTGGCAAAGATAGGCTATCTTGAAAGCGACCCCGATCAGTTTGCAAAGGACATCTATCAGAAGGTAGATGTGAACTGACTTATCAAAGCAAAATAAGCCATCTAATACCTCATGGGTGTGGCTGAACGAGGATATCTTATATTCGTAACGTCCACTTCCATACCTCATTATGTTTCGGGGCGGCGTAAGTTCCGCCCCATATTTTTTGACGGAGGAATAACATGAATGGAGAAATAGCTGTAAAGGGCAGCATAAAACCCACTGCAATAAATAAAAAGAATGCTGATACACAAAAAAACACCAAGGCAGAGCAAAAAACAGCCTGGGGCTACAGGCACAGCGGCTACTACGCACTAAAGGTCTTGCTGACAGTTTCGGGCTTTGTAATAGCTATTATAACTAATATCGCATTTCCGCAAAAGGCTGCGGTGGAGATAAAGACCTACATCATAAACGCTTTCGGTCTGAGCCTCAGCCTGACCATGAACGACGCCTACATTTTTATACTTACAGTGCTTATCCTGATATACCTTGGCGCAGGCATAAGGTCTCTGTCGGATAAGGTGAGGCGCAAGCTGTACTGCAAAAATGCGGCTTTTAGATTTGCGCTGGGCATAGCTCTGGCAGTGTGGGATATCGGCGGCACTAAGCTGCAGTTTTTCGCTCAGCCGTTTTTCCCGGGACCTGCCCAGGTGATAGAAGCCTACCTCTCAGACGGCAGCTACATCGTGCAGAACACCCTCTATTCGCTGAGACTATACGCAGCAGGCTTTTCCTGCGGTGTACTTCTGGGCGTGGGCACAGGCATACTCATCGGCTGGTTCCCAAAGGTATATTACTGGGTGTTCCCGATACTTAAAATAACAGGCGTTGTGCCTGCGGTAGCATGGATGCCCTTTGCACTTACCCTGCTGCCAAACTCATTCACAGCGGCGGTGTTCCTTATCGTGATATGCGCATGGTTCCAGATAGCTTTTCTTACCGCACAGGGCATACAGTCCACACCTAAGCAGAATTATGAGGCAGCCCGCATACTGGGCAGCTCCCAGCTTGACCTGATATTCCATGTAGCGATACCCCACGCAATGCCCGATATCTTCACAGGCATTACCTCGGCAAACGCAATGGCTTTCACCACGCTTGTAATGAGCGAGATGCTGGGACAGCCGGGCGGCTTGGGCTACTACATCAACCAGTCTAAGGTGTGGAGCGCCTACTACAAGGTGCTGGCAGCCATTGTCATAATGGCGGTGCTGTTCTCGCTGATTAATCATTTCATCGGTCTTGTGCAGAAGCGCACGCTGCGCTGGCAGGAAGGAGTGCTGAAAAAATGAGCAGTTCTATCGGTATCACTAACGTCAACAGGATATACACCGATGTTGACGGCAACAAGGTAAACGCCCTTAATGATGTTTCACTGGATATTCGCCCGGGTGAGTTCATCTCGATAATCGGTCCCTCGGGCTGCGGCAAGACCACGCTGTTAAGGCTTATAGCTGGGCTCGATAAGCCCCAGTCGGGTACGCTCTCCATAGACGAAAGCGCCATAACCGATGTTTCCCCCGAGCGCGGCTACGTTTTCCAGCAGGGCGGTCTTTTCCCGTGGCTGACTGTTGAGGACAATATCGCTTACGGTCTTAAAGCAAGAAAGGTCTACAAAAGAAACAAGGATCGTGTGGGGAAGTACGTTTCAATGGTGGGACTTGACGGCTTTGAGAAGTCATATCCCCACCAGATATCAGGCGGCATGGCGCAGCGTGTGGCGATAGCACGGGCGCTTATCAACGAGCCCAAGGCGCTGCTGCTTGACGAGCCTATGGGCGCACTTGACTCCTTCACCCGTGCCGACCTGCAGGATAAGCTGCTGGAGCTTTGGAAGCAAAACGGCATAACCATGATATTAGTCACCCACGACATCGACGAAGCTATCTACCTGAGCGACAGGATAGTTATAATGACCCCACGCCCCGGCAAGATAAGCGAGATAATAAACGTTGACCTGCCCAGACCCCGTCACCGCGGCGGCGTTGAATTTCTCACCATGAGAAAAAAGATACTTGAGCTTTTCGAGCTGGCTCAGGCATTGCCTGAACCCGAGTATATGATATAGGAGGTGGAAAGTTTGAAAACAAAAACTAACATTCAAAAACAAAAAGAGCGCACAAACCCCCG
>CALCRR010000242.1 GCA_937894495.1 uncultured Ruminococcus sp. | reverse complement strand
GACTTTTGAATGATTTCAAATACAGTCAGAGCGGATATCAGAATATCAATATTCGTACAGATTTGATAGGTGCAGGAAAATATTCGGTACGAACATGGTACAATATTTTGGATGATAAAGAACTGGCTGAACAGATATTCTATAGACTAGAGCAGGAAATACAGGAAGAAAACAGCTATAACAAAGAACGATATGCTCGGATAGCAATATCTTTTAAGAAATTTCTGTCGCATCAAGATATTCGCTCTATGCTCTGTATTCTGACCAAACTTCCTGCAAAGGATGATTATATACTGTGTACAGAATCAATTAAGTATATTTTGAATTTAGTGGCAGGAATACGTCCGGATAGAGAAAATCCCTATATTGAATATCTTAAAGGCGATGATTATGAAGTATCAAAAGACAAAATTCTTAATCGGCTTGCAAAAGGTGATAAAGTTTTTGTGATTTCTGCCTATCAGACAATTGGTGCAGGACAGAACCTTCAATATAAAATTCCGGATGAATTGCAAGGAAGGCTCGTAAGATCGAATGATTTTTTATCAAGAAATGAAAAGGATTTTGATGCAATCTATCTCGACAAACCGACACATCTTTTTGAAAAAATGGAAAATGACTGGCAGGATGAAAGTTTTGTCAAGTACCTTTTTCAGGTAGAATTCCTGTTAGAATCATCTGAACTTTCTATAGATTCTGCATCAAAGCATATACAGAAGGCTTTTCGCTGCTATACATTGAGAAAAATACCGAAAAATGTTTATGTTGATAGTGTATATGATAAGCAAAGTGTTCGAATGTATGCCACTAAAGCCGTGATCCAAGCTATTGGGCGAATCTGTCGTACCAACCAAAAAAATCCGGATATTTATATATTTGCGGATGATCGGATTGCAGATTATATTGATTTATCTGTAACGAACGGCAGAATACTTAATTATGAGTTTATGTCTTTGATTGATAGGGCAAAAGGGACTCAGCGAAAGCTACCTGTTTCAGGTTCGTTGAAGGACAAAGCAGTTTTGATTTCCAGCCGAGCGTTCCATGATATCGAAAGTCTGTTAAATTATCCTTGGAATGAAGTAACAATAAAGAAATGGAAAAATATGCGGCTGCTTGTTCTCTGTTATCCGACAGCTTCTGAGAAGGATGTAGAAAAAAATTTCATTTTCCATAATTATTATATAAAGTTACCCGAATTATCTAATATTCTGTATTATTCTCAGGATGAAGATTATCGGAAGATCAGGATTTCATTTGAGAAAGAATACACCATTCATTGTGTAGAAAATGAAAATAATACACGGCTTGATCGTCTGATGAAATGGGAGTCTCTTCGCAGCTACTTTATATCTCAAGGATATGCAGTTTCTTTTATCCCCAATGACTATATCATGTCTCCTCCGATTTGGAATAATATTTATAAAGGCGCTCTTGGAGAGGTTGCCGGACAGTTCTGGTTTTTAAATATACTGAACATTGAACTTGAAGAGATAACCGATCCTGAACAGTTTGAACTGTTTGACTTTAAGATTCCCGATAAGTCTATATATGTAGATTTTAAGAATTGGGATGAAGGTACAGAAATGAACTGGAGCGAAGAAGTTTCTAAAATTCAAGGTAAAGCTGAGCAGTGTGGGTGTAAATGCGTGATTATTTCAAATATATTGACAAAGAACGACTATGCTATACAAAAGTTTGTAAAGGGAAAGACAGATTTTTTGATAGTTCCTTCATTACTTAAAGATAATGGGAAGATCGAAATATGTCAGAATGCCGTTGAAAGTATAAAGGAGTGCCTGAATGCCTACACCGATTAAAACAAACCGGATTACATATAAGCTGATCCATGAAAAAATCAATGCACGATATGACATTTTTAGCGTAGAAACATCTATGAAGCATTTTAAGTTCGGAGCTTATATTTTGGATGTTCCGATATTGGAGAAAAATGTTAAAGCTGTGCGTTATGAAAGCGGCAGAAGATTATATGTGTTGATGAATAAAAATGAAGATAACAAGCAGCATCTTCACAAGGTACTTTCTGACGCACCTGAATTTGATACTGTCACACTTGAACAGATACAGAGTGATATGCTTGATGATTACATTCTGTTGCAGCTCCTGTTGAACAGCTTAGGAAGCGTTAATAATGATTTACTGAGATTCAATAATCTTACCGGACATTTGTATTGTTTCAATACAACTTGGTTACGAAAACATAATGGAGTTACCGAGCAGATACCATGTTTAGAACTTCATATAACGGCAGATTATCTGTTGGAGTTTGATGTAAAGACATTTACTTCCGTAAAGCTAAAAGATAAGATAAAGTTTGATAAGCTCAAATTTGAGGACTATCCTAAGTATGTACTTTCAGTCAACAATACTCTGCGAAGAAGGCTCAAAAATGATAAGGATCCTGCTTTTATTCAACGGCAGATATCCGACAAGAAAACAGGTGACATTGATTTTCTTAAAATAGGGTCTGTCAATGCTTTTGAATCAAGCAAAATGGGAGTTGTTTCTACAACAATCCAACGATTCAATGAGCAGTTTTCTGAATTTGCAGAAATCGGGTTCAGAGAAGTTACGGATTATGTTTCACTAAGATACGCTCCGAATATAGAAACGGAGAATAAAGTATTCGTTGAAACTATACTTAAGGAAGAAAAGGTTCGCATTGTAGATGGCATCGGTGATGATTATTCGCAAGCGTTCAGCAAGAAACTTCAAGAATTCCTTTTGTCGGAATATAGTGTTACTGCACCTATAGGAAAGCGTATTGTAAAAAACTGTTTGAATTTGTATCTTATCCACGATGTTGCATATTATCAGGGCAGAGATGATCCATATAAGAAAAGATATCCCGATTCATCAATACAGCACATTACTTTTGAAAACTTGAATGAGAATGTAAGTGCTGCATTTTTTGCCACTATTCATGAGCTGGTTAGGATTTGCTCCAAAACAACTTGAACAAGAGGGTAAAACATGGTATAATAGAGATAAGAAAAAGGACGGTGAAAAATAAATGGATAAAGAACAGTTCAGAAATCTGCCGGAAAAGCTGAAGCGATTAATACTTGGACAGGAAGCAATAGAAATCGGAAAGGGTGGAGTTAGTCAGGTAGCTAAAAAATATGATGTTTCCCGAACTACAGTAACAAAAGGGAAGAAAGAATATCTTGCAGGTGAAAAGTATTCATCAGAAACCGGTTCACGAAAAAAGGGCGGCGGAAGAAAGCTCATTACAGTGAAAAATCCTGAAATAACAACTCTTATAATTGAAATGATTGAAAAAGAAAACGGCGTATATGGTGACCCGATGACAGAACGCAAATGGACAACGTTGAGTACACGAAAAATTGCACATTATCTGAAAAAAGATCATGGAATTGATATATCAAGCAACACCGTGAGACGCATATTAAAAAAACAAAATCAGCCGTCAGCAGAACAGAAAGATGAAAGGAACAGGTAAACCTGACCCTGACAGAGACAAACAGTTTAAACACATTGTGAAAATGAGAAAACGCTATCTCACAAAGGGATGGGCAGTGATATCCATTGATTCTAAAAAGAAAGAACTTATCGGCGAATTTAAATCCAACGGTTCAGAATACAGGGTATCAAAATCTGCACGTAAAGTAAATGATCATGACTTCGGTGAACAGAGAGTGACTCCGTATGGAATATATGATTACGGCAGAAATAAAGGATTTATTAATCTCGGAAACAGCAGTGATACCGCTGAATTTGCTGTTGAATCCATACGCAGATGGTGGCATACTGAAGGTTCATCAGCTTATCCGGGATGCAAACATATACTTATTCTGGCTGATAATGGCGGCAGTAATGGTTCAAACCGCCGTATGTTCAAAAAGTATTTATCCGACCTGAGTAAAGAGACCGGATTGATTTTTTATGTCTGCCATTATCCTTCCGGAACATCAAAATACAATCCCATAGAACATAGATTGTTTTCTGAAATTTCAAAAAGCATTCAGGCGCAGCCTTTAACGGATATCAATACATTTAAAAATTTGATTTCACATACCGTAACGACAACGGGTCTTAGTGTTACATGTGTGATAGATGTAAATGTATATGAAACTGGTCAGACCATTTCTAATTCTGATTTTAATGCTCTTCCTGTTATTCCTTCTAAAGTTATTAGCAGATTAAACTATACTGTCGGCTAATGTTTTTTGGTATTGTACATTTTATTTTGGCGCAAAGCCTTATCAAGTCTGATTTACAGATTGGACAGATTCGTCTGTTTGATTGGAGTAAATTAGGATTTCCGGAAGATATTTCATTTGGAATGATGACGAATTATGACGATACAGAACGGTATTTCTTTATGACTGTCCATCCCAACGGCAGTTTTGATATTGAAGAACAGGAATGGAACTTGTTTGAACAAACATCTTATAGTGATTGTATGAATGTATTTGCTCAGGCAAAGCTGAATTCTGAGACTGTAGAGGGTATTATTCGAGATAGTCATGGATACATAAACAGTATAATTGACACCGGATGGATTACTATTCCGGAGATATTTAAGCTACATGAAGAACTTTCTAATGGTAATACATATCTTCGTAACAAAGAGAAGAGAGAAGAACTGCTTAATTCTGTTATAGATATAAATAAATTCGGATATGAAAATAATATATATTATTTCGTTGGTGTTAAAGGCTATGGTATGAAGCGTAATTTGCATACAGCAGCACATATCCGTAAAATTGAGATATATGAAGATGCACCAGATCTATTCGATAAACTTCTGCCGCTGATGAATGTGACTTTCGTCAGAAACGGGCAGCTTACGGTGATTCCATTTCCTTTTAAATATCTGAAAGAATATATAAGAGCTTTGACTAAAACAGGAGAATGAATATGGAGAAAATCAGTCCTATAGGCAGAGAATTCAGAGAACTCGAAACGGAATTGCTCACACCTGAAGAAATAGCAGAGATCGACGCGAAAGTTGCTTTGATTGGTGAAATCATCAGGGAAAGACAGGAAATAGATGCATCACATCAGCAAATTGAAGAATAGGCAATCGCAGCCATTCCCCGGTGGGGAATGGCTGCGTATTAGGCATACAAATCTGCCAATGTCACAAGTGTGACTGCACCTTGATTTTCCAATTCGATCAGGTTTTCGGTAAATCCTCCGAGCGAAAAGATATAGTAATAGTTGTTCTTACCTTTGCCGAATACGGCAGAATAATGTCTGATCAGCTCCAGTTCATCAACACCTATCTTATCGTTCCGATACTTGCAGGAACCGATCAGATAAGAATCTCCCTCGATAGGTATACCAACGATGTCGATCTGAACTTCTTTCCGCAGCTGCTTGTCGGTCCCCCACCATTGCCCTGCGTTGGACAAAAGAACAGGCAGAGATTCGGCATACTTCATAAGATACTGTCTGCACATCTGCTCAAATATCAGCCCCATATAGTCATGAAGATACGGTTTGACGGTTTTGCTGTATATCTGATCGAAGCGTCCGGAACCGATAGCAGCCATATTCTGCGGTACGAACCGATACCAGAACCGAAAGAACGGATCACCGATAGAATATATCGTCTTTTTGTTCTTAGGCTCTGTGATCGGTGTTTCCTTCTGAATAATGCCCAGATCAAGCAGAACTTTAAGATATTTGGAGCAAAAGCTAGTTTCCGCTCCGATCTTGGTAGCAATCTCATTACATCGTGATGCTCCTCCCGCAATCGCCGTTATGATAGAGTTGTATATCGCAGGCTCGCGGAGTTCCTGTTTCAGCAGATTTTCGGGTTCTTCAAACAAATAGCTCGATGTATCGAAGAAATTTGACAGCAGTGCTTCATCTACACTGTCTTTGACATCAAGTTTATTGATGTAGTGCGGGATTCCGCCGGTAATGCCATAAACCAGAGAAAGCTGCTCCGGATCCAGATTCAGGCAAAATTCCGATATTTCCTTGTAAGTCAGAGCTTCCAGCCTGATCTGACTTGTTCTTCTGCCGAACAGCGGACTTTGAGAACTGAGAACTTGATTTTCCATAAAACTCATAGAAGAACCGCAAAGAATCAGGAATAACTGCCCGTTCTGCCAGATATGATCCATGATATGCTGCAGCTTCGAGGATACAGAAGGCTCTGCTTTTGCAAGATATGGATACTCGTCAATTACAAAGATCAGGCGTTTTTCCTTAGCAAGTTCGGTGATCTCACGGAATACTGCATCTGTTCCCGAATAAAGCGGTGCTTTCGATATATCTCCTTTGGGGTTCTTATATAAATATACGGCTCTGGACAGACTTTCGATATTTTCAGACAGAGAAGCATTCAGGGCAGAAAAGAAAATCACAGGCTTATCCTTGCAAAATTCATTGATCAGTGCCGTTTTTCCGACACGTCTGCGCCCATATATGACAATACACTCAAATTTCCCGTTTTGGTATCGCTGATTCAAGTTGTTAAGCTCTTTCTTTCGGCAATGAAACATAATGATGCTTCTTCCTCTCTATAAAGTAACTTTAGAGTTGGTAACTCATAAGTATATAATATCACGCTTAACGGGATTTTTCAAGATATTTTCTGCCGAATTATCTATAAAATATCAAAAACAGAAAGGAGACTTTAATAATTTAATAATGATTACATCAATAACTTTTGAAGAAATCAAAAATACGCCGCTTACCGAGGAACAAAGAGCAGAGCTGAAGGCTCTTCAAGACAGAGAACCTGAACCCGATGATGAAAATCCTGAAATATCCTCTGAACAGATTGCGGAATTTAAGCGAATAGCGGCAGAGCGCAAATCAAAACTATGATCAATTACATCATCGTTGAGCATTATAGTTCTGTTTTCGTTGAGTAACTCAGCAAACGGATTTTTGATTGCATTAGAAAAATCATAATGTTCTAACATAGTCTCACCCCTAAAAATACATTTTGTTCACCTTTATCGCTTGTACGTTCATTCATTCCCCGCAGGTTTATCATTGACGAAGCAGAAAAAAATTTTTTCTGCTTCGTTTTAATTGATATAATGCCATTTGCAAGAAATTATCTTGATAATATCTTTTTCTACAACGTATACTAAGCGATGTTCTTGATTGATACGTCTGCTCCAGAACCCCGACAGGTTTTCTTTTAGCGGCTCAGGTTTTCCTATTCCGCCGAACGGGTTACGGCAGGTGTCTTTGATAAGCAGATTTATTCTTTTCAGAACCTGCTTATCGTTGGCTTGCCATTCAAGATATTCTTCCCATGCATCTAAGTCCCACTGAATAGCATACATATTTGTCAGTCCTCTATCAGATCATGTTCTTCAAATTTGAGTGTACCGGCTCTGTATGCCGCCATTTTCTGTTCAAGGTACTTGATGTTACTGTCCTCATAGAACGGATCGGCAGACAATTCAAAGGGTATTCTGCGTTCATTGCCCACTTTTTTTGCAAAAATATTAAATGCTGCGCTCATAGACAGACCGATGTCGGCACATACTTGTTCCATTCTTTGTTTTGTCTCCACATCCATCTTAAAATTCACGTTTACGGTTCTTGACATATTATCATCTCCTTTACAAAATAAAGAAAATTTCTTCTATTTTTCTTTATTTTATCATAGAAAAGTTTGTTTGTCAAGAGTTACGCCAATGTCGGTAAAGTATGATTACTTAATAAGTAATCATACTTTACCGACTGGTTTGTCAAATCCATGGTTATTTTTTCTTAACAAATCGAATATCAACAAACAGAACGCACGGTTCTGTTTGTTGATGACGTAGTAACTTTAGAGTTGGTAACTCGTAAGTATATTTCTATATTTCACGAAGCAAAGTTATTGCATATATCAATCCCAGAGTAAAAGCAACCATCGCAAAGAATTTAAGCCAACCGATCACTTCTTCCTTATGTTCTCTGCACTCGTCCGCCAAAGAGCCGACAGCATCGAATGACTTTTCAAGCAAGCCTGCAGCAGCGGCAAGCAGCTTCAATATACAGCCTGACCGAATGATTATGTAGATACCGTAAAGTGCCGCTGCTGCTGCGATACCGTTGATATCTCGCGCCGCAAGGGCAGATGTTCCGAACAGCAGAAGTGATACCGATATTGCAAACGCAGTACGGCTTATTTCATCATTTTTCAGATCATATACCCATTTGCCGTCAAATTTTTTAATCAGAACAACAGGCACAGCTAGTATGGCTGCTGCGATAAGGACGGTCACGATCCATACGATAACTCTGACTGCCGCCCACGGTATGCCGCCGATCAGTCCGCTTATGAAGTGAACACCGTCCATTATCCAGCCGATCACTTCCTCACCGTCCAGAACTATCTCGTTCCGGGGATAGTTTCCGATAATGCAGGCGCAGACGTACAGCATAGCGGCAGAACAGATACCGACGGTTCCTATAAGCCGTTTTCTTGTATCATCATAGATTTTTCGGCTTTTTTCGGTCTTTTCGATTTCATCGTCACATTCTTTTCTGTATTTCGCGCAAGTTTCCTCTGACTTCTTATCTGCCGCTTCCTGAGCTGCGGCAATTTCTTTATCGGCTCGCTCATCGGCACGGACTGTCGCTTCTTTGATTTTTCTCATCGAGTATTCTTCTAAGTCCTTGGTCTTTACTTCGATACCCTTTTGAATCGAATCGTAGATGTTGCTCCAATCTTCTTCATTCTTCTGCCGATCTTCCTTGATTTCTGCCTTTTCTCTCCTGATCTTGCTCCATTCATCATCGAGCTGCTGTCTGACCGTCTGCTCTGCCTTGACCGCACGCTGCTCGGCAGCGGCTGCTTTATCCTCCGACTTCTTTCTGCTGTCTTTCAGCTTTTCGATTTCAGCGTTCTTACCTTGAATCGTGATTTCCAGATCGCTTTTTTCTTTCTTGAGCTGCCCGTTCTCGCTCAAGAGCTGCTCGTTTTTCTTCCTCTCGTTCTCTAATTCTGTCGAGATACTGCTGCCGTTTAATTTCAGCAATTCGGAGTTCAGCTTCATCAAGCTGTCGTTTGATTCTTTGAGATTCTGTATCGTCTCCTTCATCGCCAATATTTCCGCTGCCATTTCCCGATTGTCCGACGAGCATTTCTGAAAGCTCTGCCGCAGCGTTGACAGCCGATTCTTCAGCTTCTGTATCGTCGATAAAAGCTCCGACTTCTCGTCTGATGACACTTGATTTACGGAGGTCAATTGCTCGATCAGCGATGAAAGCTCTTGCTTTTCCGATGATAGCTGCTGTATCTTGTTGTTCTGTTCCTTGCTGTCGCTGATCTGCTGCTCCAGTTCCGATATCCGATCCTGTAATCTGTCGTTCTCGTTCAGAACTTCTTCGAGTTTCTCCGCTAACTGCTCTGCTTGCTCGGCTAAGGAGATCTGCGACTCGTCCATTAAATGCACTTCCTTTTATCGTTTTAAGCTGTTCGTCCAATGCTTTAAGCTGTGCGGAAATTCTCAGAAGCAGAATGTTACTTTTTCTGATTTCATTATTGATGTTTACCCTATCCGAATCTCCGCCCGCGGCAACTATCTTTCGTGCAGTATAGCCTTCGTGGATTGTGGGAATCTGATTTATGTTTTGGCGTTCATAGCTTCGGTGATCTATCCTTTTACTTTCACTCAAACGTGCATTACAGCATTCTGCCCATGCAGCTCTCCATTCTTCCGCTTTGCCTTGGTCATTCCAGTCGTTATAATTTTCTTTATGGTTCTTGTACTGTTTTCGTCCGGAGCTGTCGATACATTGAAAAATCCTGTTTCCGTTTTCGTCAAGATCAAAGACCTTTTTGCTCTTGGCTGCCCACTCCCCATTCTCTTTTATGCTTCGCATAGTAGTCATAATATGAGCGTGAGGATTGCCGTCTCCTTTATCGTGTAATGCCCAATCCGCACACATACCCGATGCAACTAAGATTTTCACAAAATCCCTGACTGTATCTATCTGTTCTGTTCTGCTGAATTCTCGCGGCAGAGCAACTTCAAATTCACGCCATAACTGAGCGTTTTTTACCTTTTCGACTTTGTGAACTGCATTCCATAAAATTTCTCGGTTTGCATATTCGGAAGGAGCATTTTCACAAAGCACAACTTCACTGAAAACAACTCCGTGTTTCTTTGTATAATCGGAAATCAGTCCCGTTTCATTATCTGTCATTTTTGTACCGCTCCGATAGGCAGAAGCGGCAATGGCGGATTGTCCTCTTGAACGGCTGCCGATAGAAATATTGCAGTGATAGATTGCCAATATAATCACCTCGATACACGGAAAGTGTGAGATTCATTTGTGCAGGGGAAGTCCAGAGGGGGATGTTTCCTCTCTGGCGCACTCACCATATAGCTTGCCTATGTGGTGTATAAGTGCGCCCTTACGGGTGCTATACAGAAGTATAGCATGAAATTTTAGCCTTGTCAACCCCCGTATTGACAAGGCTGTGAAGGTGTGCTATAATGGAACATGAAAGGCGGTGATGATATGCCTCGTAAGCGGCGTACATTTGAAGAAGAAATAGCAGACATACAGGAGCAGCGCAAGAAACTCAATGAACGTGAGAAAAAATTAAAAGCGCAGCACTCACGGGACGAACAGAAGAAACGTACCAAACACTTAATTGAGATCGGCGGTGCTGTATATTCCGTACTTGGCAGATCGTTTAAGGAAGGAGACGTTGAGCGTTTAA
>CALCRR010000241.1 GCA_937894495.1 uncultured Ruminococcus sp. | reverse complement strand
GTCACGGTTTACGACAGAATGGCTGTGTATGTAAAATTCTTCCTGACTCGGCTGCCACGCCTTTTCCCTGGGCGGGAAAGCCGCATCGAATGCTGCGACTGCTTCTTCATTGGCGCCGTTGACTGCCGCAGGAAGTATGCCGCCCTCGGTCACTGCCTTAATGCAGGCGCTCAGGCACTTAAAGGTGTCATAGTCGGGCTTTGCAAAGCTGAGCCTGCCGTAGTCTGTAAGAGACAGGTGCTTAACGTCACACTCCACCCTGTTGGGGTAAAGCAAGGCATACTGTATAGGTATCTTCATATCAGGCACGCCCAGCTGGGCTATCACCGAATTATCCTCATACTCCACCGCCGAGTGTATAACGCTCTCACGGTGAACTACTATCTCTATCTGCTCAGGTGCAAGGTCAAAGAGCCACATGGCTTCTATAAACTCCAGCCCCTTGTTCATAAGTGTGGCAGAGTCGATAGTTATCTTGCTGCCCATAGACCAGTTGGGGTGGCAAAGCGCCTGCTCCACCGTGACGTTTTTGAGCTCGTCGGCAGTCTTTCCGTAAAAGGGCCCTCCCGAGGCTGTAAGGATAATGCTCTTTATCCTGTTCATGCTGTTTCCCTGCAGCGACTGGAAGATAGCCGAGTGCTCGCTGTCAACAGGGTATATGTTAACGCCCTTTTCCTTAGCCGAGTTTATCACCAGCTTGCCCCCTGCCACAAGGGTCTCCTTATTGGCAAGAGCTATATCCGTGCCGTGCCCGATAGCAGTGAGGGTAGGCACAAGACCCACCATGCCCACCACGGAATTTAGCATTATATCCACCCCGTCAAGGCAGGCTATCTCTTTAAGCCCCTCCATGCCTGTAAGTATCTTCACCGCTTTGCCCTGAAGATATTCAGAAAGCTCCCCTGCTTTTTTGCCGTCATATATGCAGACATATTCAGCGCCGAAGCTTATCGCCTGCTCTGCCAGCAGCCCGGCGTTTGAGTGTTCCGCAAGAGCCTTTACTTTAATATTATGCTGCCTAGCGACCTCCAATGCCTGTGTGCCTATGGAACCTGTTGAGCCGAGAATAGAAATAGTTTTCATTGTCATGAACCTCTTTAACGTTCAAAAGGGGTAAGGCATTTTTCAGCCTTCCCCTGTGTGTTCTTTGTTATTTAAGAATAAGTCCCTGAGATATCAGGTAATACATGAACGGCGCCACCAGCAGCACACTGTCGAACCTGTCCATAACGCCGCCGTGACCCGGCATTATATTGCCGTAGTCCTTGATACCCGTCTGCCTTTTTACCATCGAAGCAGTAAGATCTCCCACAAGACCAATAAGCGCACAGAGCATACCTGCGGCGAACACCACAAAATAATGTATGGTGACATTATCGTTTATCATATCATAAATAAAGCTTATTATAAGCAGCAGCACTCCGTTGGTTATAACTCCGCCCACAAGTCCCTCAATGGTCTTTTTGGGGCTTATCTCAGGCCAGGGGTGGTGTACCTCTCTGCCGCTTTTTGAGAAGAAGGTGCCCACAAAATAAGCTCCGCTGTCGGCAAGCCACGCGCCTGCCAGCGTCAGCAGCAGCAGAAATATCTGCGCCCCTCCCCTTTCGTTTTTGGGGAGCATATAAGCCACGCTGCTCTCCTGAGCCATTTTTATCAGCACGCCCAGGGAGTAGGTTATGAGAAGGGTCGCACCCGTCATTGCAAAAAAGCCGTTGTAATTGAACTTTTTGTGGTCTTTAAGATAAAGTATGCACATTACAGTGACGAATATCCCCATATAAAGCCTGTAGCTTATAAAATACAGCCAGCCGTGTATATAAAAGAACGGCATTATGGCGTCTACCGCCGCAAAGGTGCAGCAGGCAATAAGCTGCGGCTTATATTTATCTGCGCCCACAGCCCTGAATATCTCATACAAGGCTAATGCGGAAATAAAAGCAATAAACAAATTAAATACGATCGTACCATGTAAGATCAGGGCAATGACGGCAATAACTATCGCCACCGCTGCCGATTTGATACGGGTCGACATCTTTAAACCCCTCCGAATCTTCTGTTTCTTTCGCAAAAATCAATAATGGCTCTG
Organism: uncultured Ruminococcus sp.; assembly: GCA_937894495.1. Lineage (GTDB taxonomy): Bacteria > Bacillota > Clostridia > Oscillospirales > Ruminococcaceae > Hominimerdicola. Next base: position 39 of record CALCRR010000241.1, on the reverse strand, counting down.
TCAAAGTCCTCGTTTTTAAAATCGGGCCAGAGAATGTTT
>CALCRR010000240.1 GCA_937894495.1 uncultured Ruminococcus sp. | reverse complement strand
CCGCCCCTACAGACATTTGTTTTATATAATTTCATCAGACCTTCTAATTTCAAGGTCTGTAGGGGCGAACATCGTTCGCCCGTTTTTTATGCCCTGAACCCTCGATATCTTTATTTACGTTGTGTATCCAAATCCCAAAAGCTGTCCGAAGGTCTCTTCTTCGCCCTCAGCCATTGATATCTCTATCCTGTAGTGGGTAACAGAGGGCATCATGGCGATATTCTGCACCTGTGCGTTGCCCCAGCCCGAGGGGCTGACTGTGTCGTAGTCGGTCTCGTCATATACCTCGCCGTCGGCTGTCACCTTAACGTGCAGCTTTCCGTAGGGTCCCGACTGTACCTCCTTGAATATCATGTAAACGAACTTTGCGTCCATCTCAAAAACAATGGGGTCGTTGCCTGCGCTGTCCTCGTGGGTCCAGCCCTTGTCAAAGCTGGCAATGGTGGAGCCCTCCCTCCAGCTGCCTGTCTCCACGGGGGTCAGGGTGTCGTTCTCATACATATGGGCGTCCACCTCTCTGGGGGAGTTCACAGGCTCTATGGGCATTACATAGTCCCCCTCGGCAGGGACGTCCATCACCGTGTCGAAGTAGTAGTCTATCATGCTTGCCACCAGCTTGTGACCCTCATAGTTGGGGTGAGACTGGTCGTCGGAGAAATCCTGCCAGGTCATTCGGTCATTCTCAAACAGATATCTCAGGGCGTCGCAGTAGGATATCATGGGCAGGCGGTAAGCCTCGCCTATCTCCTTCATATAGTCCTGCGCCGAGTGGTCGCTTTCCGTCACCGAGAACAGCAGCACCACTGCGATATTCTTTTTAAGCAGCGTCTGCACTATTGACTCATAGGCGTTGCGGTATTCGGGCTCGGTGCCGTCGTTCACCGCAAATTCTATGAACACAAGGTCGGGGTCGGCTGATAGCACATCTCTGTCCAGCCTTAATACTCCCAGCTTTGAGGGGGTGCCGCTTAGACCTGCATTATGGTATTTTACATTATCCCCCGTGCCGAACTTTTCGGCAAAATAGTCATAGCTGAGCTTTGCATAGCAGTCCTCGGGACCTGCCGAGATGCCCTCGGTGATAGAGCCCCCCAGATACGCCAGCGTGACCTCCTCACCCGACTGCGCCTTGTTTATAACGTTCTGCACCAGCACAGTATTGCCGTAGCTCACCATAGCCTTATCGAGCATAGCCTGCTCCCACTCCTCATCGGTCTCGGGCTGCTTTTCGGGCTGCGAGCTTTCATCGGTCTCAGGCTGTGCCGTACTTTCTGAGCTTGCAGCCTTGCCTGATGAATTATCGGTATAGCTCTCGCCCCCGGGCTCACAGCCTGCAAGAGCCGCAGCTAAGATAACAGCTGTCAGTACAGCGGTCAGTTTTTTTAGTTTCATAGATTTTTCCTTTCATATCTGAATGAGCATACCCGGCAGAGCTTTATGCGCCTGCCTCAGACGGAAAAAAATTCCGCTCCTCCCCGAAAGAGAAGAAGCGGAAAGCTTTAACTTAAATTCAAACTATATTAGTTTATAACAGACTTCTCTGTCTCCTTATCGAAGATGTGGATCCTGTTAGGATCAAGAGCTACCTGGATCTCGTCCTGAGGTCTTGCTGTTGATCTTGGCGAAACTCTTGCTGTCAGCGGGATACCCTCGCAGTTGAGGTACAGATATGTCTCAGCACCCATCATTTCTGTTACTTCAACCTGTGCGTTGATAACGCCTGTCTTAGCAGCAGAGATGAACATTTCTTCATCGTGGATACACTCGGGACGAACACCGAGAACTACTTCCTGATCTACCAACGGCTCAAGTGCCTCGGGATCAGCCTTTGCCTCGGGGATCTCTACCTGATACTTAACGCCTCTTGAGGTCTTTGTATCTTCAGAACCGAACTCAACAACATACTTGCCGTTTACCTTCAGCAGCTTTGAGTCGATGAAGTTCATCTGAGGTGAGCCGATGAAGCCTGCAACGAACTGGTTAACAGGGTTGTTGTAAAGGTTTGTAGGTGTGTCGATCTGCTGGATGTAACCGTCCTTCATAACTACGATACGGTCGCCCATGGTCATAGCCTCAGTCTGGTCATGTGTTACGTAGATAAATGTTGTACCCAGCTTCTTGTGGAGCTTGGAGATCTCAGTTCTCATCTGTGCTCTCAGCTTAGCGTCCAGGTTTGACAGAGGCTCGTCAAGCAGGAATACCTGAGGCTCACGAACGATAGCTCTGCCAAGAGCAACTCTCTGTCTCTGACCACCGGAAAGAGCCTTAGGCTTTCTGTCGAGAAGGTGAGAGATGTCGAGGATCCTTCCTGCCTCTTCAACCTTTCTTGCGATCTCGTCCTTAGGTACCTTTCTCAGTTTAAGACCAAATGCCATGTTCTCGAAAACTGTCATGTGAGGATAAAGAGCGTAGTTCTGGAAAACCATCGCAATATCTCTGTCCTTAGGAGCAATGTCGTTTACGAGTCTGTCACCGATGTAGAGCTCACCCTCACTGATCTCCTCAAGACCTGCGATCATTCTCAGGGTAGTGGACTTACCACAGCCCGAAGGACCTACCAGGATAATAAACTCCTTATCCTTGATCTCGATGTTGAAGTCAGATACGGCGATAACTCCGCCGGCATACTTCTTATAAATTTCTCTTAATGATACGCTTGCCATTAAAAAGAACCTCCCTATAGAAATTATTACTAATATCCGCATTAGTTACAATAATATAATAACAAATTTTTAACGAAGTAGCAAGAGTTTTTTTTACTAAACTTTACTATATCTCCTTATGTATATTGACGAAAATTTTTAAATCGCTGCCATAAATTACCATTTGTCCTGTTTTGGTGTCAATAAACTTTCAACATCTTTGTGCAGTATTTCCAAACACTCACCAAGGGCAAGGTTTTCGTCAAGCGCCATATCTCCGATACTTATACGTTTAAGATAGACCACCTTATTGCCAAGCTCAGAAAACATTCTCTTGACCTGGTGGTACTTTCCCTCATGCAGGGTGAGGGTACACTCGCAGTTATTATCAGCCGACAGTGTAAGCTCGGCAGGCAGACATTTTTCATCTTCGCCGCCATTCTCGCCGCTTATGGTCATGCCCTTTGACATTATATCCGAGTAGCCCTGCTCCCAGGGCTTTTCAAGCCTTACAAAATAGGTTTTCGGCACATGGCTTCTGGGGGAGAGCATTTTATGCGCCAGCTCACCGTCATCGGTAAGCAGCACAAAGCCCTCGGTGTCCTTATCCAGCCGCCCGGCAGGGAACAGCCCCTCTCTGTAAAGCTCCTTCGGCACAAGCTCCAGCACGGTTTGTGATATGCCGTCTTTGGTGGAGCACACCACGCCCTTCGGCTTGTTGAGCATGATATAAATATGCTTTTTATAGACTATCCGTCTGCCGTCAACAACTATCTCGTCGTCGGTATCCACCTTGGTGTCGGACCTTGCCATGAGCCGCCCGTTCACCGATATTTTCTTTTTAAGGCAGAGCTTTTTGACATCTGCTCTGGAGACTCCGTATATCTGCGAAGCCACCAGCCTGTCCAGCCGCATTTTTTCTCCCATTCAGGCTCCTTTTAGATGTAAGATGTAAGATGTAAGAGGTCACGGTCGTTGCACGAGTAAAAAAATGTTAACAAAGCGAAAGAAAAAATTGTTTTCTGGTATGTTTCCCCCGCCGTAGGCGGGGGAAACATACCCTTGGTCAATCGGTTCTTGTATATAGTTCATCTTTTATATAGACTTTATTCATGGCTTTTTAACTCGTGCAAAAGCCGTGGGTAAGAGGTAAGAGCGCCTTTTACCCACCTTGTTATTTAACCGCAAAAGCTGCGTTTTAGTTATGATTTGGAATAATTCTCGGGTGTGAGCTTGACAACGCTGGTTTTTGGCACGCCGTCGGTGCTTTCGTTGGCTACCAGGTAGCCCTCCGAGAAGATATACTGGGTGCTTTTGTTGGTGCTTGCGAAAAAGCAGGGAGTCTGACCAAAGCCGTCAGCGGTAAGGTCGCCTGTTACCCTGTTGAAGTCTTCGTCAATAAAATATGTCTCGCCGCCCACGGTAACAAGGGCATAGCCGTTGTTGAAATCATAGGCAGCTGTATAATCGCTGAACATCTGCACCTCGCCGTTTTTATCGCAGTAGCCGTAAAGGGTGCTTCCGCCGGCGTCCATAGCCACCCTTGCGTATTTGCCTGTAAAGCGGTAGAGCGAGAGCTTTTCGTTATGCATTTTGGCTTTTATGTCCTCCTCGTTCACGCTCATGCCCTCATAGCGCTTGTCCTCGGTGACGTTGCCGTCCTTGTCGATAAAATACTCCTCGCCGCCGAAGGTAACAGGGCAGCTGCCGTTGTTGAAATCTCCCACGCTGTCAAACCTTGGGTCGGCTACCACCTTGCCGTTTATATCCACAAAGCCCCACAGACCGTCCTTTTCAAAGGGCGCCATACCCTCGGTATAATATGGAGTCACACTGCTCTCGCTGGTAAAGGTGAAGAGCACATTTCCGCTTATATCCGAAACGTTGTAGCTGTTCTCCTCACTGCCTGCTGTAACGAACCTGAGCTCCTTTATCTCATCGGGGTAGTCATTTTCGCTGTTGATGATTATGTAGCCGTTCATGACCTTGTTTTTCTCATCAGCCGCCAGCTTTTCATCAACGGTGAGCTTTTTCTCGCTGCTGTCCTTATCCTTGTCCTTTTTGCCCGAGCAGCCTGCCAGCGATAAAGCCAGCACAGCCGCAGTCATTACCGAAATGATCTTTGCGTTCATTTTGTTTAGTCTCCTTTTTCCTTTTTTTGATATAAGCTGATAGTCGCTTTTAGAGGTAAGATGTAAGAGGTAAGAATGCTAGTCGCTAGTCGTTAGAGGGCTAGTGGCTAGTTTAATTCATAATTCATAATTGTCCTCACCGGACGGGGTGTTTCCCCCACCTGTTGCACTTTTGTGGAGTGGGCAGGTGGGGGGATTACCCCGTGCGGTGAGCACCCGTCCGCCCGGGGACACTATTTATTATACCACAAAAGTTTGAATTAGAAAAGAGCAAAATTAAATTTGGCTTCGTTATTTTGCACAAAGTTTAATGCGCCAATGAGAGAAATATTTTACCTTTAAAAATATGAGTTTACCATGTTGACTTTTATAGGAAAGAGTGCTATAATACATACTAAGTAGATAGGTTTAATAGGTTGTTGCCAAAGCTGCACCGCCTATGTAACAGACATCGGACATCAATAAATTGGAGTGCATAGCATATGTCACTGAAAAAAATAGCACAAATGACGGGCGCTTCGGTCTCCACCGTGGGCAGGATACTAAGCGACCCTAACCATAAATGCGCCAACGAGGAGATAAAGCAGAAGGTGCTGGCGGCAGCAAGGGAGATAAACTACATACCCAACGACGCCGCACGCCGCCTTAAATCAGGGGGCGCTGCCAAAAAGGAGATATACTACGTCAACATTCTGCTGACCCATGTGACCTCAGAAGCCAACGACCCCTTTTACAGCGAGCTTTTAAGGCTCATGGAAAGAGAGGTGCGCATAAACAGCTGCATCGTTTCAAGCGTCTGGCATCAGGCTGAGTTCTCGGACGACAAATACTGCATGACGGCGGATATCGAGGGCATGGTGGATAAGCTCTATGAGGGCAAGGAGCAGAAGGCTGACGGCATGATAATAATAGGCAAGTGCAGCACCAAGGTGCTGAAGGTGCTCAAAAAGCGTGAGAAAAATATCGTGTCGATAAACCGCAACTCCACCAACTATGAGGTGGACGAGGTGCTGTGCGACGGCAAAAAGATAGCGGTAACTGCTATATCCTACCTTGTAAAGTGCGGCCACAGCAAGATAGGCTATGTGGGTGACTGCCATAACGAGGCAAGGTTCGCAGGCTACCAGTCGGCGCAAATGCATTATCATCTGGAGTCTGACATAGACTATATTTATGACACCACCCCCAACGAGGACCACGGCTATAAGGCTATGGAGTATTTTTTAAAGCTTGACGACCCGCCCACGGGCATATACTGCGCCAACGATATTTTAGCTATCGGAATGCTGAAATGCCTCAGCAAGCGCCGCAGCAGGTACTACGACCCCTCGATAGTATCCAGCGACGATATCGAGGAAGCCCAGTATACCTCACCCATGCTCACCACCGTATCTCTGCCAAAAAACGAAATGGTGCGCTTTGCACTTATACTGCTGCTAGACAGGATACACGGCGGACACCGCATAATCTCACGGCTGGAAATGGAAGGCACCCTCATAGTGCGTGAGAGCTGCCGAAATATTTCCGAGCTGCATGAGCCTGAATACTATATCTGAGTGTGATTTTTATAGTAAACGACATTAGAAATTGCACTTTGTGAACGAGTAAAAGTTCGATTTATGCTTTTGCGAAGTTCGCAAAGCAGCAATTTCAATGGCGTTTACTTTAATCCTGCTGTCAGCAGGCTTTATCGGGGAAAACCTTTCTGAAGAAAGGTTATTCCCCGAACCCCTTTCCAAAGACTTTTATTTCTTTTTGGAGAGGGGGCTTTTGTTTTCTTAACGACTTATTATGCAGCAACAGCTTGCTTTTAAGACCGCACTGCCGTCCCCCTCTCCAAAAAGAAACAGAAGTTTTAGAGAGGGGCTAAGGGGATAAGCCTTTTTCAAAAGGGTCGCCCCCGACAGAACTTGCAGGCAGTAGGATAAAAAAACAACCTACAGCGATACACCTCAGAATACGGCAAAAATAATTTTTCTGGTAACGATTTCAATATATTGACAAAAATGCCCCTTGTATGATATAATTTTTGTACAATATTATAAAAATAACGGAGGTATGAACTATGTCATATACATCTGCAAGCAATGCTTTGAAAAAGCTGATATCCTGCGCTGCGGCTGCGGTGATGACCTTTACCTGCTTCGGGGCAGCGGTCAGCGCCTATACTCTGCCTGTGGAGGAGAGCCAGGTGGTGAACCCCGAGCCTGCTACCTTTGAGTCGCTGGGGGTGGATAAGGAGGCTAAAAAAGCCTTTGAGGACAGCGTGGCAAAAAACACAAAGCTGCCTGTTATCAACATAACCACCCAGAACAACAGCGAGCTGATACTCAGCAAGGAGCTTTATACCTCCTGCGTGGTGGACGTTTTCAACTGCGATGACAAGCTTGCTATGAGCGAGGTCTCAGCAGGCATAAGGGTCAGGGGCAATTCCTCTGCCTATTACGGCGATGTGGAGCAGATAAAGAAAAACCCCGTGCCCTACCGCATAAAGTTCGATAAAAAGCAGAATATGCTGGGGCTCAACGGCGGCGCAAAATGCAAGAGCTGGGTGCTTTTGAAGTCCGACTGGAACCTTATCGCCAACGATTTTGCTTTCCGCCTGGGCAGAGCTATAATCGGCGATGATACCTATTGCAGTGACAGCACCTTTGTCCATGTTTACGTCAACGATAAGTTCCAGGACACCTATCTTCTCTGCGAGCAGAACCAGGTCAACAAGAACCGTGTTGACGTCACCGAGCCCGAGGAGGGCTATGAGGGCACAGATATAGGCTATTATCTGGAGCTTGACAACTATGCCTGGGAGCCCGGGAACTACTTCGTTTCAATGGATTACGATACCGCCACAGTCACCGACATAAGGGGCGAGACAAGGCAGTTCGTGCCAGCCGAATACACCATTAAAAACGACCTTTATTCCTCAGAGCAGGTGGATTTTATAAGCAAGTATCTGCAAAACGTGTTCACCATAGTTTATCAGGCTTGCGAAAAGGGCAGGTATTATACCTTTGATGATAACTATGACCTTGTAAAGGCAGACTATACCACTGCCGAGGAGACTGTAAGCGCAGTTATGGACGTTCAGTCGGTGGCTGACCTTTATCTGCTTTATGAGTCGGTACACGACTACGACTGCGGCGAGGGCAGCTTCTATATGTGCGCAGATTTTGCGCCCGATGCAAAAATAACCAAGCTCACCTTTACCTCCCCCTGGGACTTCAACTGGGCTTATAACGACAGCGCAGACCGCTACTGGGCAGGGGCATTCTGTGAGAAGAGCTTTGTCAGCAGGTACGGCGACCGCTCAAACCCCTGGTTCATAGTTCTTGCCAAGCAGGACTGGTTCACTAAGCTTGCGTCAGACAGGTGGACAGAGCTTGTAAACGGCGGTATAATTGAGCAGACGGTAAATGACGAGAGGGCAGTTTTAGCCGAATACGCCGACGATCTGAACAAAAACAAAGAGGGCGCAACAGACGCAGCCGAGGGCACCCTGGGCTGGATAGACCAGCGCATGAGGTTTATGAACGGCACATTCTCCCGTAGCCTTCTCAAAGGCGATATCAACAACGACGGCAAGGTGGACACCAAGGACGCTATGCTGTCAATATCCTACGCCAGAAAGAAAAGGCAGCCCGAAGCAGGCAGGCAGTTTAACGCCGCCGACCACAACGGCGACACGGTGCTTGATACCAAGGACTCAATGAGGATAATAAAAGCAGCTAAAAAGGGAGCGTAAGCTATGGGGCTTTTAAAAATGGATATGAGAAAAATAATTTGTGTGTGCTCTGCCGCTGTGCTGGGGCTTTCGGGCTGCGGCAGCAGGATAGAGTCTGACAGAGGTGCTGCCCCTGCCACCGCAGGCACGGCAGCTGCGGGAGCTGTCAGCGAGAGCGCAGAGGGCTCGGGAGCGCAGCCGCAGGAGACTGCTGCCGAGACTACCACCACCACTACAACTACAACTACGACCGCCACCACTCTGGTGACCACCTCTGCCCCTGTGGAGGAGGAAACATCGGAGTATGTAAACGGCTGCATACTCGCCAACGCAGGCACCCCCCAGGTGAGGGCTATGGAGGAATACTACTACGGCTATGACGCAGGGGAGTACCTGGCGCGGAGCGTAGACGGATATGCCGCAGCGGTGGGGGAGGGCACTGATGTTTACCTGATGGTGATACCCACCTCTCAGGAGTTTTATACTCCCGAGGATCTAAAGGACGGCTATGCAGACCAGCTGGAAAGCACCCGGGAGGTCTACTCACAGCTGACCGCCGCAAAGGGTGTATTTATAAACCAGAAGCTGGAGGACCACAAGGCGGAGTATATCTACTCCCGCACCGATTACCACTGGCAGCCGCTGGCGGCATTTTATGCGGCAGGCATTTTCGCCGAGGAGGCAGGGGTGCCCTTTGCAGAGTTTGACACCTATGAGGAGATACAGCGTGAGGGCTACCTAGGGGCGTTCTACACCGTCAACGAGATCTATGCGCTGGAGGAATATCCCGATACCTTTACCTATTACAAGCCTGCAAACCTTGATAACTGCGTCACCACCTTCCACGATACCTGGTTCACAGGCGGCAGCGAGGGTCAGCTTTTTAATGACGATATCGACATAGGCTCCAGCTACACGGTATTTGTGGGCACAGACGATACTATTTTAGAGGTAGACACCGACGCCGACAACGACCGTGTGCTGGTGATCTTCAAGGACAGCTACGGCAACGCACTGGTGCCTTTCCTGACCTCTTCATTCTCAAAGATATATCTTTGTGACAACAGGTTTTTCAACATAAACTCAGTGAGCTTTGCTCAGGAGGTAGGCGCCACCGATGTTCTTTTTGCCCTTGGCGCACCCTCGGCAAACAGCTACGACAAGGTCTCGCTGATAGAACAAAATATGTCTTACTAATTCCCCCACCTATCCCTCTAGAAGCAAGAAGCAAGAGGCAAGAAGCAAGAGTCCTCTTTTCAGAC
>CALCRR010000239.1 GCA_937894495.1 uncultured Ruminococcus sp. | reverse complement strand
TTCACAAAAGTGCGGCAGGGGGGGGAATTACCCCGTCCGGTGAGGACGTGGGGGAATAAAATGTTGACAAAATTGAAGAAATAGGGTAAAATATATAATGTATAAGTATACTCAAAAAAGCAAAAAGGAAGATGATATATGAAAAATACTGCGGCTTATGAAAGGCTTTTGAAATGCTTTGAGCAGGTCAGGGCTAAGGTGAGCTTTGAGCCGAGGGCTGCGCTGGTGCTGGGCTCGGGGCTGGGGGCTTTTGCCGACGAGATAAAGGTGGAGGCTGCCCTTGATTACAGCGAGATAGAGGGCTTCCCCGTGTCAACGGTGGAGGGTCACAAGGGGCGGTTCGTTTTCGGCTATGTGGGCGATGTGCCTGTGGTGATAATGCAGGGCAGAGTACACTATTACGAGGGCTACAGCATGGAGGACGTGGTGCTGCCTGCAAGACTAATGTCTATGCTGGGCGCCGAGATACTGTTTCTCACAAATGCCTCGGGGGGAATAAATGGCGATTTTAGTGCAGGCGATTTTATGCTTGTCACCGACCACATATCAAGCTTTGTGCCAAACCCCCTTATAGGTGCTAATATTGACGAGCTGGGCACTCGCTTTCCCGATATGAGCAGCGTTTATGACAAGCAGCTGAGAGATATCATCAGCTCCACCGCCGCTGAGCTGGGCATAAGCCTTAAACAAGGGGTTTATGTGCAGCTGACAGGTCCGTCCTTCGAGAGCCCTGCCGAGATAAAAATGCTGAGAACGCTGGGAGCTGACGCTGTGGGAATGTCCACCGTTTGCGAGGCTATAGCCGCCAACCATATGGGAATGAGGGTCTGCGCCATATCCTGCGTGGCGAACCTTGCCGCAGGCATGACCGATGATCCCCTCACCCACGCTGAGGTACAGCAGGCAGCAGATAAGGCAGCGCCGCTGTTCAAAAAGCTTATAGGCGCTTCAATAGAAAAAATGGGAAAGTGAGAATTTAATATGAGAGAGATAAACGTAAAAGAGGTTGAGGAGCTTATCAGAGAGCTCTGCATAAAGGCTAACCTCTATCTCCCCGAGGATATGGAGGCTTGCATTAAGCATGGCGCACAGCTGGAAAAGTCCCCCGTGGGCAAAAACGTGTTTGATGATATAATCGAAAACATAAACGTTGCCAGAAATGAGACCATACCCATCTGCCAGGACACAGGCATGGCTGTTATTTTTATGGAGGTGGGTCAGGAGGTCCACTTTGTGGGCGGCTCTCTGAACGAAGCTATAAACAGGGGAGTTGCCAGGGGCTACATTGACGGCAGACTGCGCTGCTCGATAGTATCAGACCCATTAGAGAGAGTCAACACAGGGGATAACACGCCCCCTGTGGTACACCTTAAGATCACAGAGGGCGACAAGGTGGATATAATGGTAGCCCCCAAGGGCTTCGGCAGCGAGAATATGTCGCAGCTTAAAATGATGACCCCCTCGGTCACTCACGATGAAATAATCGACTGGGTGGTGTCGGTCTGCGCCAAGGCAGGCTCAAACCCATGTCCGCCTATAGTCATAGGCGTGGGCATAGGCGGCGATTTTGAGAAGTGCGCTTACCTTGCAAAAAAAGCCCTGTGCCGCCCTGTCAGTCAGCGCAACCCCAAGCCCCTTTACGCAGAGCTTGAAGCTAAAATGCTTGAAAAAATAAACGCCCTCGGCATAGGTCCCCAGGGCTTCGGCGGCACCCAGACCTGCCTTGCAGTTAACATCGAGGAAGCCCCCACCCACATTGCAGGTCTGCCCGTCTCGGTAAACGTTGGCTGCCACGTAACAAGACACGCAAAAGGGGTTATCTAATTCATAATTGTCCTCGGGCGGACGGCTCGCCTCCCCCACCTGTCCTCACCGGACGGGGTGTTTCCCCCACCTGCCGCACTATTGTGTAGTGGGCGAGATATCGAGTCCTCCCCGGAGGGGAGGGGGCGCTTTTGTGGCTGCTA